>CAVOFA010000044.1:0-21351 GCA_963694865.1 Gammaproteobacteria bacterium | reverse complement strand
GGATGCCACAAAGATCCTCTCTGCTATGCCATAATGGCGACCGAAATTTTACCCCTGATGCAGGAATCGAAACAATGGCCCAGTTTGTATACACCATGCACGGAGTAAGCAAGGTAGTCCCGCCAAAACGGGAGATATTGAAGAATATCTCGCTGTCGTTTTTCCCCGGCGCCAAAATCGGTGTGCTGGGCCTCAACGGTTCCGGCAAATCTACCCTGCTCAGGATTATGGCTGGCGAGGACAGAGAATATAACGGCGAAGTGCGGCCACAGGCGGATATCAAGATTGGCTATTTGCCACAGGAACCGCAGCTTAATGAAAGCCGGGACGTGCGGGGCAATGTGCAGCAGGGCATAAAAGACATCATCGAACTGGTGGAGGGATTTAACGCCATCAGTGACAAGTTTGCCGAGCCCATGAGCGACGAGGAGATGAATGGCCTGCTGCAGCAACAAGGTGAGTTGCAGGACCAGATCGATGCCGTCGATGGCTGGGAAGTGGAACGCATTCTCGAGCGTGCCGCCGATGCCTTAAGGCTACCACCCTGGGACGCGGCAGTAGCCCAGCTTTCCGGCGGCGAGAAGAGGCGAATTGCGCTCTGTCGTCTGCTCTTATCTAAACCCGACATGCTCTTACTGGATGAACCTACCAATCATCTTGATGCCGAGAGCGTGGCCTGGCTGGAAAGGTTCCTGCAGGAATATCCTGGCACCGTGGTGGCAATAACCCACGATCGATATTTTCTCGACAATGCTGCCGGCTGGATTCTGGAACTGGACCGCGGCCACGGGATTCCCTACGAAGGCAACTACAGCGCCTGGCTCGAGGCCAAGGGAAAACGCCTCGGTGTAGAGGCAAAACAACAGGCCGCTCATGAGCGCAGCATCAGGTCGGAGCTGGAATGGGTGCGGGCGAACCCCAAGGGCCGTCAATCCAAAAGCAAGGCCCGCATAGCAAGATTCGAAGAACTGAATTCACAAGATTTTCAGCAACGCAACGAAACCTCAGAGCTCTATATTCCTCCTGGAAAAAGACTGGGTGACAAGGTTATTGAAGTCAGCCTCCTCAGCAAGGGCTTTGGCGACATGAGTCTGATTGAGGATCTGAGCTTCAGCGTTCCCAAGGGCAGTATCGTCGGTATCATCGGCGGCAACGGTGCTGGCAAGACTACGTTCCTGCGCATGCTGATAGGGCGTGAGCAGGCCGACAGCGGTTCCATAGACATTGGCGACACGGTAGACCTGGCCTATGTAGACCAGAGCCGCGACGAACTGGTCGGCGCTAACACCGTATGGGAAGAGCTGTCCGGCGGTCAGGAAATGTTGAAGATAGGTAAATTCGAAATTTCTTCCCGCGCCTACGCCAGTCGCTTCAACTTCAAGGGCGGCGACCAACAGAAATTCGTGAAAGACCTCTCCGGTGGTGAACGCAACCGACTGCACATGGCGAAGCTGTTGCAACGAGGCGCCAACGTCTTGTTGCTGGACGAGCCAACCAATGACCTCGATGTAGAAACTCTGCGCGCGCTGGAAGAGGGCCTACTGGCGTTTCCCGGTTGTGTAATCGTAGTGTCACATGATCGTTGGTTTCTCGATCGCATATGCACCCACATTCTGGCATTCGAAGGTGACAGTCAGGTGGTTTGGCACGAGGGAAATTACACGGACTACGAAGCCGACAGGAGGCAGCGTCTCGGCGAAGGAGCACAACCCAGCCGTATTAAATATCGGAAGCTGAGCGCCTAGCCACGCCACTTTCAACCTAGGGCAGCTCTGAACAATGCAGTGATGCCGTGGAGATACAAACTCAGGACCAAGTCGGTGCAGCTCTGGGATTAATGCCCGGAGACGGCGTTGGAGTTGCCTATGAGGAGGATGGCAGGCGCCAACTATTAAAAGCCGATTATTGCTTCAACTGCATCCCCGGCCACTTCATATAACTTTGGTTCTTCTAATGCCGAATGTTAGTATGGAACGGTTCTTTCAATCATCAGGGAGCATATCAATGTATAAAATTCCTACATTGACGAGTATATCAGCAATGATTGCGGTGTCAGTCACGTTACCCGCTCTCGGTCAGGACGACTCCAGCAGCCGGATTGAAGAAATTCTGGTGACTGCGTCGAAGCGTTCGCAAACATTGCAGGCAGTGCCTATCGCGGTATCCGTTGTTAGCCAGGAGGTATTGCAAAAGGCCCGGATACAGGACATCAAAGATTTACAATCTGTCATCCCATCGTTGCGCGTCGCGCAATTGCAGCAAACCGGTAATACCAATTTTATTATTCGCGGCTTCGGTAACGGTGCCAACAACGCGGGTATCGAACCGTCGGTAGGCGTATTTATCGATGGTGTTTATCGTTCACGCTCCGCTGCAGTGCTGGCCGATCTACCGAATCTGGAGCGCATTGAGGTTTTACGCGGACCGCAAAGCACATTGTTTGGTAAAAATGCCTCTGCAGGCGTCATCAGCGTCATCACGGCGAAACCCGACCTGGACGCCTTTAGTGGTTCCACCTCCCTAACACTTGGTGATTTCGACGAAGTTATCGCGAAAGCCAATGTTACCGGTCCTTTGTCAGACACGGTTGCATTCAGCCTGTCCGGCAGCGTGAATCAACGAGATGGATACTTCAAAGACCTCAGCAGCGGTGGCGAATACAATGAGCACGATCGTTTCGGCATTCGTGGGCAACTATTGTTTCAACCCAGCGATAAGCTGGAATTCCGCTTTATCGCAGACTTTAGCGATATAGACGAAGCATGTTGTGGTGTTGCAAATCTCGTCAATGGCCCCACAGGCGCTGCCATAGTGGCTATCGGAGGGCAAATACTTCCGGAAGCACCGTTTGCCCGGGCCCAGTTTTTTGATTTTGAGCCCACTAATGAGATCGAAAACAGTGGTGTTTCACTGCAAATCGACTACGAATTCGAGACAGCGACGTTAACCTCAATTTCGTCGTTCCGCAATCAAGGCAAAAAAGAGAATGGCGACGTCGATTTCACCAGTGCGCGTCTAATCAACCCCAATTCGAACGATACCGACATTGATACCTTTACGCAGGAGGTACGCCTTACCTCATCCGACCTGGGTGCAGTCGACTGGATGATTGGGGGATTTTACTTCAACGAAGATGTTGAATTGGAAAATGTGCTTTCGTATGGCGCAGATTTTCGCAATTATGCGGACATCCTGACCGGGGGCATACCGGGCAACTCAGCTCTTAACCAGATCGAAGGTGGTATCGGTGTACCACAGGGCACTTTTTTTGCACCGGGTCAGGGCCGATTCGAAACCTTCACCCAGGACAACGAGTCCTTCTCAGTATTCGGGCAACTCGATATTCACCTGATGGATGATCGGGCGACGTTGACACTGGGTGCCAACTACACCGAAGACGAGAAAGATACGTCAGCAAATATGCTCGTTACGGATGTATTTTCCGGACTCGACCTTGAGCAGGTTGGTGGTGCCTTCATTTTTGCAGGTGCCTTTGCACAAGCCCTTGCCGGCGGTGCTGATCAGGCTACGGCGACGGCTATAGCAACTGGAACAGCGGCAGCGCTGGCCCCGATTGAGTGTTCGGCGCAAAATCCTCCACCGGCCTGCAACACGCTATTGGCCCTGCAACTACTGCAATTCGCGCCCCCGTTTCTGAACTTCCCGAATGCGGTTGAAAACGGGAGTTCAAAGGATGACGACGTTACCTGGACGGTTCGATTAGCATTCGATGCTACCGATAGAATCAACGTTTACGCGGCTGCTGCCACTGGTTTCAAAGCATCATCGTGGAATCTGTCACGTGATTCGCGCCCATTTGCGACCGACATGAGTGCGATCAACGCCGGCGGGCTCGGCCTGAACAACCTCAATGCCGGATCGCGGTTCGCCGGGCCTGAAGATGCAACTGTGTACGAAGTTGGATTGAAGACACGCTTCGACAGAGGCACAGTCAACATTGCGATATTCGACCAGGAAATCAAAGGCTTCCAGTCCAACCTATTCGTTGGCACCGGGTTCGTCCTCTCCAATGCGGGCAAACAATCGACTACCGGCATTGAATTAGAAGCAACCTATGTACCTATCGATGAACTCACCGTGTCCTTCGCCGGAACATGGCTAAATCCGGTATACGATTCCTTCAAAGATGGGGCAGGCGTCGACGGACCCCTCGATTTATCTGGAGAGAAAGTGCCAGGTGTCCACGAGTTCAGCATGAACCTGTCTGGCACCTACAGCTTTACCCTGGGAAACACGATGTCGGGCTTTGTTCGAGCCGAATACATCTACGACGACGAAGTTCCCATCGTTGCGAATGTGGCAGCACGCTTTGCGTCTCGGGAAGTCGGCACGTTCAACGCCAGCATCGGCATTGAATGGGGAAACGGATTTGAAGCCATGCTCTGGGGTCGTAATCTCAATGACGATGATTACTTGTTGAGTGCATTCCCCTCGGTTGCGCAGGCGGGCAGCTTCAGCGGCTATCCAAACGAGCCAAAAACCTATGGTCTAACTATCACTAAGCGCTTCCAATAATGGATAGGTCAGCCTAATTAATAGCGTGGCAATTGAGTACGGGTCGCCGGCCTGCCAGTGTCTCCAGGCATAACTGCATTGTTCAGAGGTACCCTAGCTACAAACCCAGCTCTTCCCGGAGCTGGGCGAAGCGCGCTTTCGTCTCCGCCTTGTCCAGCTTACGTTGAATTTTTTCGGGCAGTGCGGCAGGCACATCGAGGTCCAGGGTCTCACCACCGATAACACGCTGACATAATACTCCATAGTGGTAATCAAAAATGGGAAAGGCTCTTGATTCCGGTTCGTTAGCGAGCAGATACCAGCCACTTGCCTTGCCGGCATGGTAGACCGCTTCGTGACTCCAGTTGAATTCAAGTTTGGGCGAAGGTGCGGCACAGGCCTCCAGATAAGCTTGCCTGGCAGAAGGCAAGCCGAAGAGATCCAGGCCCTGTTCACAGGCCCGCACCAGGGTAGCAAGTGAGGGCAGGTAATCCTGGGTGCGGATTATCTGCTTGCCCCCGTGGATAATTTGAGCAGACGAGAAATGTTCCAAGTTGCTGAGCCAATACTTCTTGGCAATAACTAAACTCTGATCATCGGCAAAGGCCTTGTGAAACTGGTTGTGATAGGCGAACTCGAATTCAGCAAAGATCTTGCCGATAGCATCGGTGTTATCGGAAGGCGCTCTATCTCGCTCCGTAGAAGTCCCATAGCCACCGCCACGGGTTTCATTTACTCGATTAATACCCTTCTGGATTTCCTTACTGGAGTTAGTCTGCCCAGCTTCTGTCTGCAAGCTGTCTGAGCCTTTCTCTAACTTTTTCCTGTGTTGATCCAGTAATGATTCGATCTTTCGCATCGTCGAGTTCCTCTACTTTAAGCTGCCGTGCCCAATCCTGTTTTATGAACTGAAGAAACGCAGTGTTCCATGAAGGCTTGGCTTGCTGACTGTCTTTCCAGTACATAACGAACTCCGGCAGTTTACGCCTGGCGTAGTCAGCTTCAATTTCTGCCAGCTGCAGTATTTCATAAAAATCCGCGCTGGGCTGCCAATCAGCGGTGATGGGCCTGGGCGTATCATCGAAGGCCAGCGAGGCGGAGAATTTCGCCCACTGCCGCCTGATATGCTCAATAAATTTTGTGTTCCAGGCTCCGTTCACCATGCCGCGCTCGCGCCAGTACAGGACGAACTCCGGAATCGCGTCCTCGATAAAACTGGGATTGACCCCGGCAATCTCGAGAATGCCCACCGCATCGGAATTTGGCTGCCAGTCGGTCCCCATGACACTCGTCAGTTCATAGGCGCCTTTACGCGTCTGCTCTTCGCGCCAGCGTTTTAATGCATGCTTCGAGAACGCACTACCCCAGGAAAATCTTGCCTGAGCCCGGTCGCGCCAGTAAGCCACAAACTCAGGCACCAGGCTCTGCGCGAACTCCTGCGGGATTCCCTGTTGCTTGCATTGTCGCATCCAATTGTCATCAGGTTGCCAGTTAGGGGGCATCAACGATGCAGTGGCGGAACCAGGCACAGCGGTTACAGGCTGTTGCGTCGGGGTCTTTGCCACGGGTTCTATGTTCGCGCTTGAGGTGCCCGCACTTTCTATGTCCGCGCTATCAACATCATCAATCGCAAAAAAATAACTGCCAGGAGATGTTGTGTCAGCGTCGATCAGGACCAGTCCCAGGCTCTGCAAGCTGGATTGTACGCGCTTGATATCAATCGGCGCCCAAAATGGAAACGCCTGTTGTAACTTACCATCATCCAGCTCCAGCCAGGCTAGCTGTTTGGCTCTATTACGTTTTACCGTGGCTCCGTGACTTATCAGCTCCGCGAGTACGTGCAACATAACGGCCTCTTCCAGCCCTATGGTAGACGCCAGGGTCGGCGAAATCAGCAGGGGTCTTTCAGGCAATAAGGAAGAGGTCATACTGCTTGTGAATTTGAATCAAATAAGTAAAGGTCGAACCAGCAACATTGGTGTGGAAATGTGTCAAGCAAGGTCGTTGTGATCTGCGTGTCAAGAATCCTACCACAGCCCACCGGCTTTGTCGGCAAAATCCAGACGCCAGAAAAGACAGGGACTACAGGCGATACATCCTCTGTTTGTAGTTGCTCCGAAAAGCTCTAGCCAGGACCATCGCAGACTCAAGACGTTAGTTTTTTAGCGCCTGCAGTGGGATAATCCCCGCTCCCTGAGAGCCAATTGAATCAAGTGCCAATGACAGCGTCCTTCGAAACCACCCTGACTGGTTTCCTCCATGCAGAAGGCTTACCGGAAAGTTACCGACAAGCTGCCCTCAAATGGTTTCTGCCACTAGCCGAGCAATGGCTGGAGCGAATTACAGAGTCTAATTCACACACACTGGTGCTTGGTATTAGCGGTGCTCAAGGCACCGGCAAGTCCACCCTCGCCAGACTACTGCAGTTATTTCTCGAGGATCAAGGCCGGCGAATTGCCCGCCTTTCCATCGATGATTTCTATTTCTCCCGCCAACATCGACAACAGCTGGCCGCAACGATTCATCCCCTGTTAGCCACCCGCGGTGTACCCGGCACCCACGACACCGTATTGGCTCTGAAAACTATTAGCGCCTTGCTGAGTGCGAGCGGGGGTACTGCTATCTGCCTGCCGCGCTTCGACAAGGCTAATGATAACCCCGTTGCCACCGGTGACTGTCCGGTGTTCGAGGGTAGGCCGGATCTCATCATTCTCGAAGGATGGTTCCTCGGCGTAGCGCCGCAAACTGACTCAGAGTTGGTTATGGCTGTAAATGAGCTGGAACGGGTCGATGACCGCGAGGGGGCCTGGCGGCGTTATGCCAACGAGCAATTGGCTACTCATTATCAGACGTGGTTCAGTTACATAGATCATCTGATTGTGTTGCAGGCACCCTCGTTTGAGCAGGTGAAAAGCTGGCGCAAACTGCAGGAAGTAAAGCTGTCTGCGCAGGCAGCAAAGCAGTCGTCAGACAACAGTCAGATCATGAATGACGAGCAACTGCAGCGCTTCATTCAACATTTCGAACGCTTGACTCACCACGCTCTGCAGACTCTCCCCGACCGTGCCGATCTGGTTTTTGCTCTCAATGCCGAGCATCAGATTGACCACCAGCGAAGCAAGAAAATCGAAGCTTAGGCAAGTTCTGGTTAGTGATTCCCCAGCAGGTTGTTGAAAAGCTCTCAGGCGAGTGGGAGACGAGGCAAACTATGGCGAAAAAGCGGAGTTTACATGCCGTAAATGAGCATTTTGAGCCAGGTTTTAACGCTGTATCGTGCCGGCTAAGAGTTTTTCAACAGCCTGCTAGTCCTGCAGCGCTTCCGTCATCCCCGGTTTTCTTTGCAACAGGGGCTGCAACCAGACCCGCAGTACCAAGCCAGACAAAAGTATCGCCGCCAATTGTTGCCAGAGGGCGTAGGACTCACCAGGCTCCTGCATCGATAACTGCAATGACCACCCGAATAACTGGTAAAACTCATTGAGTGCCAGACCACAGACTATCGCCGTGCCGATGACGCCAGCCAGATAGGCAGCCAATGCACGCCTGCCCAGTTGCTCCCTGATCACACCCATAGTCGCAATGTTAGTGGCGGGCCCGGTTAACATAAAAACCAGTGCCGCACCGGGTGAGACTCCTGCGAACAGCAGCCCTGCCGCAACCGGAGTCGAGGCTGTTGCACAGATATACATGGGTAGCCCTACCACCACCATCACCAACATTGCCACGACACCGTCGCTCCATTGCAGGAAGAAAGACTGAGGTACCAGCGCCGTGATGACTGCAGCCGCCACCAAACCTATCACCAGCCATTTAGCGGTATCGGAAATCATTCTGCCGTAGCCATACTGCACCGCGCTAATCAGTTTTTGGCCCAGGCTCGTGTGCGCAAGCGGCTGCTCTTTTTTGCCCCCGCAGCAACTACTGATACTGGCAGTAGTTGCCTCAATCACTTCACTGGTGTCGGTGAAATTAACCAGCACACCGGCAATCACCGCACTAAGCAATGCGCTGACTGGTCGGGCTAGTGCGAATACCGGCCCCAGTATGGCGTAGGAAAAGGAAATCGAATCTACGCCGGTTTCCGGCGTCGCCACTAAAAAAGCAGAAGTGGCTCCTTTTGAAGCCCCGGCCTTGCGAATAGCCAGTGCCGTGGGAATTACGCCACAGGAGCACAGCGGCAGCGGCGCACCTATTACCGCCCCTTTTACGATCGATAACAGACCCGGTTTGGCCAGTTGGCTCTGTATCCACGTGCCAGGTATAACTTGTTTGATGATGCCAGCGAGAAAATAGCCCACCAGCAACCAGGGCGCACTTTCAATAACGAGATTCCAGAAACTATTTACCAAAATCATTTGTCATTACTCCCCGATTGCCTACCTTTACCCTGAACTTTGCCTCCACCCTCTGCTGCCTCCAACGCTTCCATTATCGAACAATGGGTCGCATTTTCGGGTCCACCGCCGCAGCTGTCAAGGAGTCTTTGCAGCGTCTGCTGCAGGCTTTGTAATTCAACAATTCTGGCGTTCACCTCCTCAAGTTTCGCGCCGGTAATGTCTGTTACTTCCTGACAACTGTGGCTGCTCTTGTCTACCCGGATGGAGAGTAATTGCGAGATATCGTTCAGTGAAAATCCGATATGGCGCGCGCTGCGCACAAATTCTACCCGTCGCACATCGGCGTTGCTGTAAAAGCGATAGCCTGCCTCGGAGCGCTTACTGGCGCTGATCAGCCCGTGCTTTTCGTAGTAGCGTAGTGTGTGCGCTGAAAGCCCGGTCCTGGTTGATAGTTCGCTGATTTTGAGCATTCCACACCTCTGCTAACTGTTGTAAACACTGTCTGTTGACCGAATGAGCGCCATTATAAACCTTAGAGTCAGGTCTAAGGTCAAGACTTTCATTCATTGTTTTTTGCATCGCTTAGGCATGAATACTTGATGCAGGGCTTCAATGCCCGGACATAGGGAGGTGCAGTGATGGCGCGCTGCGCTCCACAGCGCTTGATGGTTCTGGGCAAATTCCCCAGCGCAGAAGACTCAGCACAGATTAATGCTACTTTGAGCAAAGCCTTGTCTATTGCCCTAATCGAGGAGGGATTTAATCCAAACCGCTATGTCAGCGATCTCCTGTGGGCACACCGAGTGTTCCATGGGATAGCTGTGGTATTCGGGGGTGAAATTCAGGGATTGGAGCTTTTCGAGGCTTTTCTGCCCCATGGCTTCAGGCAGTACCGGGTCGAGGCTACCGTGACAGATCATGATGGCGATCTCACTTTGCACGGGATTGATCTCTACCGTGGTTGCGGTGGCGAAGTAGCTGGACAGGGCCATGATTCCTGCCAGTTTTTGCGGGTAGCTTAGCGCAGCCTCGTAGGCAACCGCGCCACCCTGGGAGAAGCCGGCGATGATGATACGCTTGCTGTCCACGCCCCGTTTGATTTCTCGCTCGATTAATTGCTGCACTCGCGCCGCAGATTGCCTTAATTGCTCTGGGTCCGCATGGCGGTCCATATCCATCTGCTTGATGTCATACCAGGCCGGCATGACGTAGCCATTGTTGATGCTGACGGGTATCGAGGGGGCGTGGGGGAAGATAAACCGAATCCCAAAGCTCGGTGATAGATCGAGCTGAGGAATTATGGGTGCAAAATCGCCGCCGTCGGCACCCAATCCGTGTAACCAGATGACTGCGGCATTTACTTCAACGCCCTGGGGCGATTCTACTTCGATGGCCGGCAATAATTCCATGACTCTACTCTGGATTTAAACTCGTTAAGCGGTTCAGGGCTTATGATGTTCCTACAAAAATTTAAAAAATCGCTGTAGGTAGTTGATGCGTGTGTCGGGGCCCATTTCACGATCAAGCATACTAGAGAGCCTCAGATTAATGAATCAAAGTCCGCCCTGGCGCTGTAGCCCTGTACGGGAGAAAAAGGGACCCATAGTCCGCCGGCACGGCCACAAGCATAGATTTTAGATTCTCATTTTGAGCAATCTATGATTTACTCGATTCGAATAATAATTCCAATTACGCGGGTATACCTTTTCGCAATGATAAAATTCTTAACAAACCTATGATGAATCTGGGCTTAGTGCTGCTGCTAACAATTACCCTGTCGGGTGCAGAGCTTTGGGCTCAGGACCACGACGGCTCCAATTGGGTTTCCACCTGGAGCACCAGCCCAAGTACTATCGTCGACTCTGCAACTGACGCCGCCTCGGTGGAAGATCAAACCTTGCGCCTAATTGTGCACACCAGTGTTGGTGGCAGCAGTCTGCGGCTACGATTGTCCAATACCCACGGCGATCAGGCCATGAAAATTGGAGAAGTGTCGGTGGCTCTGCAGGCTGAGGGTAGCTCGATTCAGGCGGGCAGCAGCAAGTCCCTAAGTTTCGGTGGTCAATCTGGGATAATTATTCCCCGAGGTGCCACAGTCATCAGTGATGCAATCGAATTCACTGTGCCCGAGCTAAGCAATCTTGCAGTAAGTCTCTACCTGCCAGAAAGCAGTGGCTTCCTCACTGCCCACGCACTGTCGAACCAGACCAATTATATTTCTGAGCCCGGCAATCATGTGGCAAGTACGATCCTGCCCACCGCATCAGAATCACCTGCCTGGAATTTATTGACTGCCATCGATGTGACTAATAGCGATTCTGTTACGGCCATCGCCATGGTTGGCGACTCCATCACCGATGGCTGGGGCTCAACCGACAGCGCCAACCAGCGCTGGCCCAATCATTTCGCCAGAAGACTGTTTGCAGATTCGGGCACCGAAAAGTTCGCGGTGCTGAATGCTGGCATTAGTGGTAATCAGGTAACAACCGAGGGCAACACTCTGTTTGGCCAAAACCTGCAGGCCAGATTCGAGCGCGATGTGCTGGCTTTGACTGGTGTCACACACATGGTTCTGATGGAGGGTATCAACGATATCGGCATGGCTTCTCGAGAAAACGGTACACCGACCTCGGCGGCACAAATTATTGCCGGGTACCGACAACTAATCACCAGAGCCCACGCCCGCAGCATCAAAATTATTGGAGCAACCCTCACCCCGTTCGAAGGCGCGGCGTATTTTACCCCGGCGGGCGAACTGGTGAGACAGGAGGTTAACGAGTTCATCCGCAACGGGGGTGAATTCGACGGACTTATAGATTTCGAAAAGGCGGTGCAGGACCCCGCAAATCCTGCTCGCATCTTGCCCTCATTGACCGAGGATAATCTGCACCCGAATGATATCGGCTATAAATTGATGGCAGACAGCATCGATCTTAATCTGTTTAGATAAACCATCAGAGATTCGGTGAAGCATAGCCAGAACACCGTGGTCGCGGTCACATGCTCGGGCGCATAAAACACAGCTTGCTAGTAGTTGCTGGCGTCCTCTCTCTAGCGGCGGGAATTGTGGGAATATTCCTGCCCATAATGCCAACAGTGCCATTTGTATTGCTGTCGGCTTACTGTTTCGGGCGTTCGTCGAAACGCCTGCACAACCGACTCCTGGCCACCAGGTATTTCGGCCCTATCATTCGGGATTTTGAGTCGGGCAGAGGCATTCCCAGGCGTATAAAGATCCGTGCTATCGTCGTTGTTTGGATAAGCATGGGAATATCTTGCTGGATTGTTGCCAGGCCCCTGCTTTACCCATTGCTAGCGGCTATTGGTCTGGGCGTTAGTGTTTATATCTATCGCCTGCCCGATTACGAAATGGATATTGATGCTAGCGAACAGAGTTAGGGCCTCGCGGCAGACAGCAGTACCGGGCTCTAACTGAATACCGAGGCAAACATCGTCGGGATGGTGCTCTAGATATATCGACTTAAATTACGGTTGGCCCGGCCCAGTCTTTCGGCAAGTACGCGAACGATATAGGTGTGCAGGGCAGCTGTAGAAGCCGGAAATTTGTGTGACATTGCCTCTAATTGCTCCTTATCCAATCTAAACAACTGAGCATCGTCTTCGATTCGTGCGCTCGCGGTTCGATTGTCCCCGGTATAAATAGCCATCTCCCCCAGAATCGCTCTCGATTTGTATTTCCGCAGAATTCGTTCTTTCTGATTGGGGATTTTCAGAACCACAGCCACGGTTCCAGCGCCGACGAAATAGAGACTCTCGCCCTTGTCACCTTCGGTAAAAAGATACTCGCCAGTTTTGCGATTCTCGATCGCGAAATAATCAGAGAGTGATTCAATATCACTTGCTGCGTAAGCGATGCGACCCAACACATCTGCCAGGCTCATGTTGTGGTTGCCGGCATTAATATTCAAATCTTTCAGGATTCGTCGTTCACACCAGTCCACCGCAACTTCTAACTGCTCCTTGTAGATTCTTTCGCGCAACTGTTCGCCAAACGTGAAGAACCCATGCTTCACCAACTGCTTAATCGAATTCTCATCGGCTCCGCTGATTACGATGTGAAAACCCTCACGGTCGCTCAGTTGTGCCAGTTTGGAAAAAGTGATAATGGCGGAAGTATCGAGTTGGCTTACATGGTGAAAGTCCAGCGCCAAAAAGTCGATCTTGTCTGCCACCGGATTCTTTATACGATTCCGGATTGAGGTGATTAATTTATCCGCTGTACCGAAAAAAATAAAGCCCTGAAGAATAAGAATCAGAACACGATTGCCCTCCTTGTTTAACAACTCCCTTGTGTCCAAATCCCGGTCAACATTACTGGCGTGATCACTGCCATTAGTCTCGATCTTGATTACACTGAGCTTGGAATAATTCACCACGAACAGAATAATCGCAACAAAAAACCCAAAGGTTACCCCTTGCAATATATCAGAGAAAATAATCACAATCAGAATGAGGATGACCACAACATAGTCTGACATTGGTAATTCGTCGCGGGCCTTCCACACCCAGTCGATCAGAAATTCCAAGCCAACATATATTAATAGCCCACCCAGCAAGAAAGTAGGAACCACCGCCATGAATTCTGCGCCCGCCAATATTGCGACTGCCACCAGCGCCGAATAAACAAAGCCGGTGAGGCGGTCCTTGCCACCGAGTGTATCCACCAACGCCGTATCAGAGACATCGTGGACCCCGGGAAAACCGCCCAGCAAGCCATTAACTACGTTGGTGTAACCCATCACCTGTAGTTCGTGATCCGGGTCCAGATCCCTGCGAGCGATCAGCTCTACCCCGGACACATCCAACAGCAGCATCACGGAACACAACAATGCCACCACCACGATGCCGCCGGCTTGTTCGAAAATCAGCGCCCACCTGATTCCCTGCAAATAATCCCAGTTAAAAACCGGAATCAATGCCCCGGTAGACTCGATGGAAGGCAACAAGCCATTAGCGGTGGCCTCTTGCAGGCCAATTCCATTGAAGAACATGGCGCCATAAAAAATCAGCATCGCCAGCAACAAGATAGCGGGTACCGACAGGGCGTTATCTTTAAACATCTTGCCCATAATGAGGCACAGAGCCAGGATCACCGCAGGCGAAACCAACTGCATAAATTCTGTGCTCGAAACCAAATCGAAACTAGGTTGCTCACCGGCAGCAACGGTTAACCCACCCTGGATAAAGATGTAACCAATGCCTGCGAAAAAACCTCCGGTTACGGGGGTAGGGTATGTAGCGAACCAGGTTTCCCCACTTCAAGCGGCCCAGTAACAACAAAAACAAGCCTACAATTACGGTGGTGACCATAATGGCGGCAATAATTGTTGCCTCGGCCCCAAGCGAATACTGGGATCCAAAACTGACGTAGATACCGGAGACCATGACCGCGAAAACAGGCACCAGGCCGTTGCGTGGCGAGCAGATGACGGCCTTGTGATCACTGAAAAGGGATCCTCCCAGACCGGTGACCAGCGTGCCCATAAGTAAAATAGCAATACCTGGTACCATCAGCCGTGGATCGGTCTGGGCAAACAACAAGGCAGCAACCGACACTGCAACTGAAATGTTTACCAGGGCAAGTAAGGACCCGGAAATGATATTGGCGAAACGGCTAGACTGCATATTTGGTTTTTAGGGGGCCCTGATAGTTCTCGTTCGCGAAGCCCCGAGCATACTACCGGCTAGTCTCCGATAGCAACTGCACGCAATTGAAGCAAATAATTGGCTGTTGTACGGGAATAAATAACGGCTGTAGCCTGTCCTTGTTTCTATGCTTGATAGCGGGTCTGCTCTATAATCTTCTGATTGACCCAGTGAGAAACATTCATGATTTATCAATCAAAAACAGGGTCCGCTGCTCATGCAACGCAAGCCCACAGTGCGCCCCAGCACCTTGCGGGTATTGTCCATGTACACATGCGCCATGTGCTTGCCCGTTCCCTTAGCTGTGCTTACTTGCTTCTGCTTGCTGTCTGCGCCAGCGCCACGACTATTCTCGGCATGGATATCGATCAACTTACCGCAGATGCTGAATTTATATTCGAAGGCGAAGTAATTCTCAGCGAAAGCAGACAAGACAGTAGCAGCGGCATCATTAGCACCTATATAACATTTAACATAATAGATGTTATGAAAGGAGACTATGATGCCGCCGCCATCGAGCTCAAATTCATGGGCGGGGTGTTCAACGGCCAGGACGTGCAAGTCAGCGGCTTGAAAATTCCGGAGCTTGGAGAAGAGGGAATTTATTTCGTCGAATCTACCAGTCGGGATGTGATAAATCCTCTACTGGGCTGGTCCCAGGGCCATTTCATTATCGTTGATGACGATGGCGTACGCCGCATGAGCACCGCAGACTTAGAACCCGTCACCGAAGTACAAAGCGTTACCGGGATCCCCGCCGCTATTAAGAAACCGAAACTACTCATTCAGGGCAGCGGTGATACTGCGGCCGGAGTTAGCACTGAGGCCAGCCCTCTCATGATCCGGCGAGCACTCTCCGTCGACGAGTTCAAAGCGCGAATTCAGGATCTCATCGAAATTCGGAGCGCCTCTAATTAACTTCTCGATAGTTGCTAGCGATAGATCGGATGTAAGCCAAGGCGAGATTCTGCGCTGATGGTTAAGCGCCTGCGAAATTTAGCAACCGCGTTGCTGGTACTGAGCTGGATACCCAGCAATCACGGCCTCGAACTCTCCGGTAACTTCTGGGAATTTGGTCAGGCCACCTTTCACGTTGGCATAAGCGGGGTCGCGCCCAGTGGCAGCAGTTGGAATGAAGCCTTTAAACGCGCGCTGGATGCCTGGAGCAACGAAACCGCCTTCGAGTTTAGCGTGGTGGATGAGTTTCTCGATCCCTGCATCGACCAGGTTGGCCCCGGGGGATTTGGGGACAATGTAACCGGCGTGAATTTCAGCGATACTGTCTGCGGCTCTGAATTCCGTGAAAATGTGCTGGCTGTAACCCTCACCGCTGGACTCTGCATGGATCTGTCATGTACCAACTTCCACATTACCGACGCAGATATTGTATTCAACAACAGCAAAAACTGGGACATATACAGTGGACCTTTACGCTTCGATAACACCACCGATTTCGAACGTGTTGCCCTGCACGAGCTCGGCCATGCAATCGGCCAGCGTAAGTGTCGATGCCATCATGCAGCCCTTCGTCAGCGAAATTACGACCCTGCAAGCGGATGATATTGCTGGTGCGAATTCCATTTATGGACAGGAGCTTACTCTAAGCTCTGTGTATGGAGTAGATATTGTTTTACCAAATTCTTCGATAGTGGGTGGCCCCAATGACAGCATATCTTTCAGTGGCTCGCTCTCAAGCTCGGATACGGATCTGGACGGCAAATTTCTTGACCTTTTCCAATACAGTTTCGAGCACGATTCCCGCGTCGACATTCGTTTGAAGTCCAACACTGTCGATACATTTTTATATTTCGTCAGGGTGACATCGACACAGGACACTATAGACACGTTTACGTTTTTCGATGACGATTCCGGTACCGGGCTCAATTCTCGCATTGTGGAAGATATACAGGCGGGTACTTATTGGCTGGGAGCAAGTAGTTCGGATAGTGCCGAGATAGGGAATTACGAAGTCACTATCATTGCCTCTACCAACAGTCTCACATCGTCCTTCGAAACATTCACGTCAATCTATGGTGTGGAGGTTGAAATCAACCCCAACCCGAAGCTTACGGGCAGTCTCAACGAGAGTGATTTCCTGTTTGAAGAGAAGTTCCTGGATCTGTATCAATTCGATGTTTTGAACACCACGAACTTACAATTTGATCTGAGTTCAACACAGCTGAATCCCAAACTGTTCGTGGTGCAGATAATGCCGGATCAAGCTCTGGGCAGCATCGTGCTGGAAAATGACAACAGCTCTTTCTTTGTCACTAATTCCCGCATCACACAGTCATTGCCACCAGGCACCTACTGGATAGGTGTCCCCAGTTCCGGTGTTGCCGACACCGGCGACTAACAGCATCGACATATCAGTGATCATTCCCTGAGTCGATTTGTGAGACCCTGAAATTCTGACTCGCTGATCTTGAAAGTTTTTAGTCTACCGCCATTAACACGGTGCCGACTCGCTTCGGCACCTGCCCCACAGGAATCACGGCATCCACTGTCAGAGTCTCCACGTCCACCGCATAGGTAACGTGGTCACCCGCCGCGCCAACATAGGCAGTCTTGCCATCCGGGGTAAAGGTAATCCACTCTGGGTGTTGCCCTACAAACACCTGGCCCACCGGCTCCAGTTCCGGCAGGGAATAAATATAGGCATGGCTATAGACTTTGCTGGTTGACCAGACAGTCTCGCCATTGGGAGGAACGCCCAAGCCATGTGCCGGCGCGCCCTGCAAACCATCATAGTGAGCTTCCTGTCCTGCCACCGCCGGATGTTCGATACGGGCTACTTCAGCCTGTTTTTCAAAATCCACCACCGCGAAGCCATGGAAGCCGGATAACTGCACAAAAATACTCTTGGTCCAACCATCGGGGTTGGTACTGAAGGTCATGGGCCTGATGCCGGCACTCATTTCCAGCTCCCAGGCGACTTCATCTGTAGCCGTATCAATGACGTTGACAGTCCTGGTTTGAATGGAGCCGGCCACCGCATACTTGCTATCCGGTGTCACGTAGACATTGTGTATAGCGCCATTAACCGGCACGGTTTTTATCTTGGTCATAGACTTTACATCGATAATATCCACGGCACCGGGGCTCTCCATAATGGCAACATAGACTTTGCTACCGTCACCGGTTACCCCCACATTGTTGGGTCGGCCACTAAGGGGTATCCGACGCTTCACGCGCAGGGTTCTCGCATCGATGATGTCGAGACTGTGCATAGACTCATTGGTAATATATATCTGGGTGCCGTCCGGCGCGCCGACGACGCCATGCGGTATCTCGATGTCACCGATCTTGCCCACAATCTTATTGGTCGCAGGATCGATGATTGAAGAGTTATCGCCGGCGGCGGTGGTCTGAACAATGCGTACCACCAGTTCAGATGGTTCGCGACGACTAGTGGCCCCGGCAACCCAGTCAGCCATGACACGCCATTCCGGATCATCCTGAGAAGGAAAATGTTTGCCACCACCGTGGAAAGGATCACCTCCAGCTGCCACTGCCAGAGGATGGGTCAAAAACCGACTCTGAAGAGGATCTGCACCGGGCACCACAAATTGGCTAGCCGACTCGAAATTCATTCTTGACTGCTCTTCGGTGAAAAACAGCTGATGCTCTTCAAGTGCCTGGACTCTATAGCCACTGCTACGAGTATGACATTGTATACAACGGATGTTGCCATCCCGCTTGGCGAGGAATACCGGCTGTACTTCGTTCTTGAAATAGTCGAAATTCAACTCCACGGAGTTCTGCTGAGCAACAGCCGAAAAACTCAGCAATCCTAAAATACTTGAAGCAATGGTGGTTGCAAAACTAAGTCGTCGCATCAGACCGACCTCCTCTTGTAGGGAGTTATGGAAGCCCTGACGAATTTAGTCAGAGACCCCAGGGAAAAAATTCAGGTTTGTCAGCTCAGATTAGCCATCTGCATAAAGCAACTGAACCGAGCTTAGCGCAATGCTTGTGTGGTTCCGGTAGCAGGCAGAGCACTGGCGAAATATTTTAGATAGACACGATCCTCAATCAGCGCCTGGCGAAACTGGGGGCTCATGTAATAGCTGCCAGCAGCAGCCTCTACCTCAGGGCCCAACAGATTCCGCACTACCGGACCCACCACCTCTGGCCCGGAGTCAGTGTCAATGATGAGGGTAACAGCGTAGACCCCCGCCAGATTATCAGCATCCAGTAAGACCTGGTAATTCAGGCTGTTGGTGGGGATATTGAATTCAAAGTGACTCTGGATGGCCACTCCCTGTTGCCTGAAGGCCAGGTCTATGATGGTGCTCTCTGGTGCCAGCCCCTGCTCCAGCACTGGCGTGGTCGCTGGAGCCTGCCTGGTTTGTCGCGCCTGCTCGAAGGCATAGGCTATCGCCAGCAGCCGCGGATCATCGAAGTACTGCCCCAATAATTCCATGCCTATTGGCAGCCCATCCTGGCTAAACCCGGCGGGCATGGAAAGAGCAGGCAAGCCCGAATTCGCGCTGATGCTACAGTTATTGCCGGGCTGGGATTCACCGATGAGCACAGGGGTCTCGGCAATGGGCGGGTAGACGATCGCATCCAGCTCATACTCGGCAAACACCTTCTCGATGGCCTCTCGCAACTCCACACGAGCTGTCAGGGCTAGCTGATAGCTGTCTTCATTGCGCTGCCTGTCACGGCTGCGCGTGAGCGCAACTTGCACGGCTTGATGGAACAAACCAAGGTCTACGATATCACCGAGCTTGCGTACGTCCTCACTCATAAACTGGGACAGGTACTGATTCAGATCGACGCGGAACTCATGGCCAATTAATCCCGAAGCGGATAGTAGCGCGCCAAGTTCAGGAATCTCCACATCGATAATTTCCGCACCCTGTTCCTGGTACCACTGCAGTGCCGTCTCGATAACTCGGCGCACATCGCTGTCGGCGCGTTGCAGATAACTGTCCAGCTTTCCCAAACGCAGCCCGTTCAAATCAATACCCGTCAGCTGATCCTGAAAATTTGGCAGGCTCCTCGAGTTTAGTACTGCGGTTGCACTGTCATTCGCATCAATGCCCTTGACGATATCCAACACGATAGCCAGGTCTTCTGCACTCCTGGCCAGCGGTCCCGCCACGTCCTGGGTGTGGGACAGGGGCATGACACCGTAGATGCTGGATAATCCCTTGCTGGGCCTGAGTCCGATCAGATTATTGAAAGCCGCAGGTATTCTAATCGAACCGCAGGTATCAGAACCCAGACCGAAAGCAGCGAAGCTGGCTGCCACCGCGGCACCAGTGCCGCCGCTGGAACCTCCGGGCACTCGGCGAATATCATAGGGATTGCGAGTCTGGCCCAGCAGTGAACTAACGGTGGTGATGCCATAGGCAAATTCATGGAGATTGGTCTTTGCCAGAATGATGGCGCCGGCCGCTATCAATTTATCAACCTGGGTGGCATTGACCAAGGGTCTGAAGTTCGCCAGCGCTACCGATCCCCCGGTGGTTGGCATGGTGCTGGTGTTGTAGTTGTCTTTGACGACGATAGGAATGCCGTGCAATAAACTGCGGGCACCAGAGCGCTGGCGTTCGGCGTCCAGTGACGCGGCCAACTCCAGCGCCGCAGGATTAATTCGAATTATGCTGTTAAGTGCCGGGCCCTGTTTGTCATAGGCTTCGATCCTGGCGAGGTATTGCGTCACCAGATCCGTAGAGCTGATCTGACCCTGTTGCAGGGCGCTCTGGATTTGGCTAATGCTCGACTCGAATACATCGAAGTCGGTTTGCGCAACGGCGACATTCATCAGGGAGCCTAGTAGTAGGATGAATGATAGTAGAGTGAATAACAGTCGCATCGGAGCTTCTCGTTGTTGACTGAGTTTCAGAGACAGGCACGGTTAGCAGCTGTCAACGCCTGCAAGCACAACCTAGCCTTGGTGTTTTAGGCTATTACAGCCCGGAGTCGAAGGCCGAAGCCAGCGGCGACGGTGCTTTTGCTAACGGTGTAGCAGTTAATTTTCTGCCAGACCCGGATCTGTCATCGCGGCAGACTCTACCCCAACCTTATCCCCCAACAGGCGCGTGGTAATTACCCCTGTAGTAATTGCCCCATTTACATTCAGCGCAGTCCGCGCCATGTCGATCAGGGGCTCGATGGAGATAAGCAGAGCTGCGATGGTCACCGGAAAACCCATCGCCGGCAATACTACTAATGCAGCAGCGGTGGCACCGCCACCGACGCCGGCGATCCCGAAAGAACCGATAGCTATAATCAGCAGCAAACTGGTAATGAAGCCAATGTCGATGTCAACACCCATGGTGGGAGCCACCATCACCGCGAGCATAGCCGGATAGATGCCAGCACAGCCATTCTGGCCGATGGTGGCGCCGAATGATGCGGTGATGTTCGCTATCGGAGCGGGAACGTTAAGCTCTTCAATCTGAGCCCGAATAGTCAGGGGAATAGTCGCGGCGGAGCTGCGAGTTGCGAAGGCAAATGTCAGTACCGGCCACACCTTCTGGAAGT
The DNA here is from genome assembly GCA_963694865.1 of Gammaproteobacteria bacterium. Taxonomy (GTDB): domain Bacteria; phylum Pseudomonadota; class Gammaproteobacteria; order Pseudomonadales; family Pseudohongiellaceae; genus UBA9145. The sequence goes on along the minus strand of CAVOFA010000044.1, from coordinate 331 downwards.
AGGATCTTATGTTGCCGCCCATCAAACCAATCAACAAGGCGTGCACTCCAAACATCAGCGCGATAGCGATATAAGATGCAATCACGAAACTAATTAGCGTGACAATTGCACTGCCATCGGAAGTTGCAATCACCCTGGTCATTAATGCCAGCACCCCGTAAGGAGTCAGATTCATCACAATCCTAACCAGTTTCATGATGACAGCCTGCATGGTGTCGACGAATGAGCGGATACGTTCACCGTGAGCTGAATCTTCTTCAGCCACCAACAGCGCGGCAATGCCGAATAACAAACCGAAGATGACAACGGCAATAATTGAAGTGCTGCGGGC
>CAVOFA010000043.1:0-21552 GCA_963694865.1 Gammaproteobacteria bacterium | reverse complement strand
ATCACGAACTGTCTTCTCGGCACTTCTTTTCTTTCTCATCATCGTTTTCCTCTCGGGTTGACGATGAGCTAAAAGTACCTCTTAAGCAATGGGCCAATTATGTCCAACTAGGGCTGACGGGGTACAGCAAGCGGTATCGATCCCGAGCTGCAGAAATCGGGTTTGCTAATGCTGGCGGCAGAAGATAGCGCAGCGGCATTGCAGTGGACCGGGCTTAACAAACGTAACATGGAGTTGGTTGACGCGGCGTATTTGTACAGACATGAAAAAGGCCTGGCGCCAGGCTTTGAGTCGGCATTGTGGATGCCCGATGTGAGCAATATCAGAAATCCCCGCTTGCTTAAGGCCCTGATTCACGCCTTGGAGTTGCAGGCCAACGTTCGTCTGCATTCAAATACCGAAGTCATCGGTTTTAGCTATGAGAGCAAGAAGATTGTCGGAGCGAGAGTTCGAGCGGGCAATCAGGCCCGTGAATTGCATGCTCAAAAGATAGTGATCTGCGCCGGTGCCTGGAGTAGTGGGGTGCTCCAGGATCTTGGTATTACCCTCAAAATAGAACCGGTGAAAGGTCAAATGTTGCTGTATGAATTTGAGCAGCAAGCAATACAGTCGATTCTGCTGCACGCAGGACGATATCTGATTCCCCGGAAAGACGGTCATGTGCTGATTGGCAGTACGCTGGAGTCCTGTGGGTTTGATAAATCCACCACGGAAGTCGCGCAGCAAAGCCTATTGGACTCTGGCTGTAGAATATTTCCAGGCTTAAAAAATCATAAACCGGTCGCGCAATGGAGTGGTTTACGACCGGCTGCTCCGGAGGGAATTCCTTTTGTCGGCAAGTTAGATGACTTCGAGAATCTGTATATCAATGCGGGTCAGTTCAGGAATGGCCTGGTGCTCGCACCGGCATCGGCGAGACTACTTGCCGATGAACTATTAGGCCGAAACCCAATTCTCGATCCAGCGCCCTATAAGCCGGGCAGTGCCCTGGCAGCCTTTGAACTTCTTCCCTCTAAACACCGGGTTAGAGTTAATACCAAAACGATTACACAGTCAGAGTCTTGCTCAAGCAACCGAAGGTACCCGAGATGTTTAGGCCGAAACTATGGTGCTAATTGGATATCGGAGTTACTATCTTGGCAGTGAACCTAGCGGAGGTAAAAAAATGAGCAACGCTTCAATTAAATTCAAGGCAAGCATATCGAAATTGGCAATTATCGCGGCTACCGCTTTTGGTATTGTACTAACCGCCAGTGCGCAGTCTAACTGGACTCCAAACTTGCTTGCCGATGGTCAGCCTGATATTGGGGGCATGTGGAACAATGTAGGGGCTACGGCCACTCCGCTTGAACTACCTGATCAGTTTCAGGGGCGAGAGCCAAGCCAGGAAGAACTTACTGCGTTTATTCAGGCCAGGGACGAGGCCAGGAAGTCAGACGTATGGACCGGTTTTGAAGACAGTCGGGGTGTGGGTTCCTATGAGAATTATTGGTTCGACTGGTATTGGGAAGACGCGGTGGTCGATGCTCCGGCACTGATTGTGGAACCTCGAACTGGTCGCCGCCCAGCACTTACCGAACAGGCCAAGGCTGTCAGGGCATACAACCTTGAACACGAACACGATTCCGCCGGCAACGTGGAATCAGGGGATCGCTGCCTGTCCCGCGGTGTGTTCGGTATGATGATGCCGACCGCTTACAACAACGGCAAGCTATTCGTGCAGGCACCGGGCTATGTGATGATTCATAGCGAGATGATCCACAATGCCCGCATCATTCCAATCGATGCAGGGCCTCACCTCGACGGAAAAATCAAACTGGTGGAGGGCGATCCCCGTGGTCACTGGGAGGGGAATACCCTAATTATAGAATCCACCAATTTTAGCTATGTTGGCAATATGCGTGCTCCGGGCACGCCCGCGCCGGGTAATGCACCACAACATGAAGGCAGGAAGATGGTGGAAACTTTCACTTTCGTTGATGAGGATACGCTGCGTTATTCCCTGACTGTCGACGACCCTGAGACTTATACCGCCCCCTGGACCGTCGCCTTTCCCTACAAGCGGGACAGCGGCTACACCCAGTACGAGTATGCCTGTCACGAAGGCAATTACGCGATGGAAAGCCGCCTCAGCGGTGCGCGGGTGCAGGATTAACTGATCACGGCAGCGCCAGCGTGATTACCGTATTCGTTGCCACGACCGTAACGTACTGCTTGCCATCGACTTCGTAGGTCAATGGGCTGGCGCGAATAGTGCGTGGCGCCTCGAATAGAAACAGCGTCTCGCCGCTACGGGCATCGAGAGCGTAGAAGCCGCCGTCCTCTATTCCCTGAAATACCAGGTCGCCTGCCGTTACCATATTACCACTGGCCCCAATCGAGGATCTTGCTGCCAGTTCCCGCTGCCAGACTTGTTCACCGCTGGCCGGACTGTAAGCCGAAACTGTAAGTTTGGGTGTGTAATTATCGGCGATGCGGTCAAGCTCGGAAAAGCTTTCTTCGTGGCCGCGGCTGTCCGGCCCCGGTCTCAGCGTATCCCCTACCGGTTCAACGTTAAGAGAAATAGCACCGTTTTTGCCGGTAACATAAATTAATTCGGTACGCGGGCTGAACGCCGCCGAGCCAAAACTGGCACCACCGTGGGGCACTATATAGGGTTCGGTCAGGGAGTAGGGCGTATAGAGTTGTTTGCTTCTTGCCGCTAACTCAGGATCTGAGAACTCGATAAAGGTTGCACACAAGGGGTCCATGGGGATACCGCGGGCATTGTAGGGAATGGGCTGTGTTGGCCACACCTGCTCCCCTGGAACATCTGTTAGAGTAGGTACTGCTGTCTCCACCATGGCGTGGATCGGCTCGCCGCTGTCTCGATGCCACATATAGAAAAGACAATTCTTGCCAGCCGCAGCGACCCCTTTGATGACAGTTCCATTGTCAGTGTCGAAGTCAAAAAGCAGGGGTCCGGTGACGTGATCCCAGTCCCAGATATCATGGTGTACGGCCTGATAATGCCAGCGCAAATCGCCAGTCTCTAAATCCAGTGCAATGGTGCTGTTAGTAAACAAGTTTTTACCTAGCCGGGCAGAACCATCGTAGTCCGGTGAAGGGTTGCCGGCGTTGATGTAAAGCAGGCCCAGTTCAGTGTCGATGGCGGGCTGGGTCCAGATGCCGCCGCCGGCGCGCGCGCCAGTGCCCCAGGTATCACTGCTAATATCCCAGCCATCGTCACGAGGGGATTGGGGTATGGTGTTGAAAACCCAGTCAACGGCGCCGGTGTAGGCGTCGATGGCAATAAGCAGTCCGCCGGGAATATGACCCTCCGAGAGCGCAGCAGCAACGTAAATAGTGCCATCGTGAAAGGTGGGAGGAGTAGTCAGGCGGTAGCCGATGGTGATCGGATCCATGTCGGCGGGATAGGTGTCTGGATACTTTGCATGCAGTGCCTGCGCGACCACTTTTAACACACCGGCGTCGCCAAATTCGGCGACTGCGGCACCGGTGCTGGCGTCAAATGCATAGAGGTCGGCGCCGCGGTACGCATAGACTCGACCTTCGGCGTAAGTTGAACCCCGCACTGGACCATTGGCAGGGCCTGAATCCAGCACTCGTCGCCATAACTCGACACCGCTGCTGGCGTCGAGAGCAAACATGGTGGCACGGGAATGCAAGTACATGACCCCGTCAACAACCAGTGGTGTCACCTGGCTAATATCGTCTCTGGGTCCGGGTTGAAACGACCACTTCATCGTCAGCCCGCTCACGTTGTCGGTGTTAATCTGCGATAGCAATGAAAAGCGGCTGTTCTGCAGATCCAGATTTTGGCTGCTCCAGTTGCTTGCTCCTGGCTGTGCAGCAAACACTACAGTGCTGAAAAGAAACCACTGTAAGAGGGAACAGAAGAGAGCTGGCTTTAAAATACTTTGGGTTAAATCACGGAATATGTTTCGCGCACTAGTATGCTGTTGGCTCATCTTAGTCTCCTGCAAACGTTTAATTTCGCAATCCGCATACTCCGGGGTAAGCTGGCTTCGGGTTCTGCCCTTCGGAGTCGCGATAGCCGGGAAGACTAACACTGCTAAATTAGGTTTGCTACGAACTGGCCACTAGTTGATCAACATACTGCTTGATCGCTTTCAGGCCATCAGTACCGATGGTGGTGAACTCCAAGCTGCTGCGGAATTTGTCGTGCACTTGTTCGGTTCTAATGATGCGGGCATAAACGTCGGTGGTTTTGTTGCTAAACAATTCCACTGCTAAAGACATTTTTATCTCGGAAGACTTGGCTAATTCGACATCAGTTTCGATTAACAGGCCGTTGTAACTAATGTCGATTACCTCACCCCGGTGTTGTTCAGCGAGTACAATTTTTCCGCTCAGGCTTTGAAAGCTAACGGGCATTCTGACATTAATGCGAGGGCTTTTGCGTCCCTCTCGGCGCGGGACTTCCATGGAGTGGGGTTTGTGAGTGGCGTGAAGTTCGTAGAGCTTGACGGCTTTACGCACGCCCTTGACCTCGATTGTGGTTGGTTCACTCACTTCCACAAAATCTTTGACACCGTTGTAGGTGGTTTCACTGATTAAAATTTGCCCGCGCAGGCAATGTGATTCGATACGTGAGGTTAAATTCACTTCGTCGCCAATCACTGTGTATTCTTTGTAGTGGATGGAGCCGAGTTCACCTGCCACCACGGTGCCAGAATTCACGGCGATGCCCATGTACAGGTCTGGCATACCTATCGCCTGGCTTGCCTTGTTCAGTCCTGTCATTGCTAATTGCATTTCGACTGAGCAGGCTATCGCGTTCTCGATGTCATATGCGCTGGCATTGGGAATACCAAATACAACCAGTATGGAATCGCCCATGAGTTTGTCGATGTTGCCGCCATACCGGGTAATAATGCTGCCCATGCAATCGAAATAACGGTTGAGCAGGGAAACCACATCTCTGGCAGGATAAGACTCGGCGATTCCTGAAAATCCACGAATGTCGGATAACAAAATCGTGATGTTCTTGGAGAGCACATCTTTTTCGGGAAACCCCGCGTCCACCATTAGCCTGGAGAGCGTGTCGACGACGGCACCGTCGTTGTCACTATCCTTTAGCAATAAACCACTACCCTTCAGGGTTTTGAGGATTTCTTCCGCGAGCTCTTCCGCATGCAGCGTGTATTTTGACATTGTTACTCGGGTGATAGAGTGAGTTGCGCGCAGAATTATCCCATAGGTGACGGGTTAAATCTGTTCTTAGTTCACACTTCGAATAGCGCCCATCAGCACGATACAAGCAGTTTTATTCGGCAGGATCAGCTAATTTTAATCAAATTAGGGTCCGCACCGAAGGTTCAGAGGTGCCCTCAGTTTATATCCCTAAAGTATCCCGTATCTGGCTTGCAGTCATGCCTTTAACATAAACGTTCGTGCCCCTATCGAAATCTCGCGCGCGCTCCAGGCCACCGACGAAAACGGGATCGAAGCCAGAGTCCACAATCAGGCGTGTGGCCACCTCAATAGCCTCTGCGTCATCACCCGCGAGGGGAATACCGATTAATTCACCCTCGCGATGTGCTTCCTGGTTTACCGCAACAAAACTCACCGCGTTGAATGCTCGAACCAGTCTCACGCCAGGTAAAAACTCGGCGGAGGCGACTCCGGTTCCCCTGGCAATGGCAGCGTCCGCCATGGGGCCATCCCGGTTGGGCACGGGGTTGCCGCATTCGATAACGATTTTGCCGGCCATGAGTGCGGAAAAATCCCGACCAACTTGAGGCAAGGCAGCGTAGGGGACGGCGATAAATACGATGTCCCCAAAGCGGGCGGCGTCACTGGGGTATCCAGCACTCGCATTAGCACCAGCCTGGCTTACCAGATCCGTCAAGCCATCCGGATTTCGCGATGAGAATAAAATCTGATGGCCGGCTTCAGCCCAGCGCAAGCCAACGGCGCCGCCGATTCGCCCCGATCCAATAATACCAATCTTCAGCGGATTGCTGGTTTGCGCGTTAATAGTTGAATGCAGGAATCCTGGTCCCAGGCCTACGCCGACTCCGGTCGCTAACAGGGCTCTATTAAACTTGCGGCGCGAGATCCGCTGTTGTGCTTTTCGCTTCATGATGCTGTCCTCTTTATTGTCCCGGGAATTTATACCTGGGCGAAGGGGCTGGGTCTGCTAATCGAAGATTAGCTTGGTGCATCATAAACCCTCCAAGCACAACTCTGCTATCGCTGCTTGTAAGCTATTTTACAGGCGCTGTTTTCTAATTTGCCCTCGAGCGTGTTAAAAATCACACCAACAGGATGTAGAGAACAGCAAGGAAAATCAGTGACTGACACAGCGGCGTTCCCCACAAGTACTTCTTGTCTCGAGATGCATCGTAGAGTGCACCAAACTCATCGAATGTTCTAGCCATCAGAATTTTTGGATTTCTGACTAAATAGTACATTGCAGACGCTGAAGATATTCCAGCTATGGAGGGCACTATGCTCTGTTCGAAAAATGTATGTCGAATCCCTAATGCGATGCCAATTAATCCCATCAGGCCTGCAAACCCCATTGCGAATTTATGGCCGCAGCGGGAAGTCTTGTTTTTTGTGTTCAAGAGATGCTCTCAAGAGCCCAGCCAGTTCCATAATAGGAAACGCCAAAGGTAGCGCCGGCCAATGCCCCAATTGCGCCACCCCTCATAAGTAACTGTGAGTTGTAGTTGCTTGCTTGCTGGACACGGATTCATAAAGTTGCAGGCTCCCGCAGGGAGCATTAGAAATTCTGAGTCAATTCCTTAACTTGCAGCATAATGCTGGATGGAGAGTTGATTATGACAGAAAAGTTCAATTTCGATGAAGCCCTCAAGGCGAATCAGCCAGGGTAAGCCCGCCCAATCGCGGCAAAACCAACAAGACCGTCAAAACCGGTGTAGGGTCGCCATCGACCTTAATACACCACGTGATCGTGCTGCAATCTCCTCAATCATGTGCTAATCCCTCTGTCGGTTTAAGCAAAGCCAGAACAAGGGAATAAAGAAGTCAAAATAGTCGATCTTGGGTGGTCAATTCTGGACGCCATTTGACACGGTGAATTCCTGGTTGATGATATTGTGGCCACTCAACCGGTTCGGTAAATAGGGACAGCTGCTGGCTAATGGGTGCCCCTATTTATTTCGGGGGATGCAGTTCAAGCTTTACGATTCCAGCGAATTTTTATTTTCGCTTTAACGGCTGGCTTCGATTATATTCGTCTGGTTCTGCTTCAATCATTGCTATGGCGCCTTTATGTTGGATTCACAGTTTCAGCTGAATGTTGCCGTTAGGCCCTATTGCATTCTCTTATTGCTTATTTCTCTCAGCTTCGTTTTGCTGCACACGCTCCTGTTCAGCTACCACTATTACGTCAATGAACTGCCGTTCCTGGTCAGGCAATTATTCGACCTGGATGAAGAAAATAATTTACCCACCTGGTGGTCCAGTTTTCTGCTGCTGAACGTAGCTTTTTTTGTACTGGTATCGGCCCTGACTAAGCACGATAAATTTCGACCCTACTGGTTTGCCATCGCTATCGGATTTCTAGTCCTGGCTATCGATGAAGTGGCCGGCCTGCACGAAACTTTTAATGCCACCATTGTACCGAGTTGGGCTTTATATGGCGGCGTTCTGGTGGCAGTAATAGCACTGATTTTTATTCCGTTTCTGCGCTCCCTCGATGGGCGGCTGGCGCTGTCGTTCGTGCTTTCTGGAGTTGTCTTTGTCACGGGAGCGATAGTTGTTGAGATACTCAGCGAGGGTATCGACACCGACTCACTGGCTTACAGCTTCGCGGTGGCGTTGGAAGAAGGTTTGGAAATGCTGGGCGCCTTGATGTTTCTGTATTTTAATCTCAGACAGATGCAGAGCGACCAGGCGTTGAGGCTTGGAAGTACTGTTGACTAATTAGGGTGCTAACGGCTGACAGCCTGGCAAGCTAATCCGAGGCAAGCACTGTCACAGTGGTTGGTTTGAAAAGCGCTTAGCTGAGTCCAAACATTGGGCGTAATCGAGTCGCGAAAGTGCTGCCAAGAAACGCCGCGGCGAACCACAACCAGCCGTGCAAGCTGGTGGATGCAATGCCGCCAAAATAGGCGCCGATGTTGCAGCCAAAAGCGATTCTGGCACCGTAACCCAGCAACAGGCCACCTAGCACCGCGGCCACAAGAGAACGCATGGGCATTTTGAATGAAGGTGCAAACTGCCGTGCCAGGCCGGCGGCAAGCAATGCTCCCAGCATAATCCCTATATTCATTACCGAGGTGATGTCGAGAAAGATACTTTGGTCCATCGCAGCGCCTGGGCCCGGCCGCTGCCAGTAGGCCCATTGGCTTACATCGATGCCCATAGGTGTGGCAAGCTTTGCACCCCAGAGGGCGAATGCCGAGGTTACACCCCAGGGCCTACCAGCCAGCAGTAGTGTGGACGTGTTCACAGCTGCCAGCGCCAGTGCGCCGGCTATCAGAGGCCAGGGTCCACGCAACCAGGAATAGGGCTTGTCAGTGTTACGGTCATGCTCCAGAGTTCCATGGCAGCGTTTTTCATACACCACGGTGCTCGCCCACACCAGTGCAAACAGCACCAGGCTAATACCGATGCCACCGATGACGCCAAAATTCGCTGACAGTGAAAATGGCGCTAAACCCGGTACTCCCTGCCACAGTGACCATTGCCAGCTGCCCAGCACAGAACCCGCGACGAATGCCGCCAGTGTCACCAGCATGCGAACGCTACCGCCACCGGCTGTAAAAAGCGTTCCCGACGCACAGCCGCCTCCGAGTTGCATACCCACACCGAACATAAATGCCCCGCAGACTACAGCGATGTTTAACGGCGCCACGCTGCCGCGGAGGTTGATGCCCCAGATTTCTCCGGAAGCAATGAGAGGTGTGAAAATCAACACCGTCACTGCGAGCATTAGCATCTGCGCGCGCAGACCGGAGCCACGGCCGGTATTAACCACTTCCCGCCATGCAGCGGTAAAGCCGAAAGCCGCGTGATACAAGATAACGCCGGCGGCCAGACCAACCAGAAACAGCGCGCTGTGGCGCCATCCATAGGTGCTGGTCAGATAAATAAACAAGATAGCGCTCAGCGTCAAACCGAATCCGGCAGTGCGGCGATTACGGGATAATGCGGCGAAGCCAGGAGCAGTACTCAGGGTCTTGGTGTTCAATTGATTTTCCTTTGTCTTGCTGCAAAGTATCAAATTCCGAACGAAGCAGGGAAATAGCGTCGAAGTTGGTAATCTCGGTCATTATGAAGCTTATCGCTCGATTAGGAAACAAGGATCGTTAATAGCCAGCCCGGTGACGGATGGCTCTATCAAAATTCCGTTAGTGGTGAATTAATAGTACTCTGACAGCTGTTTTCTACGACAAACAAAACTTGGCTCGTCAAAATCAAAATGAAGGAGTAGTTATGGCTTTCCATCGGTTCATGTCCTTGCGCTCCGCGCAGCTTGCTGCCACCGTCCTTGTTTTCGGCACCATGGGTTCACAGATAGCGGCGCAGACGGCTGGGGACTGGCCCATGTATCGCGGCAACTATGCTGGCACTGGCTATTCGTCTCTGAGTCAGATTACTGCCGACAACGTTGGCAGCCTGACTCAGGCCTGGAGCTATTCCCTGGCTAATGAGGGGGCTACTCGTCAGCCAAATTCCCAGGCGACACCCATCGTGATAGACGGTGTTATGTATTTGCCGGCGGTGGACCGGGTGGTGGCTCTGGACCCAGTTAGTGGAGAGGAGATCTGGCGATACCTGGTCGAGGATGGTGCGCCCTCGCGTCGTGGTGTCTCCTATTGGGGCGGGGATGAGGATACAGGCCCACGTATTATCTTCACGGCGGGACGACGTTTGCTGGCACTGGATGCTCAATCTGGTGAATTGGCGACAGATTTCGGACAGTCCGGTGAGATAGACATGGTGATTCCCTACAACTCGGTGCCGCTGGTGTACGAGAATATCGTCGTAGTCGGTGCCAATACACCACAGGGAGCCAGTGGCGGTATCGGCAACGCACGGGCATTCGATGCCCGCAGTGGCGAGAAAATATGGGAGTTTAGTTCGGTGCCGCAGCCGGGCAGTTTAGGGCACGATAGTTGGGAAGGCGATAGTTGGGTGGGTCGCCTCGGCGCCAACGCCTGGCCCTTTTATTTTACCGTCGATGAGGACAGCGGCTTGCTGTATCTCCCCCTGGCCTCGCCCATTCCCTTTGCTTATGGCGGCGATCGTGGCGGCGCGAATTTGTTCGCGAATTCATTAGTGGCTGTTGATATCCGCAGCGGCGAGTATGCCTGGCACTTTCAAACCATTCATCATGATCTATGGGATCATGACCCGCCGGCACCACCGTCCTTGTTCGACATTGCGGGCGACACTGGCACTATTCCTGCGCTGGGTGTAACTACCAAATCAGGCTATCTGTATATTCTTAATCGAGAGACCGGCGAGCCGATTTTTGGTGTGGAAGAACGGACAGTGCCGCAGAGTGAGGTTCCAGGCGAAGAGACTTTTCCAACCCAGCCGATTCCTGTGCGCCCACCAGCTCTGGCTCGGGTCAGCTATTCGCCAGGCGATCTGGTAGCGGCGACAGACACCTCACTGGAACACGCGGCGGCCTGCGCAGAATTAGTTGAAAACACTGGGGAAATTGTCAATGCCGGTGCCTTTACGCCATGGGCTTACCGGCCTGATAGTAGTGTCGGGAAAACTACGCTGCTGTTTCCGGGCTTGACCGGGGGGCCAAACTGGGGTGGCGCCGCCTTCGACCCGAATTCAGGATATATTTTGGTGTTTACGCAAGACCTGGGGGCCTTTGGATGGATGGAAGATGCTGAGGCAGGCGCGGAATTCCCCTATGTCAGAAGAGGTCCTCGCCCCGGAAATTTCGATGTCTCTATTGGCGGCATACGTCTGCCCTGTCAAAAGCCACCGTGGGGAAAGCTGACCGCGGTCGACTCACTTACGGGTGATATCGTCTGGCAACAAGCCGTTGGTTTGAGTGAAAGTCTTCCTGCTGGCCGGCAGAACACTGGCAGACCTGGACGTGCAGGCGCATTAGTGACCGCGGGGGCGTTGGCGTTTATTGCAGCCACCGACGACAATCGGTTGCGCGCTCTCGATATTGCCAGCGGAGAAGAGCTATGGGTGGTTGAACTCCCGCGGAGGGGGAATGCCAATCCCATGACTTATCAGGGAGTCGATGGTGATCAGTACCTGCTCGTCAGTGCCACCGACTCGGTAGTGGCGTTCCGCTTACCTTGAGGCATCGCACTCTTTAACAGATGAGTCCGAGTAAAATACACGTTCGCATACAGTGTATCGTCGTTTGCTGAAACTGCAGACAGGGACGTTTGCAAGCGAGATAGTAAATGGAGAGGGTTAAATGACAAGCACCAGAGTTGTAAAAAGCAATCTCAATTACAGCGGTAGGCCTCGTCATCTGTTGATATTCATGGACGGCACCTGGAATGATGAAAACGGGCGTGAAAACGATGGTGTTACTACCAGCATTTACAATTTATTTCGCGCGCTGAAAGGACGGCTTTCACAGAAATCTATCCCTCATATTATCGAGCATGAAGAACACCTGGCACTGTATTTTCGCGGCATCGGCAACGACGATGACAACAGCATGCTGGGTTCCTTTTACTACGGCGCCTTCGGTGGTAGCGAGAAGCGAATCCGGGATCATGCCTATGTGAGTGTCGTTGAGCACTATCGAAAAGGGGACAGAATCAGCATCTTCGGCTTTAGCCGGGGGTCAGCATCGGCGCGACTACTGGCGAGCGATCTCAAAAAGGAAGGAATTGCGAAATCGATAAGCATTCATTACAAACGAGAAAAGAATAAATCGACCGGTAATCGGGAACTGGTGTATAAAAAATACTCTAAAATCAGTGCGCTGAGAGAGGCAGCGGTTCCGGTGTGGTTCCTGGGGATTTTTGATACCGTGGGTGCGTTTGGTATACCTATTGATTTAGGCTTTGATTTTCAAAAAATTAATTTATTTAGAGATTTGACTGTTCCTACTAATGTTAAAAAAGTGGTTCATTGTGTCAGCATCGATGAAAACCGAAAGTCTTTTATACCTAGCTTGTGTAACAACGCAAGCAATGTAATTGAGGTTTGGTTCGCCGGTGTGCACGCCGACATCGGTGGTGGCTACAGACATCCGCAATTGGAGTGCATACCACTTAACTACATGATCGAGAAGCTTAACAAAACATTTTCCAGCAATCCTATTGCCTGTGATGCTACCAGGCTAGTAAAGCTGACAGCTTATAATTTGGATGAAAACGAGTTTCACCTGCACTATCACGGCGATGGCATTGTAAAGAAAAGAAGGCAAATAGTGGTGCTGGAGGGCGATGATAACTCCACTAAAAAACCCGCCATTCACAGCTCGGTTTTCGAGCTAATGAACTCCAAAAATATTATTTTGAGCACAGTATTTGATGGTTTCGCCAGGATTGAAGCCATCCGCTACTTGCCAAAATCTGTTAATGGTCTGATGGGGAAATTTGAATTAATTGAGTGAGTCCAAACCCCACTCATCTATCCAGGCACGACCCAGTCACGGTTGGATGCTGTTCTGCGTAGATTGAAAGCGGTTTAAATCCGGTTCTTCGCGAATTTTTAGTTTAATCTTACGTTCCATATCTTCAACAGAAATGCCCATTGAATCCGCTATTCTGCAGACTCCCTGACTTTTTCAATATGCTGCCGATCCAAGTTTAACGAGCTACATATGGCTTCATTACGATGTGGTTTGGATTTGCGTCAGATCTTGGCAGCAGTTTTTGTGGCCGTCCTGCCTGATTGTCCGTGCCATACAAATTACCGTCGGCATCCACCGACAGCGAATGCATCTCGATCCAGAAATCAGGACCTTCTACCGGCAGATTCCAGGTGTATTCGCGACTGCCGTCTAAATTAAATTGTACGATTTTCGGTGGGTTAAGATCCGTGACCCAGGCGCTTTCTGCGCTCACGGTAATATCCAAGGGCATGCCTAAATCGCCCCAGGTTGTGACGTATTCGTAACGTGGATAAGTGTCGCTGTCGCGATTTTCGGTCTGTTGGAACACCTTGATATTAAGATTGAGGCGATCCAGCGCATAGAGGCGCTCATCGGGTCCCATCGCCAGGCTGTGGACACTACCGAACTGACTGGGGCCCGTGCCTCTCTCGCCAAATTCCGAGATGTAGCTGCCGTCGGCATCGCGAATTACGATACGGGTGTTACGCAGACCGTCAGCGACCAAAAATTTGCCATCGGGCAAGAATGCAACATCCTGGGGTTGGGCATAGTGAACTTCATCTTCGCCGGCGACGTTTTTTTCACCAAGGGTCATCAGCAATTGCTCGCCGTCGTTGGAAAACACGTAAATGATATGGCCGGTTTCATCGATCACCCATACCCGTTTCTCCGGGTCGTAGGGGCTGATGCGGATGCGATGAGGTCCAGGCCCGTCGGTGCCGGTAAACAGATGATCCCACTGATCCCAGACTTCCAGTAACTCGCCCTCGCTATTGATGATATAGATGCAATTTCGCCACACCCTACCTCTGCCGCCAAGCACATTCCAGCCCATGGAACCGGCGAAGCTAGTGTATTCGCGGGGAATAGGATTCGGTAATTCAGTCTCTCCACGTTGCAGGAAGAAAATACGATCTTCGGACTCTACGAAGACTCCGGAGTTGCCTCCCCAGGAAAAACCTTCCTCGGCGAAGGGCTGCATCCAGCCCTGGGTATTAAAGTCGTAAGGACTGGGGCCCGTGATACCAAGGTCCTGTGCCAGCACCGGCGTGGAGGCGATAGCCAGTAATGCAACCAGCATCAGGCCGAAACTCTTCTTCTTTGTATTCATTCTCGCAATTCCTCTGGTTTATATCGGCCCGCAGGCCGGTCTAGGGGATGGAATGTAGCATTGAAGGTGGGCAAAATGAAGAGCTGAGAAATCAGGGAAGCGGCATTTCTTCACTGTCTATGTCGCGAGCACGTTGAAAGGACGGTGCCGCCGTCGCGCTGCGTATCTGCTCCAGCCATAACACGCCACCATAGGGTGCGCTGTTGCCACGGGTGGTTAAAAAATCCATGTCGCCATCGCCGTCCAGATCTCTGGCGATAAACTTGTCGAACATGCCACGCTTGCGCCTGGAGATGTCGTGTCTGATCCATTCTGAGTTGCTGCTCTGGGGGTTCTCGAACCAGCCGATGCGGCCAAGGGCGTCATTTTTATCGACATCACCATCTCCAGTGCGGGAACCACGACTGTAACTGCCGGCCATGATGTCTACATGCCCGTCGCCGTTTATGTCCGCGATTTCGAGTCCGGTAACGCTGTCGGGGCTGAAGCTGCCGATGAAGTGTGCGTTCCAGGCATCATCGATACGCGGCGGTTGTTCGAGCCAGGATAGGCCTCCCGAAGTGGCACCAATGATATCGAGGCGACCATCCCCATTCAGGTCTGCGTATTCCAGGTTAAAGCCGGCGGCTCGAGCACCTATTATGCCGATAGCATGTTCTACAAACCGCAGCGAACCATCCCCTGGATTCTCAAAGAACAGCAGGCGATTTTCACCGCGGGTGCCAACCACGATGTCGAGATCGCCATCGCCGTCAAGGTCTATGGGTTCTGCATTCTGCGGGACGCTGTAGCGGCCCAATTCGATTTCCTGCCAACTATCCCCCTGCAGAGGATCACCGCGTAGTTTGTACAGGCTCACCGGTGTCGAGCGGGCAAAATCCTCCGGCCCTGGTCGTTGTGCGCCCTTGTTCGCCGCAGTTACTTCGGGTAGTCCGTCACCATCGAAATCCGCCAAAAATACCCGAATGAAGGAGCCGCGATTCTTGGTCATGGGCAGAATCAGTCGTGGCCAGGGCTGCGTACGACTGTTGCTGCCCGGGTTCTGGAGATAAATTAAGTGAGACAGTTCGGCGGCGACGATTACATCTGGGAAACCGTCGCCGTTGACGTCGGCAATGGCAGCATCTTCGGGTGCAGGTGCGTCGGTGTCTTCGGCAAGCGTAACATTTACCCAACTGTCTGGATCGGCCGAACCGAAGGCTATGCGCACGTGTCCTTCTGGTTCGGGTACGAAATCAGGGTCCGGCACAGAGGAGTCGTAAGCGGTGTCAGATTCATGCACGGATACGATGTCCTCGTATCCATCACGGTCCAGGTCGGCCATCACCAGCCCGTCGCTGCCGCTCAGCAGGAATCCTGCCAGCGCCGGGTCGTCGATAATATGTTCGCGCCAGCTGATATAGGCACTATCGGGGCTTGTTGCCGTGGTCAAGGTATCGCCAACTGTGGTCTGGGCGTGTACAGGCGCGGACGTCACAGCGCAAGTCAGCATCAGGGCTACAAGCGGGACTGGAAGAGCATTGCGGAAAAGATTCGATGATTTCATGAGTATTGTATCCTGCCAACAGGGACAGTCGATGTTAGCAGGCATCCCTGAACAGCTAAAGCGTCAGCTGATCGGGGGTGCCTAAGCCGGTCCGGTCGTGTCCAAGGTCGCAAAGCGAGGGGCTCCCAGTCGACATACAGGGAGCTAGAGGTCTACATTTGGGCAATATTAACTGGGATTGCATCCGATTTGGAGTACTGTAGTTCACTATTCGTATAGATGTCGAATATGAGGTAGATGTATGAATTGCGAAAGACGTGAATATCCAAGAGTTCCTATAGGCGGCGAAGCAAACATTCTGCTCGCGGGCGTAGTGAGAAATGGCAATATGATGAAGTTATCTCCATCGGGCATTCAGATTGAATGTCGCAGCCAATTGGTGGAGCAGCTCGCGAAATCAAAGTCGGAATCAGGGCTTTATCCCGAGTTTGAGCTGGAGTTCGCTTTACCTGATAGCGGTAAAGACAAGCAAGCCATCAAATCAACCTGCAATGTATCTTTTTGCAGGTGACAAAGGCAGGACAGCTACCACCTTGGTTTGGTTTTCGTTGCTATCGATGAAGATGACGAAAAGAAGGTGAGTGAATACATCAGTCACGCGGCTGCTGCCTAGATTATAGTTATCTGAACTCAGCAAATTAGTCCTGCAGTACACAGACTCCAACATCACCAATTACGGTGATGTTGGATTTTCATTGTCAGCGATTTCTATTATCATGTGGCCATGAAACACCTCATTACACTCTGCTTTTCTGCACTACTCATAGTCCCGGTGCAGGCGCAACAGCAAATACCCGAGCAGTCTTTCGAGGAATGGGTCGCGGCGTTGCGCGTCGAGGCAATCTCGCTGGGTATTAGTGAGCTCACCCTCAGCGCCCTCGACCAGCTCGAGCCTGTAGCAAGAGTGCTGGAGCTGGATAATAGCCAGCCTGAGTTCGTTCAAACTTTTACCCGGTATCTAGGGCTTCGTGTCACCAATGCTCAGGTCAATCGTGGACAAGCGCTGCTGCAGCAGCACGCGGCGCTGCTGGAAGAGGTATGCAGTCGTTACGGCGTGCAGCCACACTATCTCGCCGCATTCTGGGCCATAGAAAGCAATTTCGGCAGAAATACCGGGGGCTTCTCGGTGTTGCAAGCTCTCGCAACATTGGCCTATGACCCCAGACGTGCCGATTTTTTTCGCGCTGAGCTGCTGACGGCGCTGCGGATTATCGACGATGGTCATATCGCCGCCGATGCCATGAGTGGTTCCTGGGCTGGTGCCATGGGGCAACTTCAGTTCCTGCCTTCGGTTTTCTACAGCTACGGGGTGGATGGAGACCGCGATGGCAGGATCGACATCTGGAACAGCTTGCCCGATATTTTTCATTCTGCTGCGAATTTTCTCAGTAAATCCGGTTGGCAGGGAGGCGAACGCTGGGGCCGGGAGGTCATACTACCGGCAAATTTTGATTACAGTCTGTCAGGCACTGCTACTCGCAAACCGCTGGCGGATTGGAGAAGTTTGGGCATTACTCAGACTTCCGGTGCACCTATACCAGTAGCCGATATGAATGCCTCGGTGATACTGCCCGCCGGCGCCGCCGGACCGGCATTTTTAGTCTACGACAATTACCGCGCCACCCTGGTCTATAACCCGTCTACATTCTATGCATTAACAGTGGGGCATTTGGCGGATCGATTCACCGGTTCCGCTGCGATCCAGCGCATGCCGGAGAATGAACAGGCCATGAGTGTGGCCGATGTAAGGGAATTGCAAGAGCAGCTAAACGCACTGGGGTTCGATTCCGGTGAAGCCGATGGCCGTGTAGGCCGCAGAACCAGAGCTGCTATCCGTTCCTACCAAGGTCAAGCCGATTTGCCCATGGACGGCTATGCGTCGATGCCGCTACTGGAAACCCTGCGCAATTAATTTCGACCCACGACGGCATCGAGCACAGGGCTGGCTTTTGCTGTCCTTGCTCTGGCTGACTATGGTTTTACACGAGTTCCGCAGTACGACTACAAAGAAACCCTGATGAATATTGAAATTGAAAACCAGGCCCTGCAACGCTATCGCCGCATGGCATGGATTACGATCGCAGCGGTGTATCTGCTGATCCTGGTGGGTGCCAGCGTGCGTGCCTCCGGTGCCGGCATGGGGTGCCCCGACTGGCCTACCTGTTTTGGGCAGTGGATTCCGCCCACCAGCGAGGCACAACTGCCGAGCAATTATCAGCAGATATACGCTGAACTTGGCTATGCCGACACCCGATTCAATGTAGTAAAGACCTGGACCGAGTACATGAATCGCCTCACCGGCGTGACGATCGGTTTCCTTATTTTGCTTACGGCGATTTATTCCTGGAAAGTTCGGCGTTACGACAGATCGATATTGCAGGCCTCGGTAGCGGCCTTCGTGATGGTGGGTTTTCAAGGCTGGCTGGGCGGCCAGGTCGTGGGTTCCAATCTACGGCCGGGCCTGATCACACTGCATATGCTAATGGCGTTGGCTCTGGTCGGCACGTTGTTATTTGCCGTCGCCCAGGCCCGTCGTGGGATTATGGCCGCACAACCGGTAACAATGATTGATCCTCGGTTTAAGCACTGGCTCTATGTGGTGCTGGCGATGACGGTCCTGCAGATTGCGATGGGCACTCAGGTACGAGAGATGACAGACTTCATCAGCAGGGCGCAGGGCGAGGAATTACGCTCTAGCTGGATTCAGGCAATGTCCTGGTTCTTTTATGTGCATCGCAGTTTTTCCGCCGTCGTATTGTTTTCCAATCTCTGGCTGGCCTGGTTGCTGGTCAATTCCCTGGGCTGGAAGCACACGCTGACCCGGCTTGTCCTGAGTATGATAGCGGTGATTGGCTTGTCCGTTATTTCTGGTGCCACCCTCGGGCATCTGGGTATGCCACGTCTGGTACAGCCCACCCACCTGTTGGCGGCATCTCTGTTGTTTGGTTTGCAGTTTCTGATCTGGATGAGCTATCGTCACTCGCGGGATACTGCGGGCGAGAAAAGCGCCCAGCTACAGCACGGCACCAACTAATAAATCACTTTAATAACATATTAAAATATTATATATAACAAATGGTTATATGTTAAAATTAAAGTTAATTCGAATAAATTTCTTACACCATAACTGTACTGAACCGGGCACTCAATCTGTTCAACCAATACGACCCCGATGAGCAGGGCAGGCACACTGTCGACAGCATGCTGCAGGATGTGAAAGATTATATCCGTACCAGTTAAAAATGTAGAGAGTGACAGCAGGATAAGTAACAGTTCATCCAAGCAACTGCATTGTTTGCCCTCGCGTGGAATTTCGCTGCGCCAGAGCTCTGGGAGCTCAACATAAGCTTGCCGAATTTATCTCATTACTCTTTTGAATTCTGATTTTTGATCGGTTATGGTCAGACCAGTCAGGACCCTCAACATCAGGATACAGATTTGCCAAACCCGCTGCTGTTATTTAGTGCCCAGCTTATCGCTATCCTCTCGGTGTTATTGCTGGCTGTGGGTTTTCTGAAAACTGAGCCCAAAGCAGATAGCGCGCGAGTTTTCGCGGTGCTCGCCATCTTTATAATCTTTTATCTACTCAATGGCATGGCAGGAGAACAGATCGAACCCCGGTTTCGCCTTGATTTGAGCGCTTGGCAATTAATCATCCAGCCAGGAGTGAGCGCAATTCCTGGTCTGTTTATGCTGTACTGTTTCTTGATTTTCCAAGAGCAGAAAAAATTCCCCATTACTCTTGCGGTGGCCTTCGCCCTGCAGGTGTCACTCGATTTCGTCCTTACAATCCTGAATTCGGCAGAAGCTGCAGCCCTTAGCTCACCAACAATTGGCTTACTGGCGAGCGCCTTGGATATATTGATGCTGGTATTTGTCGGCTTTGCCATTTACTGGACCCTGAAGGGGTGGCGAGCCGATCTTGTCGATGACCGCCGGGTCTTCCGCTGGTTTATAATCGGTGTGCAGGGAGCGCTTATATTCGCTGTCGTGTTCCTGGAAAATTTCCTGCTTGATGGTGGCTCCAACCCCTATGCAGCGGAGCGCGCACTAATTGTCTATGCAATTGCCACACTGGCTCTGGGCATGGTGTTAGTGGCAATGCGATTCGACTATGTGTCTTTGGGTGCGGTGATACGCAAGGTCGCGGAGTTGCGGGAAGAGCCTGGGCCTGGCAGCGCCAGAGAATTCGATATCGAGAGTTTCGATCAGGCTTTCCGCGAGGGGCAATTGTACAGAGAAGCCGGACTGACCATATCTATGTTGGCCAAGAAATTGAAATTGCCGGAGTACCGCTTGCGGGCATTCATTCACAAACAGCTGGGATTTCGTAATTTTAATGCCATGCTGCACCAATACAGAATTGAAGACGCCGGCGAGGTTCTATCAGACAGGGCAAGCATGAACTTGCCGGTGCTCACCGTGGCACTCTCGGTTGGCTACCAGTCGATTACACCTTTCAACAATGCATTCAGACAGTTAAAAGGTGTTACCCCTTCAGAATTTCGCAAGCGCAGGGCTCAAGACTGAGTGGGTTGCATAGCCTCTTTGCACTGCACTGCACTGCAAAAGATAGATGTGGACTCCAACAAGTAGGATGTTTATCCTTGCCAGCTTCATACAATGTATTTTATTTTAATGGGAATTAATGGGGGTTCGCCGGCGTGATAAACGAGTTGTTATTTCAATTTGGTCAGTGGCTGGAGGCGCAGCAATACAGCCAGATGCTGGTGGCAGGGTATTACAGTTATAGCTGGCTGGAAGCAACCCATGTGCTGTCACTAATGATCTGCATAGGTTCGTTGTTCATCATTGATTTCCGTATGTTGGGCCTGGTCATGCCTAATGTGCCAGCAACGACAATAGCCGCGCGCTTGCACAAGCCCATGATTATAGGCTTTGTAATCATGTTTATCACGGGAGCCTTGCTGGTTTACGCCAAACCTGTAGAGACTATCCAGAGCCTGTGGTTCAGGATCAAGATGCTGCTATTGGTTCTGGCGTTTATTAACGCATGGATATTTAACGCCCGCATGAAGGCAGCCGACGGTAGCTGGGACAACGATGCCCTAGCTCCAAAACCACTGCGCGTAGGCGCGGTAATTTCTCTGGTACTGTGGTGTGGCGTGGTAACAATGGGTCGTTACATTCCTTACGACTGGGTTGATTGCACAATTACTGATAGCCCCACCATCTTGTGGGCCGCGGGCTGTGTTGAGCAGCTTAAAGCGCTGTAGCAACATCATCAAAGACTGAATTAACGAGACTGATTTAACATCAGCTAAAAATAACAAAGCGGGAGTTATGCATGCTCAATTCATTGTTGAGTCAATACACCAGAACCCTAAGTGCTGTCTTTGTGCTGTTGCTCATTGTGGTGCTGGAGCTGTTTGAAGTTCGAATTTCTATCTACGACAATTCGCTGTCCTATTTTGAATGGATGAAAAACTCCTCCTGGTTGGGAATTCTTGGGACTACTTATGGCTCGGTCTATGCGACGGTGCAAGCCGTGCATCTTTTATCCATGGCAGTCATCGGCGGCACCGTGCTGGCTGCCGATTTGCGTCTATTGGGAGTTGTGTTCAAGGACACCCCATCGGAAACAGTAACTCGCGGCACTCACAAGTGTTTTCGAGTCAGCTTACTAACTGCTGTTGCGACCGGGATTTTTTGTGCCGCTGGGGTGGCGGATAAGGTCTACTACATGGAAGTTTTCTGGATCAAGATGCTAGTACTCATCACTGGCTCATGCTTTGTGTTTTTGTTGAAGCAGCCACTGCTGAACAGCCGGCCTCATAGCGAAATACACCCCTGGACACTTCGCCTGCTGGCGGTGACGTCGCTGTTGATTTGGTTCACTGTGGCGGCAACTGGTCGTTGGATTGGGTTTAGCTAAGCAGCTGCGATGCAGCGATGTTGGGAGATTTTTGATGGATAATAAAAATAAAATGGATGATAAGGAAGTGGCGGCAGTCGGCTCTGCTGTTATTATTTTGGGCGGTCTGGTCTTGTACTGGTTGCTACAAATGGAGTCGACACTGGATTTACTTGAGCTAGCCTATGGCTCGGTTAAGTTGTTTAATAATCCCCTGACGTTTTAAGATAGAAAGAGGG
>CAVOFA010000042.1:0-21686 GCA_963694865.1 Gammaproteobacteria bacterium | reverse complement strand
AGGATGTGGCATCATATAAGCTAGGGCACCTCTGAACCACCAGCACCCATCAGGATGATTGATATGACCGAAGTACAGCACCATCAATTAGTCATTTTAGGCTCAGGCCCTGCCGGCTACACCGCCGCCGTATATGCAGCCCGGGCCAATCTCGACCCCGTTTTGATTACAGGCATCATCCAGGGGGGACAACTCACCACCACGACAGATGTAGATAACTGGCCGGGTGATGTCGAGGGCCTACAAGGCCCGGAACTCATGGAAAGAATGAAAAGTCATGCAGAGCGCTTTGATACTGATGTTATTTTTGATCACATCAACCAGGTGGACCTGAGCGCAAGGCCGTTTAAATTACAGGGGGATAGCAATGCTTATAGTTGTGACGCCCTGATTATTGCCACCGGAGCATCGGCGCAATACCTGGGGCTGGACTCGGAACAGGCGTTCATGGGCAAGGGCGTTAGTGCCTGTGCCACCTGCGATGGGTTTTTCTATCGTAACAAAGCTGTGGCTGTGATCGGAGGCGGCAATACGGCAGTCGAAGAAGCCCTGTACCTGGCCAATATATGCTCGCATGTGACCCTGGTGCACAGA
Source organism: Gammaproteobacteria bacterium (assembly GCA_963694865.1). Lineage (GTDB taxonomy): Bacteria > Pseudomonadota > Gammaproteobacteria > Pseudomonadales > Pseudohongiellaceae > UBA9145. The sequence goes on along the minus strand of CAVOFA010000042.1, from coordinate 21,092 downwards.
CGCGACTCGCTACGAGCTGAAAAAACCCTGCAAAAGAAACTCTTCGAGCGCGTTGAAGAAGGCAAGGTCACAATACAATGGGATCATGTGCTTGCTGAGGTACTAGGCGATGACATGGGGGTCACGGGTGTGAGCCTGCAACACGCGCAGAGCTCAAAGATGAGCAAACTTGAAGTAGATGGCGTTTTTATCGCCATCGGCCATGTGCCCAACTCAGAAATTTTCAAAGATCAACTACAGATGAAGAACGGTTATGTCGTAGTGAATACCGGATTGTCCGGAAATGCCACGGAAACCAGCGTAGCGGGCGTGTTCGCGGCTGGTGATATTGCCGACCAGGTATATAGACAAGCCGTAACCAGTGCGGGATTTGGCTGTATGGCTGCCCTGGATGCGGAGAAATTCCTGGATTCGTAAACAGTCGTAACCGAGAGATCACATGCCCATTCCCTGGATAGAGCCGGATCAAGCGGGATTTCCGCCGGTCGAACAGGCGCTTACCGAGCCAGATGGCCTGTTGGTGGCGGGTGGGGACCTCGGAGTCGGACGCTTGCTCGATGCTTATCGACACGGGATATTTCCCTGGTATGAAGAAGACCAACCTATACTCTGGTGGTCACCAGACCCCAGACTGGTGCTGATACCATCACAACTTAAACTTTCCCGCAGCCTCGGCAAGCTGATACGGAGAGGCCGTTACACTGTCTCTTTCGATCGGGATTTCCCCGCCGTTATCCGAAGATGTGCAGAGCATAGAGCAGGTTCTACCGGCACCTGGATTACCACTGCGATGGAAGCGGCCTATGTCGAACTGCATGACCGTGGCTTCGCGCATTCTGTGGAGGTCTGGTCCGCTGACAAACTGGTTGGCGGTCTCTATGGCATTGCCCTGGGACGGGTCTTTTTTGGGGAATCGATGTTCAGTGAGGAGGATAACACCTCTAAACTGGCGCTGGTGTATTTGGTTAAACAGCTACAACGTTGGGATTATGAACTGATCGACTGCCAGGTCAGCAGCGATCATTTGAAAAATCTCGGAGCTGTGGAGATCCGTAGAGAAGAGTTTGTGCAGCAGTTACGCGAATTAATTCCGCAAAAAGTATACGGTAGAGACTGGAAGTCCTGTCAAACCGCAGCAACAGGAAGCAATGAATTCTAAATCTAAAATTATCAGTTCGGTGCGGTTGTTTCGAACCTCTCCCCATTCCTGTAGCTATAAAGATGACGAGGAAGCAAGCACCGTGTTTGTCGATCCAGACCTCACGATCGATAAGTCTCTTAATAGCAAACTCAGTGAGCTCGGTTTTCGCCGTAGTGGCGCCCATCTCTATCGGCCCGATTGCGATAAGTGCTCTGCCTGTATCTCTTGTCGGCTTCCTGTCTCTCAGTTCGAATCAAAGCGTCGTCATCGAAAAATATGGAATGCAAATCAAGACCTGAGTGTAATTCAAACAAATCACTTGAATGACCGAGACTCGTATCCATTGTATAAGCGCTATATCAATACTCGCCACCGCGACGGTGATATGTACCCGGCGACATCGGAGCAGTTTGAAGCCTTTATACAGGCACAAACCACCGACACGTCATTTTACAAATTTTACTACCAAGATCAGTTGCTGGCAGTGAGTGTTATCGATGTCTTGCAACAAGGCCTTTCTGCCGTTTACACCTTCTTCGATCCTGACTTCGATAAGCGTTCACTTGGAAATTTTGTAATTCTGTGGCAAATCCGTAAAGCAGAAGAAATGGGATTGCCCTATTTGTTTTTAGGCTACTGGATTATGGGTTGCTCGAAAATGCAATACAAAAGCTCGTTTCGGCCTATTGAGTTGTTGATTCAAGGGAAGTGGGTGTTGCTGAATTAGCCTGGTCGTTTTGCTTATCTACAAAAAATCCGGCACAATGCGCCCGCTGTAAACACTCTTGGAATTTTAAATGGCGAAAGAAGATCTAATTGAAATGGAAGGCGAAGTGGTTGATACGCTTCCCAACACCATGTTCAGAGTTAAACTCGAAAATGGCCATATAGTCACAGCTCACATCTCTGGGAAGATGCGCAAAAACTATATTCGAATCTTGACCGGAGACCAGGTCAAAGTGGAACTCACGCCGTACGACCTCACCAAGGGCCGCATCAGCTACCGCGCCAGATAGTCTTTCTATTCAGCTAAAGTCTCAGCGAGCGGTCGATTTAATTTTTGGCAGGAGCTAGCTGTTTCCTTTCCTGCTTCTTACGGCCTGTTATTTCCAGCTTAATATCGTCATCTTCGGCGGTGATATAGACATCACCGCCATTGTCGGCGAGCTCGCCAAACAAGATGTCTTCGGCCAGAGTTTTCTTGAGCTTCTCCTGGATCAATCTGGCCATAGGTCTGGCACCCATAGATTCACTGTAGCCATGCTCAACAAACCAATCGACGGCGTCATCATCCACATGTAGCAATACCTTCTTTTGATCAAGTTGCACCTGCAACTCGACCAGGAATTTGTCTATTACAGTGCGAATGATTTCCGGCCGTAGGACACCGAATTGAATGATGCTATCCAGCCGGTTGCGAAATTCCGGCGTGAATGTCTTCTTAATAATTTCCATACCGTCCATAGTGTGGTCCTGCTCCGTAAAACCAATTGACGAGCGCGCCATCTCCTGCGCTCCTGCATTGGTGGTCATGATAAGAACGACGTTGCGAAAATCTGCCTTGCGGCCGTTGTTATCAGTTAAGGCACCATGGTCCATCACTTGTAGTAACAGATTGAATACATCAGGATGTGCCTTCTCTATCTCATCCAACAGTAAGACGCAGTGGGGGTTTTTGGTGATAGCCTCGGTCATCAATCCACCCTGATCGAAACCAACGTACCCCGGTGGCGCCCCGATTAACCTGGATACAGTATGCCGCTCCATGTACTCAGACATATCAAAGCGGATCAGCTCGATACCCATAATTTTTGCAAGCTGTCGACTGACCTCGGTCTTGCCAACACCGGTGGGCCCTGAAAATAAAAATGAGCCGATTGGTTTCTCACCATCATTCAACCCGGCGCGAGATAATTTGATAGCGGTTGCCAGTGATTCGATGGCACGGTTCTGGCCAAACACAACCATTTTTAAATTTGATTCCAGACTCTTCAAGGTTGTCAGGTCGGAACTGGATACATGCTTCGCCGGTATGCGAGCGATGGTAGCAACTACCTTCTCCATGTCCGTGGCTTGAATTAATTTTTTACGCTTACTCGCGGGCTGCAGACGTTGGTACGCTCCGGCTTCATCGATCACGTCGATGGCCTTGTCCGGCATATGACGATCGTTGATATAACGCCCGGCAAGTTCTGATGCCACCTTTAGTGCATTGTCGCTGTATCGCAAATTGTGATGATCTTCGAAGCGCGATTTCAGACCCTTAAGGATTTTATAGGTTGTTTCCACATCGGGCTCGTCGACTTCGATTTTTTGAAAGCGGCGCGACAACGCTCTATCTTTTTCAAAAATCCCGCGATATTCCTGATAAGTCGTGGACCCAATGCAACGTAGGTGACTTGATGTTAATACTGGCTTTAATAAATTCGAGGCATCCATGACTCCACCAGAGGCAGCACCGGCTCCAATTATGGTGTGAATTTCGTCAATGAATAAAACCGCATGCTCGTTTTTCTTCAGTTCTGCCAGCAGAGCTTTAAACCGCTTCTCGAAATCTCCCCGGTACTTGGTGCCGGCCAGTAGCGCGCCGAGATCCAGGGAATAGATAACACTTTCAGCCAGCACATCCGGCACTTTGCCTTCCACGATCAATTTGGCCAAACCTTCGGCGACGGCTGTTTTACCGACGCCGGATTCTCCAACCAGTAAGGGGTTGTTTTTGCGGCGGCGAGACAAAATTTGCACTACCCGCGTTACTTCCTTTTCGCGACCAATAAGCGGGTCGATGCGGCCTTCCTCGGCTTCGAAGTTGAGGTTGGTTGTGAAACTGTCCAGAGCATTCGATGAAGCCTCAGCTGAGCCCTCTTCTTCCTGCTGCTCACGGGGACGGGGAGATTCGCCCTCACCGTCGAGCCCTGGGATTTTAGATATGCCGTGGGTAATAAAATTAACGACATCGATTCGAGCGATATCGTCCTGTTTAAGAAAATACACGCCCTGGCTTTCCTGCTCGCTGAAGATAGCAACTAATACATTGGCTCCAGTAACCTCTCGTTTGCCGGAGGACTGGACATGAAATACCGCGCGCTGGAGCACTCGTTGAAAACCCAGCGTCGGTTGAGTTTCTCGCATCGCTTCCGTTTCTGAAATCAATGGCGTGGTGGCGTCAACAAAGTCACTGAGGTTGCTGCGTAGTTTCTCCAGCTCGCAATCGCAGGCCAGCAACACAGCAGTGGCGATTTCATTGTCAAGTAGTGCAAGTAATAGGTGCTCTACTGTCATGAATTCATGGCGTTTAATTCTAGCGGCTTTGAACGCCAAATTAAGAGTTTCTTCCAGATCCTTGCTTAACATAAATGCCTTCTAGCCTAATGAGCTGTAGTTGCCAAGTAATGTTATCGATCTACTTCAATGGAGCAAAGCAGAGGTTGCTCGCATTCCCGAGAATATCCATTTACCTGCGCCGCTTTGGTTTCGGCCAGGTCTTTGCTAAAAACACCGCAGACGCCCTTACCCTCGGTGTGGACCTTCAACATTATTTGAGTGGCTTTTTCAATGTTCATATGAAAAAACGAGCGTAGCACATCTACGACGAAGTCCATTGGGGTGTAGTCGTCATTAATTAAAACCACTTTGTATAAAGGCGGTTTTTCCAGCTTGGGCTTCGCGGTAGTGGTGGCAATACCGGTGTCGTCAACATTTTCCTCATCATCACCAGAATTATCCGGCCCCGACGGTTGATTTGCTAGCTTTACCGATAGCTGCTGCTGGCTGTATTTTTTCATGATAATGTCAATTAGCTGGAATTCTTGAAACTTGTCGCAAACCCGTCTTTTAAAGTCAGAGTTCACTGATGATTTTGCGTCAGAATCCAATTTATGGAAAGCCTTTTGTGATTTGCTGTGGATCTGAGTTCGACGATGTCAATAATCGCAATATTTATTTATGGGCCTGAATTATGGGAATTCAAGGTGCAGCGCCTGGGTTCCTCAGCTGAATTGAGGCTTTGAAGCGAGCCAAGCCTTTGACATTGCAATATCTATGGTGTATAGCAATGATAGCTTTTAGGTAATGCATAAAAAAACACAATAAATAAATAATAAAGAAGTCCGGAGTTTCCTCATGAGTAACGGCCAAGTTAAGTGGTTTAATAACGCAAAGGGGTTCGGGTTTATTTTACCCGATGAAGGTGGCGACGACCTATTTGCTCACTATTCTGCGATAGGAATGGAAGGATACAAAACTCTTAAGGCTGGTCAATTGGTTTCGTTTGAAACCGTCGAAGGGCCCAAGGGTTTGCACGCGGCCAATATTCAAGCACTGTCGGAGCCCTCCGCAGCTCCTGTGCAAGCAACGGTGGAGAGCCATGACGATGGTGACAGTGTCGCTGGTGCGGACAGTGATGCAGCCGAAGTTGTCGCCGAAGAAATTGCCGCTGATTCTGGTTAATGCCTGTAGTTCTTTTGCGAACATGGCGTTGACTTAAAGTTGTGAAGTCGGCTCATTATCACTCTCGTGATAAACTTGGAGTCTTTTGCGTATCGCTGTGTGCGCGGTAGTCGTGTGTGTCACAACTTTTATTATTCAATAAGCCTTTCGGTGTACTTTCACAATTTACTGGCGCCGACCCGCAGCGCACACTCGCGCAATACATACCTAAGAAAGGCTATTATGCCGCTGGCAGACTGGACAAAGATTCAGAAGGTCTGCTTATTCTTACCAATGACGGCAGGCTTCAGCAACGCATAGCCGAGCCGAAATTCAAACTCGGAAAAATTTATCTGGCGCAGGTAGAAGGCTCTATCGACAGCACTGCAATTTCGCGCTTGCAACAGGGTGTAGAGCTGAAGGATGGGTTGACCCGCCCCGCCGAGGTGGCCGTAATCGATGCGCCCCAACTCTGGCCACGGCAACCACCAATACGAGAGCGCAGGCAAATCCCGACCAGCTGGATTCAACTGACGCTCTACGAAGGCCGCAACAGACAGGTAAGAAGAATGACCGCAGCCGTTGGTTTTCCTGCGCTCCGCCTGGTAAGAACCCAGGTCGGAGAATGGAGTCTGAATGGGCTGGAACCGGGGCAGTGGCGGTTGCAGACCAGCGCTAACGAGACACCCTAGCTGTCAGAGTCCCGCCAACGCAGCTGGGCATCGGCGTCAGAAGTTCTGGCATCAACCCAGTGGCTGTCTTTACCAGCGCTTTGCTTCTTCCAGAACGGCGCCCGGCTTTTCAGGAAATCCATAATGAACTGCGCGGCATCGAACGCAGCCTGTCGATGACTACTGGCAGTTGCTACCAGCACGATCTGTTCCTGCGGCCGCAACTCACCGACCCGATGAATTACCCGGACCGCCAGTAAGGGCCACCGTCCCTGTGCCTCGGCGACGATATTCTCGAGACTACTTTCAGTCATCCCCGGGTAGTGCTCCAGGTAGAGGGTATCCATTTTTCCGCCGCCACCAGCGTAGAACTCCCTGACGATTCCAGTAAAAGTGACAATTGCCCCGGCATCTCCAGCCGCCGCTCGCAGTGCTTGGTACTCTTCTTCAAGACTATAGTCTTCTGTTTGAATACTGATCATAAAATCGGCCTAACCGCCTGTCATAGGTGGGAAAAAAGCAACCTCATCGCCCGCTGTAAGAGTATGAGTACTAGCCACAACGGTCTGATTGACCGCAACCAGAACCTTCTTATCCCTTCGAAAAACCACTTCGAAGTGCGGATGCAACTGCAGCAAGTGGTCGATTAAATCACCGACGTTGCTCACGTGCGAGGGCAGTTCAAAGTGCTCTTCGTTACTCTTCAGGGCTTCCCGAATACTGGCAAAATAATGAATTGTTAACATAATCTACTCTGTTGAAGTGCTGGCACGCTGATAATGCCCACTCTTGCCACCTTGTTTTTCCTGCAGGCAAATGCATTCTATGACCATGTCTTTGTCCACCGCCTTGCACATGTCGTATATGGTCAAAGCGGCTACGGAAACCGCAGTTAAAGCCTCCATTTCTACCCCGGTTTGGCCGCTGACTTTACAGCATGCCGATATTTTCACCAGTGTGCGCGCTGTGTCCAGCTCAAAATCGACCTGGATGCTGGTAAGCATTAAAGGGTGGCACAGTGGTATTAACTGTGAACACTGTTTAGCGGCTTGAATCCCGGCTATGCGAGCGACAGCGAGTACATCCCCCTTCTTGTGTCCTGTTGTGGCTATCAGTTCCAGAGTACTACTCGCCATTCGCACCTGACCGCTGGCAATAGCGGTACGACTGCTGGTCTGCTTGTCACCGACGTCTACCATGTGCGCATTGCCGCGCTCGTCGAGATGAGTCAATTTACTCATGGGTCGCTCTCAAGGAATTAAAGCCCCATTATCCATGTTTCTTTTAGCAAGCTGAAGTACCTGCGGCGTCCTTGCTTAAGTAATTATTGAGTTTGCTTACATAGCTTACTGATCAGCTTGTAAAATAGCACCACGTATTGAGGTAATAATTGATGGAAAATAGCCCCCATATCACCGTTGCTACTGTGGTCGAGAGGGAAGGACGCTTTTTAATGGTGAAAGAGAAATCTGATGGATTGATAGTTTATAATCAACCGGCTGGACACCTGGAGATTGGTGAGTCGCTAATAGCTGCTGCGCAAAGAGAGACCTTGGAAGAAACTGCCTGGCAGGTCAGGGTCGATCAATTTCTCGGAATTTACCAATATACTTCTCCGCTAAACAAGATTAGCTATGTGCGTCACTGTTTTATCGCCGAACCCATTGTTGAGCAGTCCGCAGCAGTATTAGACTCCGGCATCCTGGAAGTAAGCTGGCTGCGTATCGAGGAAATTGAATTGCTGAGCGATGAGCTTCGTAGTCCTATGGTGTTGCGGGTATTACAGGATTATCTACACGGGGCTCGTTATCCTCTTTCGCTTATCAACACAGACTAAAACCATGGTAGAAATAGCAGCACAGACCCAAACTTCCCCAGAACTCGTCATCGTCGGCATGTCTGGCGGTGTTGACTCTTCCGTCGCCGCCCATCTGCTGCTGCAAAGCGGGTATCGGGTGGAAGGACTGTTTATGAAAAATTGGGAAGAAGATGATGGCAGCGAATACTGCACGGCTATAGCAGACCTGGAAGACGCACAGTCCGTATGCGACAAATTAGGCATAAGATTACATACAGCCAATTTCTCAGCGGAATACTGGGATAATGTATTTCAACATTTCTTGCAGGAATATCGCGCCGGTCGAACGCCAAACCCGGACGTATTGTGCAACCGTGAAATTAAATTCAAGGCATTCCTGGAGTACGCGACGAGCCTGGGCGCCGATAAAATTGCGACTGGTCACTATGTACGAAGACTGGATACTGAAGCCGGCACCTATCTGCTTAAAGGGTTGGATGAGAACAAGGACCAGAGCTATTTTTTATGCGAAGTTAATGAAGCTAGCTTGCGTAACAGCTTGTTTCCTGTAGGAGAATTACGAAAGACTGAAGTGCGACGTATTGCCGAGTCTCTGCAGCTGAGAACCCATGACAAGAAAGACAGCACAGGAATCTGCTTCATTGGAGAAAGAAGGTTCAAGGATTTTCTAGAGCAATACTTACCCGCCAACCCCGGAGACATTGAAACCACGGAAGGAGAGTGCATCGGAAGCCATGGGGGCCTCATGTACTATACCTATGGCCAGCGGCAGGGCCTGGGCATCGGCGGCAAACCCAACCACAGCGAGGCGCCCTGGTATGTAGTAAACAAGGATTTGCTTCGCAATGTGTTAGTAGTTGCGCAAGGAAATGGAAATAAGCATTTGTTTTCCAAGCAATTAATAGCATCGACCGCAACCTGGGTTAACAACACCGCTCCCAACTTGCCATTAACGTGTACAGCCAAGATACGTTACCGCCAGAGCGATCAACTCTGCACAATTTCTCAACATGAAGGTGATTTATTCAAGGTGAGTTTCGAGGCGCCGCAACGGGCGGTGACCCCGGGCCAGTACGTTGTATTTTATCAACAGGACAGGTGTCTTGGAGGCTCAATCATTGAACGTTACCTCAAATGATTTCTCGCCCTGGGAGCAGCAGGTTGTCGCGTTGTCCGCAATCACCCAAAGTGCGGCGCTGGTGAGCAGCCTTGCCAGGGGTAGATACACAGATGAGCTCATTATTTCCACAACTGTAAACTCTGTTCTGGTACTCGACCCAGGCTCGATTACAGATATTTACCCAAATTTAGCTCACCTGGGGCTGGGGTTTAAGACCCTGCAGGATATGTTCAGCAATGACCGACTGAGAGAAAATGCAGAGCTGATTCGGTACACGCTGGCGATGCTTTCATTGCGGAATAAACTTATAAATAACAAAAGGATACAGAGTATAATTCGGGCAACACTTGCGAAAATTAATGCGACAGATATACGGCAAGTAGATGAGGGCAGTTCGGCAGCTGATGTCGCCCTGCAAACTCAAAACGATGGCGCATATGAGCAGCTAGCCACCTTGTATCAGGATACAATCAGCACTCTGCCCTACCGAATACAGGTTCAGGGCAAGGCAGATCGTTTGAACGACAAGCAAGTTGCAAATCGAATTCGCGCGCTACTCCTGGCAGGTATCCGCTCCGCTGTGCTCTGGCATCAACTTGGTGGGCGCCGCTGGCGGCTGGTTTTCTACCGCAAGAGAATTCAGAAAACTGCCGGAAATATGCGCTATAAACTCATTGTTTCAGACTAGGAATTTTACATGGATAAGCACCGATTGCACCCTCTAATGGCACTCTCGCCCTTGGACGGGCGGTATCGCGGCAAATGCCAGGAATTGGCGGACTTCTTCAGCGAATACGCGTTAATGCGTTATCGCACTCTGGTGGAAATTCGCTGGCTGCAAAAGTTGGCGGCGCAGCCAGATGTGCCAGAATTAAGCGCTTTATCCGCAGAAGCTCAGACCTTCCTGGAGCAGTTAATCGATCAGTTTTCCTGTGCCGATGCGCAGCGCATCAAGGACATTGAAGCCACCACCAATCATGATGTTAAAGCCGTCGAGTACTTTATAAAGGAAAAACTTGAAACCTCCGCAGAGTTACGCGAACACCTGGAATTTGTGCATTTTGCCTGCACCTCAGAGGACATCAACAACCTTGCCTATGCCCTGATGCTCAAAGATGGGCGCGATGCCGTATTGTTACCGGCCATGACCGCACTCATAGACTCGTTACGACTGCTGGCGCATCAATATTCGAAGCAGCCCATGTTGTCACGCACTCACGGCCAGAATGCCTCACCAACGACCGTAGGCAAGGAGTTTGCCAATGTGGTTCATAGGCTGGAACGACAGTCGGCACAATGTGCGAATAGTCCAGTGATGGGCAAAATTAATGGTGCAGTCGGCAACTTCAACGCGCACCTGGCAGCCTATCCGGAGGTTGACTGGGGCGGCGTAGCTAAAGAGTTTGTCGAAGATTTGGGGCTGGAATGGAACCCCTACACCACCCAAATCGAACCGCACGATGCCATTGCGGAGATGTTCTCGACAATCAGCCGCTTCAACATCGTATTGATCGATTTTAACAGGGACATCTGGTCGTACATATCGCTTGCCTACTTCAAGCAAAAAACCATTGCCGGTGAAATCGGTTCTTCGACGATGCCGCATAAGGTCAATCCCATAGATTTCGAAAATTCGGAAGGCAACCTGGGCATGGCTAATGCTGTTATGAGCCATTTGGCCGATAAATTACCCCTCTCGCGTTGGCAACGCGATCTCACTGACTCTACGGTATTGCGAAATATAGGCATCGGCTTTGGCTACAGTTTGCTTGCCTACAAGTCCGCACTAAAGGGCCTTGGCAAGCTGGAGATCAATGCGGTCGCCATCGACAACGATATCGATGCGTGCTGGGAAGTGCTGGCCGAACCCATACAGACCGTGATGCGGCGCTACCGAATCGAGCAACCCTATGAAAAGCTGAAGGCATTGGCCCGTGGCAACGACATCAATCAAAGCTCGATACAGACCTTTATCTCTGCCCTGGAGATCCCTGCAAAGGCCAAAGCTGAGCTGCTGGCCCTGACACCACGACTGTACCTTGGTACCGCCATCACCCAGGCTGAAGATATTTGAGCAGTTACGCCCTTAACCCGGATTTCAAGCGGCAGGAGTTTCTCAATAAGTACTGGCAACAACAACCGGTACTGCTGCCCGCACTCTTCCAGGATTTTGATGATCCTATTACTGCCGAGGAACTTGCGGGGCTTGCCTGTGAAGAATTTATTGAAAGCCGGCTGATCAACACGGGCAAAGACGGCAATTGGGCGCTTGAGCAGGGGCCATTCGACGAAACCATGTTCCAGCAACTTCCGTCCCGGGACTGGACTGTACTAGTACAGGCCGTCGATCAATGGTCGGCATTGGTTAACGCGCTAAAAACGCCCTTCGACTTCCTTCCAAGCTGGCGCATTGAGGATGTCATGGTCTCTTACGCCGCTCCTGGCGGCGGCGTCGGCCCGCATTTCGATTTTTACGACGTCTTCCTGATACAGGGCAGTGGGCAGCGGCGCTGGCTGGTAGGCGATCGCTGTCCCGCCGACGCCGCATTACTCGCTAATTCAGAGCAGAAAATCCTGCAAACCTTTGAAGCCAAACAGGAATTCATCCTCAATCCCGGCGATGTCTTGTATCTGCCGCCTCAAATCGCCCACTGGGGAACAGCGGTTAACGAGAGTTTGTGTTATTCGATCGGCTTTCGTGCCCCCTCGGTAGCAGAAATGCTGGAGGGTTATAGCGATTCTTTGATTGCACGCTCAAATCCGGCGCGGCGCTTCACCGATTCCATCGATACACTGCCATTAAAGCCTGGTGCCATTAATCCTGGCTCTCTGCAGCGGGCACTAGAAGATCTAACAGAATTAATCGCCGATGAGAGCAGCTTTGCCAAGTGGTTTGGCTGTTATGTAAGCAACCCCAAATACCCAGAGCTGGTGCAGCCAGCAGAGCACCCGCTTGAGCTTTCTGCACTACGATCACGGCTGCAACAAGGTGCCAGCCTGGTGCGCCACCCCTGCTCCCGCTTCGCGTTTCTGAAGTACGAGTCTGAACTGTATTTTTTTGCCGATGGCGGCTTACACAAGCTACCGTCCAGTGCGCTTAATGCAGTTTCAACACTATGTGAACTAACTACCTTATATAGCAGAGAAATTTTGATTATTTTGAAAACGGACTCTATGCCCGAACTACTCTTGCAGTTGCATAATCATGGGTGTCTCATCCTCGAATAAGCGCTACAGGGCTATATCCCGTTCACTGGCATTGATGATTTCCAGCTTAAGGTCCGTGTACTGGTCAACGGCCGGATACTGGGGAAACTCGGCAATGACATTGGCTGGAGCCTTGAACAGGATGCCGGCGTCTGCTTCTTCCAGCATACTCGTGTCATTGTATGAGTCGCCGGCGGCAATCACTCGAAAATTCAAGCTGTGAAATGCCTTGACCGCCTGCCGTTTTGGGTCTTTCTGACGCAACTTGTAATCTACAACCCTGCCTGTTTCATCGGCGACCAGGCGATGGCAGAGCAAGGTGGGAAAGCCTAATTGAGCCATTAGCGGCTGAGAAAACTCATAGAAAGTATCTGACAAAATCACTACTTGAAAGCGTTTTCTTAACCAATCTATGAGTTCTGCTGCGCCCGCCATCGGGGCCATCGTCGCGATGACTTGTTGTATATCTTTAAGACCCAGACCGTGTTGATCCAGCAAGCCCAGACGCTGTTGCATGAGCACATCGTAGTCGGGTATGTCCCGGGTTGTCGCCCTGAACTCCTCAATGCCGGTTTTTTCAGCAAAACCAATCCAAATCTCCGGCACCAGCACCCCTTCTAAATCCAGACACATTATTTCCATAGCCAACAACTGCTCCCAATAAACATCTTCGATAGTCGTAATTTAGCAGATTAGATGAGGTCAGGACAGTTTGAGAGCCTTCGGCTTGATGGCAGGCACTAGATATTGACAGCAAGCCATCCCCCCCCACTATATTTTGCGCTTTTACGCACTTAGACTGTCTAAGTCTTTAAAATCATTGAAGTTTTTCACGTGAAACATTGCCCGCTGCGAGCGGAGTGATACTGGGTCGGACTCCCCAGTGCTTTACCAGGCCAGCTAAATGACCGAGAATGTGCGAACTGAACCCACCATCCTACCCATTCCTCCAAGCTTTGAGTCGTTCTAAATGTTGTCACCCCAGCAAATAACAGCACTGAATCAGGATCTGCAAGCGCGCCATCCCAAAGAGATATTAACCACCGTCCTGCAAGAATTTCCGAACTTCGGAATCTCATTCAGTGGTGCCGAAGACGTTGCTCTCATCGATCTGGCCTCCAAGCTGCAGCGGGACATCCCGGTTTTTACACTGGATACGGGGCGTCTACACCCGCAGACCTATCAGTTTATCGAGCGTGTCCGTGAGCACTATGACATAAACATCGAAACCCTTTACCCCGACGCGGACAAACTTCAACAATTGGTGACCAACAAGGGACTGTTCAGTTTTTACCAAGACGGCCACGAAGAGTGCTGCGGTATCCGCAAGGTGGAGCCCTTGCGGCGGAAGCTTGCCCGACTGGATGCCTGGATAACCGGTCAACGCAAAGACCAGAGCCCGACACGGGGGGATGTAGCGGTAATTGAACTGGACACCGCATTTTCCAGCGAATCCCACCTGGTCATCAAGATAAACCCGCTGGCTAACTGGAGTTCCGAAGACGTCTGGAACTACATACGACTGTTTGATGTGCCCTATAATTCGCTGCACGACAACGGCTTTGTCAGCCTGGGTTGTGAGCCCTGTACTCGCCCCACCGGGCCCGGTCAGCATGAGCGCGAGGGCCGATGGTGGTGGGAAGAGGCTACCATTAAGGAATGCGGCTTGCACCGGAGCAACCTCGATAAGGAGTAGTGCAGCCAAGTCGCTAATGTTCTGGCAGCTCAATCCTGGCAAAGACCTTATCAAGTTCTGACTTTGAGGGGGTTGCTATCACTTTCTCGACCAACTCCCGAGTCAGATGTGGTGCAAACATTTCCATAAATTCAAACATGTGCTGGCGCAGGAATGTGCCACGCCTGAAGCCGATCTTAGTCACACTGGCCTCGAACAGGTGACTGGCGTCGATAGCTACGAGGTCGCTGTCCAGCCCCGGGTCGTGAGCCATCTTCGCCACAATTCCTATGCCCAACCCCAATCTGACGTAGGTCTTGATAACATCGGCGTCGGCAGCGGTGAACACTACGCGTGGCTGCAGGCCTTCGGCTGCAAAGGCCTCATCCAACTTGGATCTGCCGGTGAAGCCAAAAGTATAAGTGACCAATGGAAATTGTGATATTTTTCTTAGGGTTAACTTCTCTTCCTTACATAAAACATGAGATCTTGGCACTATAATCGCTCGATTCCAGCGATAACAAGGCATCATCACCAGGTCTCGATACAATTCCAGCGCTTCCGTGGCTATGGCAAAATCTGCGACCCCATCTGCTGCCGATGCCGATATTTGCTCCGGCGTTCCCTGATGCATATGCAGGGCAACCGCAGGAAACTTCTTGATAAACTGTTGCATTATAGGCGGTAACACGTATCGGCACTGTGTATGGGTGGTAGCGATGGACAGACTGCCCTGGGACTGAGCACTGTACTCATCCGCGATTGACTTGATTTTATCGGTTTTCCGGATAACTTCTTCGATTGACTGCAGGATAGCCTCGCCGGCAGTCGTAATTTTTGACAGATGCTTGCCATTACGGACAAAGATCTCTACCCCTAATTCGTCTTCTAGCGCCCGGATCTGTTTGCTTATACCGGGCTGAGACGTGTGTAAATTGATGGCCGTTTGAGTAATATTCAGATCGTTTCTTGACACCTCCCAAGCGTAGCGCAACTGCTGTAGCTTCATCCAACCTCCCATTTCTTTCTCGGCATTGCTTTAAGTCGATATTATATTCTTTTTAGTTATTAAAATATTCCAAAATATTCCTTCTAAGAATAAACAATAAGATTTATCTTTTCACATGCCTCAACCAGAGCTTAAGACTTGGCACTAGAAAATTATTGTTAGAGATTGATATTCATGGACTTTTTACTACATATTCTTGCAGGTGCCGGAGTGGGATTCGCCATCGGACTCACCGGTGTCGGTGGTGGCTCCCTCATGACACCAATATTGCTGTTATTTCAATACCCTGCGGCCGTTGCTATCGGCACCGACCTACTCTATGCCGCCATAACCAAAGCTGGTGGCGCTGCCTCTCACCACAAGCGGGGCAATGTGAACTGGAAAATTGTTGGCGTATTGGCGCTGGGCAGCATCCCGGTATCGCTGCTGTTGCACGCGTTCTTTCTGGATCAGAGCTTTCAGGAGTCCACGGAATTCGAAGAGCTGCTAACCAATAGTCTGGGTATCATGCTAATAGTGACCGCTTTTATACTGCTATTCAGAGAGAGGCTACGGAAAGGGGCGGTCGAGGATCGGCCACCCTTCATAATGAAAGCGATACACCGGCACCGGGTTGCCATGACCTGGCTCATGGGCTTGCTTCTCGGCATCTGCGTTACCCTCTCGTCAGTAGGAGCAGGAGCCTTCGGTGCGGCTATTCTACTGGTGATTTACTCTCAAACCCCGACTGCGAAAATTATCGGTACCGACATTGCCCATGCTGTGCCGCTGACATTTATTGCCGGGCTTGGCTATTTGGCCAGTGGCTATGTAGACCTGGAACTCTTGGTAAGCCTGCTGATAGGTTCTCTACCGGCCATTCACCTAGGTTCGAGGTTAAGCGCGAAGGTGCCTGACAGAGTTCTACAGCAGATACTCATTGTGCTGTTATTGGGCCTGGGCTTGTTTTACACTGTATTCTAGAATATGGTTAAAAAACACCCCTTAATTATTTGATATTATTCTATATATTTGATACTCCATGAGGCACATGACCGGTCGCAACGTGGTTTCTGGCCGAGTCACAGTGCCCCTGCTGATCATCAAAAAATATGTCGGCATCAAATGCCTGCAGAAATCCCCCCTTGTCCAGACCTCCAAGAAACAGGGATTCGTCGATACGGATATTCCATGCCCGCAGCGTCTTGATTACTCGCTCGTGTGCGGGCGCCGAACGCGCCGTTACCAGGCACGTTCGCAGCGGTGACTCTCCCACCGGAAACGCCATCTGGATCTGTTGCAGCGCGGCCAACACCGGCTTAAAAGGACCGCCACTGAGAGGCTGATCTGCCGCTTTCTGCTCATTGTCGGTAAATGCCTCCAGCCCACTGTCTTTGTATATTTGCTCGGATTCATCGGAGAATAATACAGCGTCACCGTCGAAAGCGATTTTAAGCTGGTCCTGCTGTGATGCCGAGGTATTGGAAGGCAAGATTGTGGCAGCGGCAACGCCAAGATCCAGCGCCTGTCGCACATCTGCACCATCCGTAGACAAAAACAGGTGGCTATTGAAGGCCGAGATATAGCGGTACGGACTATCACCGCTGCAGAATGCCGCCCTGCTGATGCTGAGGCCGTAGTGCTGGATAGAGTTGAACACCCGCAAGCCGGTGTCGGCACTGTTACGGGAAAGCAAGATCACCTCCACCGGAGACTCTTCCAGCAACTCATTCAACCGCAATAGCTTGTTTACCAGGGTGAAGGCATCGCCGGGTTGTAGTGGCTCTTCTTCCCGCGTTATTTGATAATTTTGATAGGCCTCCAGGCCCTCCTCCTCATACACTCGATGGCTTTCCGCCAAATCGAATAGAGCGCGAGAAGAAATAGCTATAACTAATTGATCTATTGATGGTTGTGACAAAAAGAAAACCCTCTAATCCGACTAATATCCCTAGCTGACCTCATCATAAATCCCTCGCGTTGACAAAGCTATGTGCAATTGTACTGCGCTGCGATAAGGTCTGGTTATTGTGAAACTGATATAAAGCAATTTTAAGAGTGACAATCCTGCCAGCCCATGTCCCTACTGCCAGTTACTGATCAACAGCGCACAGGTTTAATTCTAACCGGCGGCGGCGCCCGAGCGGCCTACCAGGTGGGCGTATTGCGCGCCATTACCCAGGTATTGCCGAAACATACCCGCAATCCATTTCATATTATTGCCGGCACCTCCGCGGGGGCGTTGAACGCGGCCTCCCTAGCCACTCACGCCCACCGTTTGCGAACCGGCGTACGAACCTTGGAAGCTGTGTGGAAAAATATCAGCAGCGATAAAGTCTACAATCTACAGTCGGCAAATTTGCTCACCGGGGCCTCCGGCCTTCTGTTGGGGATGCTTAGCGGCAAGAACTCAGACGACGCCGTAGCCCTGGTGAACAACGAACCCCTGGCCGGCCTGCTTTCCAGAGTTATCAAGTTCGAGCGTATTCAACACAATATTGACACCGGTCTACTGGATGCGCTCGGGATAACAGCGTCAGCCTATAGCAGCGGAGAATTTGTGTCTTTCTATCAGGCCATAAAAAGCGTAAAAGACTGGCAAGGTCCACACAGGATAGGCGTTAGAACCGACATAGGTTTACAACACTTGCTGGCATCCTCCGCCATCCCGGTTATCTTCCCGGCCGTGAAAATAGATTCACAGTTCTTTGGTGATGCCGCTATTCGCCAGCTGGCACCTACCAGCACTGCCTTGCACCTGGGCCCCAGGCGCCTACTGGCTATAGGCGTCAGTGGCAATCAAACCAAGGCACCGTTAGAAGATGAGATGACGGAACAGCCTTCCCTGGCGCAGATATTGGGACATATTCTCAATAGCGCCTTCGTCGACACGCTGGAGAATGATCTGGAGTTTCTCCGCCATATGAACGAGGTAATTCCCCATGTACCGGCCGCGGCGGTCAGACACAACGCTATGCACATGAACCAGGTTGAGTTGCTGGAAATATCACCTAGCAAGGAGCTTAATATTCTGGCGATGGACTATTACCATGAATTGCCCAAGGTCATGACCCGGTACATCAAGGAAAGCTCCTCGGGAACTCTGCTTAGTTTGATTCTCTATGAGAAGGGTTTTTGTGGCGCCCTTTGCCAGTTAGGCTACGAGGACGCAATGGAGAAAGAGGCGGAAGTTCGAGATTTTTTCCCCGACCAATCTTAACTTTCCAGTGGCGCTGGCGTGTAACAGGTACCGGTTCCGGCAAGACTGCAATAGCCGGCAGGATTTTTAGCGAGGTACTGCTGATGATAATCCTCAGCATAATAAAACTCACTCAAGGAAATGATTTCAGTAGTTATTTCCTTGTAGGAATTGTCCCGTAACGCTTGCTGAAATTGGACTTTGCTGTGCTCGGCTTGCTGCAATTGCTGCTGTCCCGTTGTGTAAACAGCGGACCGGTACTGTGTGCCCCGGTCAGGACCCTGACGCATACCCTGAGTCGGATCATGGGATTCCCAAAAGGCCGCAAGTAAAGCCTGGTAGCTCAACTGCGAGGGGTCATAAAAAACCAATACCACTTCGGTGTGACCAGTCCGCCCACTGCAAACATCTTCATAACTGGGGTTGGCGGTGATGCCACCGGCGTAACCCACCGCTGTGCTATAAATCCCGGGTAGTTCCCAAAACATCCGCTCGGCGCCCCAAAAACATCCCAGGCCAAAAACCGCGCGCTGTAAATTTTCCGGCAATGGCGCTACGATTTGCCTGCCGCTGACGTAATGTCGGGGCGATACCTGTACCGGCTCTGCCCTGTGCGGGATTGCGTCCACCGAACCTGGCAGTTCAGGTAAATTCTTAGCTATATCAAACAAGTCAAAGTTCTTCCTGCGCTTTCTTTAAATTTCAGGCCTGGCTGTCTGGTTTCCTGCCGTGCCAGCTATGTTGAATCATACACTGGATTACGGCATGATGCCGCCAATCCCGCGCTAATGTCACGCCAAGACGAAGGCCTTTCCTACCCGTATCCGGACTAATTTATGAATTCTGCACTACTACCAAATTACGGTACACCTGATCTCGAGTTTGACCATGGACAGGGCAGCTATCTGTACAGCAGTAACGGCCAGCGCTATCTGGATTTTGCCATGGGCATCGCCGTGAATTGCCTCGGCCACTGCCACCCAAAGCTGGTGGCCGCACTGACCGAGCAGGCTAACAAAGTCTGGCACACATCGAATCTTTATCGCATAGCGCAGAGCGAGCGTTTGGCGCACAAACTGATGGAGCACAGCTTTGCCGACAAGGTTTTCTTCTGCAACTCCGGGGCCGAAGCGGTAGAGTGTGGTTTCAAAATAATTCGTCGTTACCATCACTCGAAACAACAACCACAACGCAATCGCATCGTCAGCATGACCGGGGCGTTTCATGGACGCACTCTGGCGACAATAGCGGCAGCTGCCAACCCGCTACACTGCGAGGGGTTTCTGGTTGGCGACGCCGGCTTTGATCAGGCCGAGAGCGGGAATATTGAGTCGCTTAGGCGCGTCGTCGATGCACGTACAGCGGGTATAATCATTGAACCAATCCAGGGTGAGAACGGTATCAAGGTGCTGCCCGTTGACTATCTTGCAGCGGTCAGGGAACTCTGTGATCAGCAGGATATTGTCTTGATGTTTGACGAAGTGCAATGTGGTGTGGGCCGATCTGGCTCACTCTACGCCTACCAGCAGCTGGGAGTGAGCCCAGACGTGCTGGCCTCTGCCAAAGGACTTGGAGGCGGGTTCCCTGTCGGTGCCTGCCTTAGCATCGAGAAGCTGGCGGCGACTATGACCCCCGGCAGTCACGGCAGCACCTTTGGCGGTAACCCACTGGCTATGGCGGTAGCAAATGCGGTAATTGATGAGATATGCCAACCCAGTTTTCTGTCAGAGCTGGCCTCCAATAGCGAGTATTTTCGCCGCGAGCTAGCCCTGCTGATCGAATCTAACCCGCAGCGGCTGAAGGCTGTGACAGGCTTGGGCATGATGATAGGCCTGAACTGCCATATCGATAACACCGAGCTGTGTTCTCGCCTGCAGGAGCACAAGTTGTTAGTGGTTAAAGCTGGAGGTAATAGCATTAGGCTTTTACCGGCATTGAACATTGCCCGTTCTGAATTAGATGAGGCATTAAGTATAATTTCTAACGTTTTGAAAGCATGGTGAATATATTGGATACGTTGCAAGGAATACTATGAGTACATTAAGCAAGATAGTTGCAATCGTGCACAAAACTCGAGAAGTAGTAGTGGTGCAGTCGGTGCTACTGGCAGTGACGGTACTGGCGACCTTAGCCAGCAATGTGGAAGCGGCAAACCCGGACCTGAGAAACATCGAGAGTAACCAGGCCTGGGGGCGAACTGCTCCCGCAGGAACCACGTCTGAACTACTAAAGAGACCGGCAACCATGACTACAGACTCTCCTTACCTGGCGAATAACGATGCACCGATTCTGCCTTTCGAAATAGCCGTCGCCGATGCTGACATCGAAGATTTGAAGCGGCGTCTGGCCAATACTCGGCTACCCGATCAGATTGACAATACCAGCTGGGAATACGGAACCGACATCAGTTACTTGAAAGAATTACTCGACTACTGGCAAAACGACTTTGATTGGCGGCAACAAGAAACTCAACTAAATCAATTCGATCAGTTCAAAACCGAAGTTAATGGATTAGAAATGCACTTCGTTCACCAGCGTTCGGCTAACCCGGACGCTATACCGCTGATGATTGTGCATGGCTGGCCCGGATCCTTCAGTGAATTCAGCAATATTATCGGTCCATTGGTAGACCCGGTAAGCCATGGCGACGACATCACGGATTCCTTTCATGTTGTCGCTCCCTCTCTTCCTGGCTTTGGGTTTTCAGGTAAACCCACCCAACCGGGATATAGCCCAGAGAAAATGGCCCACATACTCGCCGCTCTCATGGAGAAACTCGGCTACGAACGCTACGCCATCGCTGGCGGCGATTGGGGAGCGATCATCAACCGCCACCTGGCCAAC
>CAVOFA010000041.1:0-22715 GCA_963694865.1 Gammaproteobacteria bacterium | reverse complement strand
CTCCACCGATGGTGTACTCGGCGATACGTGCACGATCCAGACGTACCTCAATGTCCTGGAGCCGGGCCAGTCCGCGGATTTGGTTGGCGTGGGTCCGCTGCAACCGGATCTTCACCCGGTATTCGCCGTCCAGCGGAAAGTAGTGACTTACGGACGTGCCACCCCGCGTCCCGAACGGCTGCGCTGAACTGGTGCGGCCATTCCGGATCAGTGTCGTGCGCATGTTATAGGTCTGGAGTGTGGGGCGGATGCCAGGATCGCCGACGGCAAGCTGGCTGATCTTCGCCGCCGCGATCGTGTAGCGTTCCAACAAGCTGGGTGAAAGGCTCAGCACGTCGCCGATGTTGTCGAAGCCGTAGCCGGAATCGTCGGCGGGCAGGTGCTCGCGTCCATCGATCTCCAGTGCCAGTAAATCCCGGATAGCGTTGGTGTATTCGGCACGGTTGAGCCGGTGGACGACCGGCCGACCGGGGTTAGGCGCAGCTACGGCGGCGTTGTCGAGCGACGCTTCCAGCCACGACGCCAGGCGGTCGTAGTCAGGCCGCTGCGGTCGCGGCAGTCCCACCGGGGGCATCTCTCTCGCCCGCAGCTTCTGCACCACTTTCTCCCAGACGCCGATTTCATCGACGTGCTGGCCGACCCGATCCAGCGCCACACTCTGCACCGTGAGATCCGCCGTGCGGGTCTGGTCGTTGTGACACGCGATGCAGTACTGATCGAGCAGGGCCCGCTGCCATGCGACTGACGCAGGAGCCTCGGCAGCCTGCAGCGACACAGTAGTCGCAAGACCAAACAGCACAGCAGACAGCGTTAAGCTTCGCAGCACCTTGTTATCCCTCCGTTGCTCTCAATTTATTATTATGAAAAGCAGACTAGCACCCACTGCCAAAAAGTAAAGGATCAAAGGGGTAAGAGTAGTTTGATTGCCATCCCTTGAATCGCAATCCAATTGATCCAACAAAATAAAACTACTCTGACCCCTTTGATCTGACCCCTTTGATCCTTTAATCCAGCAGCAATGAAATTGTCTGAGCAGATAGAAATATCACAGATACGAAAAAGCCCGTGATCGGGATGCCGATACTTACCTCGAATATATCGGAGACGCTTTCCTGACGGCGTTTTATCCTGACCAGCGCCAGATTTATCAAGCTAGAAACAATCAACAGTAAATAGGTGGTAGTTCTCGCCAGTGTTTCGATTGGAAGCCAAATCGCTGCAAGCATAATAAGCGATGTGACTAAGAAGGTTGCATAGACAGGGGTCTGGGTCCGGGCATTCACGGCGCTAAGAAAATATGGCAACCAGTGCAGGCGTGCCAGACCGTAACAAACTCTCGAGGCCATAATTATCTGTATCAGGGCGCCATTAACGACGGCAAACAGGCTGATGACAGCGATGAGCCAGGGCTTGTTTCCGTTTACTGCCTCGTAGAGTGTGGCCAGCGGAGCCGCCGTTTGACTCAGTTGCGAGGGTGAGAGCACTAACAGCGCACTAACCGCCACTAACAGGTACAACACCGTTGCCAACCCCAGCGCCAACAGGATCGCTATCGGTAAATTGCGCTGCGGCTGTTTTACTTCTTCCGCGACATTGACCATGTCTTCGAAGCCTACATAAGCATAGAAAGCCAGAAAGGCACCGCCAACAATCCCACTCCATTGATCGATCTGCCAGCCAGGGGTGAATTGCGCCAGCCGCTGCGGCAACTGTTCCCAAGCTGGTGCCGCGATGAAAAGGATAAAGATCAGCCCGCCTATTTCGATCAATGTGAACAGCGCAGCCGCTGAGACTGATTCAAAAATACCCCAAATAGCTATCAGTCCCAGCAAAGCGAGCAGACACAGAATGACAAGCCAGTCAGGCAAAACAATAAACACTTGCAGATAACCCAAAAATCCTCTGGTGAGCGTGGCTGCGGAGACAATTCCGGTGATTATTATCAATAAGCCAACAGTGAGGGATAGCTGTTTTACATCGAATGCCTTTTGCACATAGACCGCTTCACCGCCACTTAGAGGATAGCGAGAAGAGAGTTCGGCAAATGAGAACGCGGTAATCGCCGCAATTATCCCTGCCATCAGAAACGAAACCGGGGCAAAATAACCCGCTTCGCCGGCGACTTTTCCAATCAACACGTAGACACCGGCGCCAAGGATATTGCCAAGCCCATACAGAGTTACCAGTGGCAGGGTAAGCCTTCTGCGCAGCGCTGGATTGGTAGTCTTGTGCATCGAAGTAGTCCGGGTTGAATGTCTGCTATGCTAGGCTCATAGCTAAAAAGAAACCCAACGCGCGCTTAAGACCTGGGCTGGGAAAACATGAACAGTATACTAAGAACAAACAAAGGTGATGACAATGCAAGCGAAATTGTTTTTGCGTGGCGGGGTCTTGAGCCTGTGCCTGGTGCTGAGTGCATGCGGCGAGGCTGATGATGTAGTGCAAAATGACATAGCTGAAAGTAATGTGTCGGCAAACCTCCCTGCAAACCGGGAAAGCGAAACAGAAGATCCATTTATCTGGCTGGAAAACGTGGAAGGCGAAAGAGCGCTTAACTGGGCGGCGCAGCAGAATGCCTTGTCAATGCCACGCTTGCAGGGCGATCCTCGATTCGAAGACATTCGAAGTGAGATAAATCAGATACTAACCTCGGACGACCGCATTCCCTTCGGCAGCATTGTTGACGGCATGGTCTATAATTTCTGACAGGATACGGATCACACCCGCGGCATCTTACGGCGCGCCAGCATCGAGAGTTATGCCGGAGAGGATACCGAATGGGAAACGGTTCTCGATGTCGATTCCCTCGCTGTCGTGGAGAACGCTAGCTGGGTATATAAAGGCAGAACCTGCCTGTCCAGCGATCACAGCCGCTGCCTGATCAACCTAAGCGGTGGTGGCAAGGATGCGGTCACCGTTCGAGAGTATGATCTGGATAATCAAAATTTTGTCGACGGTGGCTTTGTGCTGGAAGAGGCAAAATCAACTATAGACTGGGTCGATGAAAATACGCTGTTGGTGGGAAGTGACTTTGGTGATGGTTCGCTCACCGACTCAGGTTATGCGCGTACAGTGAGGTTATGGCATCGTGGTAGCGACCTTGCTGTCGCCGAGCAGATATTTGAAATTGACGCCGAGTAAATGGCGGTGGGCGTTAGAAGCCTGGTCGCGGCAGAGACCGACCACACTTTCGTCACTCGTACACCCGACTTTTTCACCGAAGAAAACTGGTTTCTCAGCGAACAGAACACCCTGGTAAAACTGCCATTGCCCATCGATGCAGAATTCAGGGGCGTGCTCGGACAGCATCCCATCGTCCGCCTGCGTACTGACTGGTCGCCAAATGGTGAGGAGGAGGGTGCAGAATCTTTTGCCGCTGGTAGCCTGATTTCCATGAACCTTGCAGCCAGCGTCAGCGCTGGTGTCGCTACCGAACTCGCGACCATTCTCGATCCTGGAGACAGCGAAGAAGTCGATGCTATCGCTGACGTTAGTATGAGTAGCGAAGCTGTGTATATCACCGCGCTAAAAGATGTAGCCGGAGTTTTATTGCGCGCGCAAGCTGGCGCTGACGGCTGGGAGCTGTCGCGGGTTGCTCTGCCTGGAGCAGGCGCCATCCAGGTAAGGTCGGCCGATGATTACTCCGACACGGTGCTGGTAAGCTACCAGAGTTTTCTGGTTCCCAGCACTCTGTACCTGGTGCAAGACAACAACCAGCCCCGCGCCATCAAGGCCCTGCAACCGCGGTTTGATGCCAGCAAGTTTGTCTCCGAACAAAAATTTGCCAGCAGTGCTGACGGTACCCGTATCCCCTATTTTGTCGTGCGCCCGAACGCCATTGTAATGGATGGCACAACGCCGACAGAACTTACTGCCTACGGTGGGTTCGAACTCTCACGCACGCCCTCTTATATGGGAGCAATGGATCAGGCCTGGCTCACCCGTGGTGGAGCCTATGTGTTGGCGAATATCCGCGGTGGCGGGGCATACGGACCCAGTTGGCACCAGTCGGCGATATTGGAAAATCGGTATCGAGTCTACGAGGACTTTATTGCAGTTGCAGAAGATCTGTTGGACTCCGGCTTGACCAGTTCGGAACACCTGGGCATACGTGGTGGCAGCAACGGTGGATTGCTGGTCACGGCGGTAATGGTACAGAGACCGGAACTATTTAAAGGCATAATCAGTTCAGTCCCGCTCATCGATATGCTGCGTTACCACAAGCTTTTGGCGGGAGGGAGTTGGATGGCCGAATATGGCAATCCCCATATCCCTGAGCAACGCGCTTACATTTCTGAATATTCTCCCTATCAGTTGGTGTCAGCTGAGGAAGACTATCCTGAAATTTTTCTCTGGACCAATCCCAAGGACGACCGTGTCCATCCCGGTCACGCTCGCAAGATGGCGGCGCGGATGATTGAACAGGGGCACGATATTATCTATTTCGAAAACGCAGAAGGCGGTCATGGAGGTGGTGCCAATCTGCAACAACTGGCACAGACCAATGCCATGCAATTGGTGTATCTACTACAGCAGCTTGCGTACTAAGTTAATAGCAAGTTAATAGGGACCCTGCTCGGCATGGCCAGTTTTTTTACTGCCGGTAGCGGCTGAATCAGCGGCATTTTCGGTGGCATGGCAAGCCTCGGTGGCGTCATGCTGCTGGGACTGTATGCCCTTCGCAAGCAAGGCGCTGGAGATGCCATCGCGGTTGGCGATAGCCTTCCTGTGTTTTCCGCGCTGGACGGGGAAGGAGCAGTCTTCGAATCTGCGTCCCTGGCTGGCTCACCGGTTCTCCTCAAGTTTTTTCGCGGGCACTGGTGACCTTACTGTATCGCCGAGTTTCGGCGATGGGCAGAAGATTTAAGCGCCGATCTCAATCAGCGTGGAATTCAGATAGTAACTGTTTGCACAGACACTCCTGAGCAGATCACAAGCGGTCGCAATAAGCACGGCTTGACCGGCACTATCCTGGCGGACCCCAAACTCGAGGTGACGAATCTATTTGGGCTTCGCAATCACAACACCGCAGTGCGTCCACCGGGACTTCCCGGCTTGCCAATTCCTACTACCTTGCTTATCGATGGTGAAGGCAAGGTAGTTTGGAAGGATCAATCCGCAGACTACATGCAGCGCAGCAACCCTGACTATGTGCGGGCCGCACTTGAAAAACATCTTTAGAAAAAGAGCAGGTGATTTATTCCCCTCTCTGCATTACACAAAGAACTGTACTGAAGAACAAAGTCACACCCTCATCGCAGCCGCTGCCAGGCTGACTGGTGTTTACAAATAAATCTCTCCGCTTTTACACGTCGAAGTCACTCGCATCGTGCCGCTCGGCCATTTGCTCTGCCTCGGGCCCCCATGATCGGTTAACCCGTCGACCCCGTTCTACCGCAGGACGCGCCTCAATTTCTGTCGCCCACCGCACAACATTCTGGTACGACGCCACCTCGAGAAATTCTGCCGCATCGTAAATATCGTGCAGCACCAGGGCTCCGTACCAGGGATAGTTTGCGATGTCGGCGATAGTGTATTCATCACCGCTGAGATAGCGTCGCTGTGCCAGGGTCTGATCGAGCACATTCAACTGTCGTTTGACTTCCATCGCATAGCGGTTGATCGGGTACTCCCACTTCTCAGGCGCATAGGCATAGAAGTGACCAAAGCCACCACCGAGGAAAGGCGCGGCGCCCATCTGCCACATTAGCCAGGACTGGCATTCCGCGCGCATGGACGGGTCGTCAGGGTAGAATGCAGAAAACTTTTCAGCCAGGTACAAAAGAATCGCGCCGGACTCGAAGATCCGCGTCGGAGGATTGCTGCTGTGGTCAAGTAACGCCGGAATTTTCGAATTCGGATTAATCGCGACGAAGTCACTACCAAACTGCTCGCCCTTGCCAATGTTGATGAGATAGGCATCGTACTCCGCACCTTTCCTGCCCAGCGCCAGCAATTCTTCCAACATCACGGTGACTTTGACCCCGTTGGGGGTTGCCAGTGAATAAAGTTGTAATGGATGTTTACCAATCGGTAAAGTAATGTCTTCGGTCGCGCCTGCAGTGGGTCGATTTATGTTGGCAAACTCGCCGCCATTTTCCGCATCCCAAACCCAGACCTTGGGTGGTGTGTAATCTGCCATATAAACTATTTTCCAAGAAACAATGAAACCAAAAAGAGCAAGAAATGTTTACCGCCTGCTCGGCTCTCTTCTATAGACCTTACAATAATCTAATTCTTGCCAGTTTGTAACAGAGGCGATGGATTTCTGTCTATTCCCAGTACAGTCTCGCTTCCATTAATCACGGCGCGGCCAATACACCCATGCTAATACGCAAGCGGGCAATTCGCAGGATTCCGAAGTCACCGGCAGGTTTTAATAGTAGGGGGACAGTTTATTCAATTATCGGGTGAATCTGTCACTTTCCGACCACCAGTACTACTTCGCAGAAAAATAATCCTGTCCCTTTGCCAATTTCTCCTTTAACTTGGTCTAGCGCATAAAAACAACAATTGGAGATTAGCCATGCATAAAAACCTCATTAGCCTGTTTCTTCTCGGCACTACCATGCTCATCTCTACGCAGTCGAGCTGGGCACAACTTGGCGACACCGCGGCGTGGGCCGCGACCGTGCAGAATGAATTCAGAGTCACCCCCAATATTACCTACATGACGGCCAACAACATGGAGTTGAAAGTCGACGTGTATCGACCTTCTAACGCCGACGGGCCGGTGCCAACATTTATCTACTTCCACGGCGGCGGCTGGGTTGCCGGCTCTAAGGAAGCCAATATCCTGCGTTTACTGCCCTACCTGCAGCAGGGCTGGGCAGCGGTTAACGTGCAGTATCGCCTGGGCGATGTATCGCTGGCTCCGGCAGCGGTGGAAGACAGTTTGTGTGCCTTGCGCTGGGTCGGCCGCAACGCCGAGCAATACGGTTTTGACACCGACCGACTAGTGGTTTCCGGGAATTCTGCCGGCGGCCACCTGGCTTTAACTACCGGCATGCTCCCCGCAGACAGCGACCTTGGCAGGCAATGCCTTGACACGGATACGCCGCCAGTAGCGGCCATTGTGAACTGGTATGGAATTACTGACGTCGGCGATTTGTTGGATGGCGTTAATCAGAAGGGCTATGCGGTTAGATGGATGGCCTCGATGCCCGATCGTCTGGAGATTGCCGAGCGCATATCCCCGCTGAACTATGTACGCAGCGATCTACCGCCCATTATTAGCATCCATGGCAACGCCGACCCAACCGTGCCCTATGCCCACGCCGTGCAATTGCATGCAGCCTTGGACCAGGCCGAGATAAGCAATCAGTTGGTGACCGTGCCGAACGGCGGGCACGGTGGCTTCGCCGCCAGTGAGATGCTGCGCATTTACGATTCGGTGTTCAAATTCCTCGATCAGAATTTAGCCGATTGAACAAATGAAACTGTGGTCTGTCGCCATTTTGTGTTTATTCGCCGCCACTAGCCAGGCGGCGAGCATTGACGAAGCTGCGGTACTGACGGCTATGCACAAGCCTGGCCGGTTGGCAGACGACATCGCCAGGGATGCGCGCAGCAAACCCCAGGCCGTTATCCCCCTGCTCAATCTGCAACCGGGCGATCGCGTCGTCGACATCTTCGGCAGCGGTGGTTACTACAGCGAATTATTGGCCAGCGTATTGGGAGCAGATGGCGAAGCGCTGCTGCACAATAACCCGGGCTTCGAAGCCTGGGGCATTAACGGCCTCAGTGACCGCTTCGACAATCGTGACCCGGGCAACATCACCCGCTATACCAGCAGCGGTATCAACCTGGATCTGGAGGAAGAATCCCTCGATGCCGCGTTGGTGGTAATGGCTTTACATGACTTGTACGTTATTCCCAAGCGCTACAACGGCGTGGAATATGTTGCGGTAGGCAGGGCCGCCAACGTCGGCTATTTCCTGCAGCAAATCTATCGAGGCTTAAAACCCGGCGGCAGATTTGTGGTGGTCGACCACTCTGGAGATCCCAATACTGACAACGAGACAGTATCGGAATTGCACCGCATTATCGAAGCTTTCGCGAGAGCAGAAATTGAGCAACAGGGCTTCCGTTTCATCGCCAGTCCGGGGCCGCTGAGAAACCCCGATGACGATCGCTCCATGATCGTTTTCGACCTGCCTATACAGGGCAAAACCGACAGGTTTGTGCTCGTATTCGAAAAATAGCTTGATGGATACGGTAGGCGCTTGTTGGCTATGGATAATGCCGTGGTATTCGGACGCGGTGTTAGAAAGTACCGTTAATCCGTAGTGACACGGATCTGCCTGAGGTATTGCACTGGTCTTCAATCTCTTCGATAATTCCGCTGGAAACACGCCCCACGAAGCGTTGTCGTTCCCGACAAAATTCACCGTTGTTAAAAAATCGCTGCACGTCGAGTCGAATTGTCATGTCGTTAAAACCGCGCCATTCGACGAAACTGCTCCATAAGGGATCACCACTCGTCAGTTCTATATCGTCAATATCAACACGCAGGCGAGCGCCGTCGAATATATTAAGGTAGTTCAATCCATAGTTCAATTTCAAGGCGGGTAAATCGTGGCGGAATCCCAGGTTGGAACGACCCCGATAACTAAACAGGAAGCGCCGATCAGTCCCCAGGAATGGATCGGTAATTTTTGAATCTTCGGCAGAGAAAGCTCCGGTCAGCAACAGGTTGGGCATATTGAACATACGCATACGAATACTGGAGTTTAACTCGATTCCGTATTTAGTACCGTCGCCGAGATTGCCATTGGCGCTCTGGAGATCGTCTTCCGAAGGCGAGACATCGATGCGTACAATTTTATCGTGCCAGTCCTCATAGAACACTCTACCGCTAACGACTCCTATATCATTAGGAATCCGATACTCGGAATTGACTTCGTAGTTCCAGTACCACTCTTGCCGTAGGTTGGCATTGCCTGCCTGCACATCGGAGTCTATGTCCTGATTGTCTGTGGCCGCTACAAAATCGTTGAAACTTAATTGCTGGACCACTTTTTCGATTGTTCCCCGCAACTGCACGGCGGGGGTCAGGTCATACCTGAAATCAACTTTGGGTTTGACGAAATCGAAATCCCTCTTGTTGGACACATCCCCGCTCTGGGTGATTTCAGAAGTCTCATAGAGAATCGACGACTCCAGAGACATTCTCGGACTGATGACCCAATTGTGAATTGCGAAAGGCTCGTAGCGTATTTCTTCCACTGAAGAATTGGCATTTGACACTACCACCGGCACCAGGCCGCCATGAGCAGCTGAAGGCGTCCCCGTGTCACTGTCTGTGCCAAGCGCCAGACTTGAGTCGAGTATGGTTTGCGCGCGCTCGGCACCGAACTCAATGTCCTGGCCGGCAAAAATATCGAAGGTGAAAGAACTCCGGGCAATGCGTTCCCTGGTGGTGCTACCGTTGTCGAGGAACAGGTTCTTGGTCTCGGAACCGTCTGTCTCCAGGTCCCAGCGCTCCCGGGTGTTGTTTCTGGTAAAGCCGTTGCTGATAAACAAAACCTTGAAGCGATCACCGCGGGCGGTGTTGTATTCATAGTCTCCACCGATCTCCCAGTTTTCTATATCGTTGGGGGATTCTTCCCGTTGCAGGCTCACAGTGTTCGGTGCAACCTTAAGATCGATGGTGGTTCGATCCAAATCCGTGTCGCCATTACCGTCTGTGAATTGCGCGTTGAGGCGCGCGCTACTGTTGGTGTTGATCGTGAAGTCCAGGTTGGTGCTGAGGGTCGAATTGCCACCCTCGGTGATTCTGTTTTCGCGGACGATATCGTTTGGCGAATAATCTCCTAATATGGAGTTTTCCTTGCTGAAGTTTCGCGAGTAAATGTCCGAGGTCCTGGCGCTTACCTGAATATTCAATCCTCCCACCTGGTCGCTGTATGACAGGCTGCCTCCAGGAGAAATTGTATTGTCTTCTGACTGTTCAGCACTCACTTCATACTGCAAGGTGGAGGAACTGAGCTGGTCAAACAGCACAACGTTAACAACCTGGCCGCTACCGCGAACATCCAGCTCACCGGAAGTGCCACGAATAATCTCTATGTAGTCAACCTGGCCCGCGGTTATCCTGCTCAGCTGACTACTGGTGCTGTTGTTTTTACCCGCCGTGCGCTTGCCATTGATCAGGATCTCGCTGCCGCTGTTGCCGCCACCGAAACCGCGGCCACCACCGCGGTTAGAGCCTCTGCCTCTACCGAAACCACCGAAACCGCCTCTACTGAAACCGCCTCTACTGAAACCGCCTCTCGAGCCGCCGGACCCACTGCTGAGCCCAGGTATCCTCTCCATCATATCCTGGGCGGTAACAGGTGCCCATTCCTCAAAATAATTGGCGGAGTATACAACCGTGGAATCTTCGCCCACATTGTCCTGGGCGATGGCATGCGAGCCAGAGCCAAGCAACAGTGCGAGAAAAATACCGTGAGCTAAATCGTATCGTCTTGTCATCGAACCCATCTCTAATTCTCAATTCAAGCAGTAAGACCGGTAATACCGATGCGGTATTGCGTCTCATTCTTAACATTCCGTGGAAGAGACGACAGTATTGCATACCTGTATGGTCCTAATTGTTACAAATTGTATAAATCTCGCGGGATCACCGGCTCAGCTTCCTGCGATGACTACTTTGAGCCTTTGCTTTGAACTTGCTCCAGGGCCCCTCGATGCCCATAAGCTGCACATACGGGAAAATCACTGCGAGCAAAAGAGAGCAGCTGATAAATATCGAAACCGCTAACGAATCAGCGTGCCAATATCGTCAGGGATGTTGAACAACTGGGAATCGGGGCCGGTCGCGTCCCTGCCCTCTATGATTTCTGGATTTGTGACGGCGTGGAAATGCTCTCGCTATGGCTGTCTAACCGCAGCCCTATTGGCCCGGCGATTGTTCTGAGCCCGTTGTCTGGGGGCCGGTGCACTGCGGCGGGCAGCGGAAGCTGATCGTGTGTTCTGCGCAGCAGGACGCGAACTTCTCTGGGCGGCAGGAGCGGCAGCCGAAGATCGACGCGTGGTTCGCGCCGGTTTTGTTCTTCGAGCTTGAGGCGCTGCGCGCTGTCGAGTTGGTGTCTGACCGATCACACTGCTGCTGCGTTCCGCATTATCAACGCGCTGGCTGTGATTCACCGCGGTGGATCGGCGATTGTTACGAGTAGTAGCTCTCGCGGTGTTCACGCTACTCTGATTGCTGACTGGATTGCTCCCTCGATTGCTGTCTTGGTTGCTTCCTGGATTGCTTCCTGGATTGCCGGTCCTGCCCCTTCTCTGTCTGCGGTCAGCGACAGTACGATTGGAGCGACTCCTGGCTCTGTTACCGGTTCCATCTCGCCCCTCAATCACGGCAGGCGCGCTGCGCGCAGAGTTAGACGAATTAGCAAAAGCATTGGTCACCGGTGCAGCAGCGTTATCACTGCCACGACGATTACCGCGGCGGCGGGGAGACTGCGGTGTAACTCCAGTGCTGCGGCTGTCACCGCTGCTGGCAGTTGTGACCGGATTGTCTCCCGGCCCCACACGGTTAGTGCGATCACCTGTATTGCCACCCAGGTTGCCAGCTCTATTACCGCCTCTTACGCCAACTCTGTCATCATTGCCAGCTCTGCTGACCCGCCTGTTCCTGTTCCGGTTTCTATCCCCTGAATTTCCAACGGACACGGAGCGACCATCGCGTGCCGAGTAAATGCGATCATTGAAGCGACGATCACTCGGACGCGCCCCACTGTTTCTTTGTGGCCGCCAATAGCTACTACCGCGAGTTCTATCCCTTGAGTTGCGATAGCCATAGTCGTCATAGGAACGATTAAAAGCGCTGAGGCTGGGACGACGGTAGTGATGGCCGGCATAGTAAGAACGCCCAAAGTAGGGGTGTCGGTTATAACTGTGGTGAAAGACGTGCAGATGATGGTCTGACCAGCCGATGCCGAAGGCAGTAGTTACACCCCAGAAATAATCGGATCGAAAGCGATGCCCTGCGGCATAGGGATAATAGTAAACCGGGTAGGCTGTGGGGTAGTAGTGATATACCGGTTCCGACTGGGAGACCACAACTTCTGCTGGCACGTAGTAAGGTACATAGACAACGCTTTCGCTGGCCTGGGTGATGACTATAGTGTCGTCGCTGTTGCTAACCGCCTGAAAGGCATCCGATTTCAGATTGCCGGCGTCATAGGCGAGCTCGCGAAAGGAATTTATCGCGCTGAGAACGTCGGCCTCCTGGCTGACGACTGCCTCCCCGAGTTGCCAGGTCCACTGAATATCCGCGTTCATCATCTGGATCACTTCCGGATAGTTCAACAGTGCGATCACAGATTCGTCCCAGGACTCATCCGGCTGCAGATTGCTGTCGGCTTCCAGTTGTTCGAGGAATCGAGCGGCCAGCACGATCTGCAAGGGATAGGTGGAAGCAGGCAGGATAATGGCCAACAAGTCGTCTGGATAGAGGGCAATAGGTCCCACGAACTGTTCGAGTTCAGTGCCGGTAAATACCGGTAGCTGGGTATCGATAGCGCCATATCTAATAACGGCGTTATCAGCGCTAGCAGCGTCGGCATTACCAGCGGCACTGGCGTCGACAAAATCGTCCAGTACTATTGAATTACCAGCGCCATCTACCGGCACTGGATCCTGGGCAAAAACTACGCTGGATACGAGCAGCAGGATAAATAACGGCACGTTACGCGAGCAAAATCCGACTGTTTTCGATTTATTCTTCATTTGAACCACCTATTTCCAGCGGGAACAGTGATACATCGCGACCTTGAGCCTATAGGAGTCAAGCTGAATGAAGGCTTAACCCTCATAGTACACCAAAATCCTTCAGGGGACCGAAAGCCGAGGTTAAACCGTATTACCTCGGATCATGGGAGAAGCAATGACAACTGGCTTATACTTGCCTCGAATCAGCGACAATACGCCAGTGTAGCCAAGTATTTCTGGCGCTGTAATTCTACATCGAGCTGGTTAATTTATGTGGGCGCTTTGCGCTGGGGCTACTTAGTTATAGCATGTCGTTATGTAATGATGTTTCTCTGAAAATCGAAGGAGCCGGTAGCCCATGGGCGTGCTGATCACGATACTCGCAACACTCTTTGCCGTATTACTCATCATCGTTCCCTTGCTGGAGAAATACGGCAAGGAGAGATCTCCCGAAGAATTGCGCAGCATCACGCGGTGGGGGATGCCGTTAATGGTCATATTGATCATTGCGGTGGCTGTTCGTTATCTACTGGGATAGGCCGGGAACCTCTGTTTAATCCCTGGCTGCAGCTGCCAGCTAAAAAAACTCGAGCAAAAAAAAGGGTCCGAGTAAATATACGCTAGTGTATATTGGCTCCAACCCTAACCCACTTATTCTTGCTGTCGAAAAACTCGCCTGTTTGCCTCTGTACTCCACGTACCCGGCGCCAAATTGGACTCACCGTTAACCGGCTTTGTTAGAGCAGCCGAGACCACTTGTCACACTCCGCAGTGTAGATCATTGATTACTGCCGTCCTTGACGTAGATCAAGCAGAGCGCCGGCAGATTTTCGCTTTCGGAGTCAGATCTTGCGTGTTGCACAGACGGAATCGGGTAGCGTTAACGCCGGTATCGCTGCATGATCTGGGTAGTATACAAATCCTCGGCTACTAATTCGCCGCCAGGAAAAATTATCGAAGGCCCGTCGTTGTTGCGATTCTCGTATCTCAGGGTTGCGATCGTCACGGCGGGGATCAGTAACAATATGCCTACCATCTGCAGTACAATTTTGAGGGCTTTCAATCTGTGCTCTACCGCTAAAACTATCGCGTTGTTGGTGCTGTAGATTTTTGTGAAATTGCTCTTTACATGACCGTATAGTCTATAATTATAAAAACAGAAGTTCGGCTATGCTGCGATATCAAACAGGAACATGAATATCCTTACCATTGAGGCCACAGTAAATACACCTCGAAAATAAGGACACGCAAGACCTTACCCTTATGTCATTCTGCTTTGCTTCAAGCCATCCGATGCACCACGCAGATCTTGTTGCCGTCGGGATCACGCAAATACGCCAGGTGCATGTTGCCATTGTCGCCCTCGCGCAAACCCGGAGGGTCTTCACAAGTCGTGCCGCCATTCGCCACGCCGGCAGCATGGCAGGCATCAACTTGTTCCGGACTCTCCGCCTTGAAACCGATAGTACCTCCATTCGCAGCGCAGGATGGCTCGCCGTCAATTGGTTTGCCAAACCCAAAGACGCCGCTTTCTGTGATGTAAAAACAACGACCCTTGTCGTCTGTTACGGCCGGTTTGTGTCCGAGCGCACCCAATACTGCATCGTAGAAAGTTTTTGATTTTTGAGCGTCGTTCGCGCCCAACATAATATGACTGAACATGCTTGCTTCCTCTATTAAGAGAGATTATACAAATTAACAATAGAGGCCAATTTTGCTTCCCCGGAGGAAAAACAAATCTGTCGCTTTATTGCTAATACAAAGTACTGTGTATTCACGCTAACATGCAAGACCGGACCCCGACATTCGCTGCGAGGCTACCCACCATGATCAACCGACGCCAGTTCCTCCACTTCGCCGCCGCCGCGGCGCTATGGGCCCGACCTTTTAATGTGCTGGCACAGTCGATCGACCTGATCATTAAGGGCGGTCGTGTGATCGACCCCTCGCTGCGAGTCAACGCCCTTGCCGACGTCGCCATAGCCGGTGGTCGCATCGTGGCGGTAGAAGCAGACATCACCGCCGCCGCTGCTGCAGTCATGGATGCACGCGGCAAACTGGTGCTACCCGGACTGCTGGATGTCCATTGCCACTACGCGCAAGACTCGGATGGCCCTCACGTCTGTTTATCCGACGGTGTAACCGGCTGGGTGGATGCCGGCTCCAGCGGCGCAGATCAGATTGACGCGGCGGTAGCCATCGCCAGATCAGCACCGCAGCCAGCCCGCGTCCTCATTAACATCGGCCGTGAGGGGCTGCGGGATGGTGGTGACACCATGACGTTAGGCCTTGCCGATGTCGACGCCGCGACAGCGGCGATCTCCCGCAACCGCGATTACATTGTCGGTGTCAAAGCGCGCTTGACCGAAGGGGTGGCGATCGACGATGTGGAAGTCCTGCGCCGCGCCCAGGAAGTAGCCAGCTCCTTTGGCCTGCCGGTGATGATTCACATGGGACAAACCGTCACGCCCATGTCTACCCTCATTCAACAACTCAAGCCAGGCGACATCGTCACCCACATGCTGGCGCCGCCGCCGAACGCCATCTTCGATGACAGCGGCCGCATCCTGCCCGAAATTCTGGCGGCGCGACGGCGTGGGGTCTGGTTTGACGTCGCCAACGGTCGCACCGGTCATTTAAGCTGGGACAGCTTCGATAGTATTATGAATACCGGGTTTTGGCCCGATACCATCTCCACCGATGGCAACACCACCAGCCGGGCTGCAGCTAGCGTCGTCGATTTGCCCAATGTGATGTCGAAATTCTTGAATTTTGGAATGACGATCGATGAAGTCGTACCGCGGGTGACGGTGAATGCGGCGCCTATCTATCCGCTATTTCGTGATCGTGGCACGCTCAATGTAGGAGCGCCGGCGGATGTCGCAATTCTCGAGCTGCGAGAGGGGGCGTTTGAGTTTGTCGACAATTTCGGCAATGTGAGAACTGGACGCCAGCGCCTGTTTCCAAGTGAAACGCTGCTGGCAGGCAGGCTGGTACCGCGCATATAGGCAACACTGACAACTTAAGCTGCCACGTCAGCGTCAATGATTTGCTTCAATTAACACAAACTCTGCCCCTGCCTGGCATGCTGAGACCAATTGAGATTCTTTTAGTCGTCAGACCGCAATTTATGACGTAATTGAGTTGTAACTGTCGCTCGCAGTTCCACTGTGCCCTCGGATTGGTTATTCTTCCCAAAGACAACCATCCAGGGGTACAGCCATGACCAACATCACACGCCGTAGCTTTTTCCAACGAGCAAGCATGCTCACAGCGGGCGGTCTCGCCCTTACCGGCAAATTGCCAGGACAGCTGTCGACGCCGGCGCTGGCCCAACCCGCGCCTGACTGGCTTGCACTAACCCCAGAGCCGGCGCTGGAGCCTGAGCTTCCCATCATCGATCCCCATCACCATCTGTGGGACCGACCCAACAACCGCTATATGCTCGAGGACCTGGTGGCAGATACCGCAGCGCACAATGTGCGGCAGACGGTCTTCGTC
This sequence comes from Gammaproteobacteria bacterium, assembly GCA_963694865.1. Taxonomy (GTDB): domain Bacteria; phylum Pseudomonadota; class Gammaproteobacteria; order Pseudomonadales; family Pseudohongiellaceae; genus UBA9145. The sequence goes on along the minus strand of CAVOFA010000041.1, from coordinate 6,494 downwards.
GAATGCACGTCGATGTACCGTGCCGACGGCCCGGAAGAGCTCAGAGTGGTTGGCGAGACCGAGTTCGTACAGGGCGTCGCCGCCAAAAGTGCCAGTGGCGGCTACGGCGAGACGCGGGTGGCGACGGGTATCGTCGGCTCCGCCAACCTGCGACTGGGCGACCGAGTGGCAGCAGTACTGGAAGCACAGATTGCAGCCAGCCCGCAACGTTTCCGTGGTATCCGCTACCGTGCGGCATGGGCCGATCGCTCCGTGGTCCCAAATCAGCGCGCCAACGCGCTGGAACATGTACTGCTGGATCCGGATTTCCGCAAAGGCTACGCGCACCTGCGCACTTACGGTCTGTCATTCGAAGGCTGGCTCTATCACACCCATATCGCTGATCTGGCCGACCTTGCGAAAACCTTCCCGGATACCACCATCATCTTCAATCACCTCGGCGGGCCGATCGGGGTAGGCAACTATGCAGGCCGTCGCGACGAGGTGTTCGCGGCATGGAAGCCAGCCATCGCCGAACTGGCGCAATACCCGAACGTCGTCGCCAAAGTTGGCGGTATTCAGATGGTCGTCAATGGCTACGGCTGGCATGAGCGGGACCGACCGCCAACATCGGATGAGCTGCTCGAGGCTAATAGGGATTGGTACAACTACACCATCGATCAATTTGGACCCGACCGCTGCATGTTCGAGAGCAACTTCCCGGTCGACAAACTGTCATGTTCGTACACGGTGCTGTGGAATCAGTTCAAGAAGCTGACACGGGGATTCTCCGCCGACGAGCGAGCGGCCATGTTTCATGACACCGCGATGCGCGTCTATCGACTACCCGGAGGCAGGTCGTGAAGCTCTACGATCTGTCCCTGCCCCCAAGCCCGTCGCCCACGGATTTTTATCGCAGAGAGAGCTGTGGATAATCCAGTCGCTGCAGTTGATATGATGAAAGGCGAAAACCGAAATTAGACTACACATTCCAGAAGAATTGAAAAACCTTAGCGCCTGGAGGACCCGAGTGTCCAGCCGTCCTACTGCCAGAGCTTAATCGTTGAGCAAATTAAAGGGAAACACCATGCACACAATCCGACTCTTACCAACCCTCTGCAACATCGCCTTACTTAGCTGCCTGTCCTTTGGTGCCTCGGCGCAAACCTCCGCTACCACGTACAGTCCGGTGACGGACGCGCGACTGGTGAACCCGGAGGCTCGCAATTGGCTGTCCTATCGGGGCACACTGAATGGCTGGGGCTACAGCCCGCTGGATCAGATCGACAGCGACAACGTGGCCGAACTGGAACCGGTGTGGACCTTTTCTACCGGTGTCAATGGTGGCCACGAGTCGCCGCCCATCGTCAATGACGGCATCATGTATGTCACCACGCCCGGCAACCTGGTCTACGCCATCGATGCTGCCAGTGGTGAGCCGATATGGCGTTATCAACACGACCTGCCCGCCGACCTCATCAGTCCCCACCGAACCAACCGCGGCGTAGCGCTGTACGGCGACAAGGTCTATACCGCGACACTGGACGCGCGGGTGGTGGCATTGGATGCACTCACAGGTGACAAGATCTGGGATACCTCGGTACAGGACAACAGCCATGGTTACTACATCACCATGGCACCGCTGGCCATCGACGGTAAGATTATGGTGGGCTCATCCGGCGGTGAGCGTGGCGTTCGCGGCTTTGTGGTAGCGCTGGATGCAGAAACCGGCGCGGAGCTATGGCGCACGTTCACCGTACCCGGTCCCGGCGAGCCCGGCAATGAAACCTGGCCCGGCGATACCTGGCGTACCGGCGGTGCGGCAGTGTGGGTGCCGGGACACTACGACGCGGAACTCGGGCTCGCCTATTGGGGCACCGGCAACCCAGGGCCATGGATAGGTGATCAGCGACCTGGCGACAATCTCTACAGTAACTCGGTACTGGCAATGGACGTGAAGACCGGCGCCATCCTTGCCCATCATCAGTATCACTGGAACGGCTCCTGGGACTGGGATGAAGTGTCCACGCCGATACTGATGCCGGTGGAGCGTAACGGCCGGCAGATTAATGGACTGGTACATCCGGGGCGCAACGGCTATTTGTGGTTGTTGGAGCGCAGCGCCGACGCCATCAGCTTCGTCGATGCCCAGCCCTATGTGTTCCAGAATGCCTTCGCCAGCATCGATCCTGAAAGTGGACGGCCAAGTTACGACCCCGAACACAAGCCGGTGACAGGTTCTACAAGATCGTTCTGTCCCTCCCTGTGGGGTGGCAAGGATTGGCCACCGGCGGCGTATAATCCAGAGACCGGCCTGGTCTATATTCCAGCCAACGAGAATACCTGCGGCAACATAGAAGGCCGCGAAGTCGAGTACGAACCCGGCAGCTCCTATATCGGCGCCCGCTCAGATTTTAGTCTGCAACCGAACGCTGACCACATCGGCGAAATCCAGGCCTGGGACATGAACACGGGTGAAAGAGTATGGACCCGCGAATTCGACTCGCACAACTGGGGCGGCATCCTCACCACTAGCGGCAACCTGGTATTCAGCGGTGGCACTACCGATCGCTTCTTCCGCGCCCACGATGCCAGCAGCGGCGAAGAGCTGTGGCGCTTTCGCACCAACTCGGGAATTATCGGCGTGCCCTCAACCTTCGCCGTCGACGGCAAACAGTACGTGGCCGTACAGTCCGGCTGGGGTGTCGACGCAGCCGGCATGACCGGTCGCATCGATATAGCACGCGGCACTCGGACCTTCGTCCCGCAGGGCGGTGTGATCTGGGTGTTCGCGTTACCCTAGAATCGAAATTGGGGTCAGGTCTTGCATGTTAGCGTTAACCATCTGCCGGGCGCAGCTTCCGCGGTCGTGAACGCTAACATGCAAGACCTGACCCCATTAACCCCAAAGAATCACTTATACTCGGTCACCAGGCAGTGGCAATCAAGGAGCAGAACCAGGCATGGCCAGGAAACACAGTAAAAAAAATAAGCCCCCAAAACGCCAAGACCCCAATGGTCTAAGCAGAAGAGATTTCGTCAAGGGCGGAGCCGTCGCTGGGTTGGGCGCGGCCGTACTGTCCGAGTCTGAGCCGGCGCAGGCACAAAGCTCTGCAACGACTGCTGCAGATATTAACTGGGATTACGAGGTGGATGTTGTCATCGCTGGTGGCGGTTGCGCCGGCCTGACTGCGGCCATTCGTGCGCGGGATCTTGGTGCCAGCGTGCTGGTTGTGGACCAGAACTTCGACCTCGGCGGGCGCATGCTTCACAGTGCGGCGCGAATGTCGCTTGGCGGCGGCGATCCGGTACAGAAGCGAGACATGGTGGGCGCGAGCGACATGGAGGGTCTTGTCACCGTAGATCCCATCGAGGACCCGGAGGAGCTCGACGATAGCATCGAGCTACTGTTCACAGATTTGACCGACTGGTCCATCGTCGACCCAAAGGGTCAGAGCCCCTACCGCTACAATGAGCGGGAACTGGTGCGAGCCTGGGCCGAGAACTGCCCGCCCACCCGCCAATTTCTTATCGACAACTACATCCGCTTCTCGCGGATAGCGAGCACACACGGGGGCGGGGGCTTGTCGCATGCGCGCCTGGCGAACTGCTTTCTCATGCTCGGCGACAAGACCGATATCAAAGCCGGAACCGTCTCGCGGGAGGATGCGGGCGTCGCCACTACCGAGCGCTCGAGTGCCTTCTCGCCCATACCGATGTACAACGCCAGCCGCATGGTCGGCCCCAACGCGGTGACCAACGGCGCAGCCCTCTCCCGCCCACTGGAGTTCTCGGCCCGGGAGAAGGGCGTCGAGTTTATGCTGCACCGCCGTTTCAATGAGATCGTACGTGAGCAGCCATTTGCGGGTAGGGTTGTCGGCATAACCGCAGAGTATTCGCCACGACTGCACCCTGACAGCGGTGAGATCATGCAGAGCTTTTGGCAAAACGGCAATATCGATGAGCGTAGGCAGACCATCAATATCAAGGCCCGCCAGGCCGTCATCCTCGCCAGCGGCGGTCTCGCTGGAAACCCCGAGGTCCGAAGCATGTTCTATCCGGCTATGCGCGAGCCCGCCTTCCCCACCAGCGGTCGCGCCTTACTGGGTCCCGGTGGCCAGGATGCATCGGCGCTCATCGCCGGCCTGAAAGTCGGCGCTAACATGGCCGGAATGCAACAGAACCTTTCCTACTACACCACCTTCCACATCTCCACCCGCCTCGGGACCCGCGACGCCTACACTGGCATGCTGCCTGGACACCCGACTTTCGGTTACCGCGGCTCCACCGGGGTCAATGTAGGTAACGCTGGCTTCGAAGACTTCATCGCCGTCAACCAGGTCGGCAAACGTTTCTTCAACGAGGTCCGGCTTCCTCGCAGACCCGGTCCGAGCGCTTACCCGGGCGACGGTGGTGCTCCGGGACAGGGCCTTGACCACACCCCGCTGGACTGGCGCAACTGCCGCAAGGAGTGGGTGCGACAAATGTACAACTACGACCACGGCCTCGATGCCGCGCTGGCAATTAACGAGGGCTCAGAGCCTCCGCACTATTACTCGGGGCCGCTGTGGGCGATCTTCGATGAAGACGCGGTGGAGCGCAACGGCTGGGAGTTGCGCTACCCTTACGTGTCCGACAACGGCTACTTCTTCAAGGCCGATACCATCGAGGAGCTGGCGGCAAAGATTGAGAAGGATCATGAGTTCCAGCGGGTGCCACTGCGCTACCTGCCAGCAACGGTAACCACCTGGAACACCTATACTGACGCCGGCGTCGACCCCGATTTCGAGCGCGAGGTGGATGCTCCCCTGAACCACATTGCTAGGCCTCCCTTCTATGCCCTCTCAATCATGGTCATCTGGCACGATTCCTACGGTGGCCTGCGCGTCAACGGTCGTCAGCAGGTGGTGGACATGCAAGGCGAAGTCATTCCGGGTCTCTATGCCGGGGGCGAAGCCGTAGGTGGATTCAACAAGCACGGCCTGGGCAAGGGGCACGTGCACGGCTATATCGCCGGCACCCATGCCGCCGCAGAGTCGGACAGCTAAACCCAGGCAGGAACACAATTACCCTGACCATGACTACAGAAAACGAGATGGCGCCAACAACCGACGCCAACAACGTCGAGACTCATAACACTCTTATTGTGGCATGGGAGGTGCCGACGGCCATCGAATGCGGCCAGCAGTTTAGCATCAAGTTCGGCGTCAAATGCCACCACGAATGCCGGGCCGATGGCTGCATACTCGAGGTCTCGGACCACGACGGCAAGCAGTTGACCAAAGCTACACTGAGCACTGAGCCCTGGCCCGATACTACCGCCCTCTACTATAAATCGGTCGAGCTGACAGCCCCTGCCAGCGCAGGACTCTTTGTCTGGCAGGTAAAAGTTCCAGCGACTAATCTGCAAATCCCCCACCGCGAAGCTGTCGCCAGCTTCAACGTGAGAGTCGTTGCCACACCCGAGTGTGTGTTGACAGTGGAAGCTATCGACCTGGAAACTCAGACCCCGGTGGAAGCTGCCAGAGTCGTTGCCCATCCTTACAGAGCCTTTACTGACAAGCACGGCCTGGCGCAGTTGAGGGTGCCGAAGGGCGAATACAGACTGTTCGTTTCCGGCAAGAAATATTTCCCCTTTCGCAGCGACTGCGAAGTGAATACAGACATGACCATCAGGGCGGAACTGGCTCTCGACCGGGAGTTCTCGGATGCCGATATCTATACCTGATCGCCAACGTAAAATATTGGCAACCAGCGCTCAGAGTAAGAACTACTGCACTCCCGGCGCCAGCAAATGTAAATCTACAAATAGTATTAACATTGACCCCGTAGGAGGCTTAATGAAGATCGTCGTCGCTGTGCTGGCGCTTGCATTGGTAACTGTCCCTCTTGCCATAGCTCAACAGGCAAGCGAACAAATGGTATCGATCAGTGCAGGCGTCTTCACCGAGGCACAGGCTGCTCGGGGCCGGCAGGTGTACGAAGGTGCCTGTGGCTTTTGTCACGGCCGCAGATTGAATGGCGCACCGGACGATCCGGATATGCGCTCAGCGCCCCCGCTGGCGCGGGCGAAGTTTCTGCGCGACTGGCAGGGGAGATCATTAGCCGTACTGTTTGAATACACGCGGACAACGATGCCGGAGAACAACCCGGGCTCTTTAAGCAACGAAGAAAATATCGATGTTATCGCCTATATGCTCTCTGTCAGCGGTATGCCAGCAGGAGGCGATGAGCTTCCAACCGATATACAGATTCTTGCGCAAACCGTTATTGAGTAAATGAGATCAGGTCTTGCCTGTCAGCGTTAGTATCGAATTGCAGTGCTACTGGCGCTGACAGGCAAGACCTGATCTCACAATCATAGTACAGTAGAAGTCAACATATCCCCTGAAAACAATAAAGAGGTCATCATGCATACATTCCAGACCTTAACCCTATCCCTGGCGGTGCTGCTCCTCGGCGCTTGCGGCGACAGCGAAACCAGCAACCAGTCGGCATCCGCTGCGCCGGCGACA
>CAVOFA010000040.1:0-22819 GCA_963694865.1 Gammaproteobacteria bacterium | reverse complement strand
TGATCCGTCGCTGATATTGCTGGCTGTAGATGCTCCAGTGGCAGTGTTAGCGGGGATAGATCCAGTACTGGCTGCCCCGGAAGTAGTACTGGACCTGGAAGATGATCCGGAGTCTAGGCAGAGACTGAAGAGCATCCGCGAATACGAGGCGGTAGTGGCGGACATTGAAATAACAGGTGGCGTCTGGGATAGAGGTTTAATAGAGGAGTTGACGGCCCTGGGCTCGCTGCAACAGCAACAGGGAGATCATCCTGAGGCTATTGAGACCTTCGGCCGCACAATCTATATAAATCGTATTAACACCGGATTGCATAGTCTCGAGCAGATACCGTCGGTAGAGCATCTTATAGAAAGCTACATGGCCGTCGGGAATCTGGAGCAGGCAGACTTGTATAACAACTATTTGTTTTACGTGCAGCAAAAAGCCTATGGTGCGAATGACCCCAGGATAATTCCCGTGCTCGATAGGCTGGCGAAATGGAATATTTATGCCTTTAATCTCGGTTACGGCGAGGCTCTGGGTATGCGACTAAGCACGGCGATGATTCTCTTCAACGCCGCCGCGCGAATGGTCGGTATGCATTATGGGAACAACGATGAACGCTATGTAGAGTATATGAGAGGCATTGCCAATTCGGCTTATCTGGTAGCCCTCAACCCGGAATTAATGGCTGAACTAAACCGGCCAAAAAATAGAAATTTGCAACAGATGTTGCGAAACAAATTGAATGAAATACAAACTGCGGAATTACCCAAAGGATTCACTGCCGGCGCTCGCGCACTGTCTACGGTAGTGAATTTTTATCGAGCGCAGGAAAAGTCGGTGGGCGAAGTAGCCAGGGCGCTGGTCGACCTGGGTGATTGGTATTTATTGTTCGAAAGGCGAAGGGCGGCGACGGAATTTTATACTGAGGCATGGCAATTGCTATCTGCAATCGAGGATGGTGACAGCCAAATTCAGCAACTTTTCGACCAGGTAGTGCCGGTGCCAACATTTGTAAATCAGACGGCTAATTTCGCTGACGTCACCGACACGCGGTCGTCCGGCTTCGCAGATTTTGTGTTTGATGTAACAGTCTTTGGTGGGGTCAGGAACATCCAGATGTTAAGCGAAGAGTCCCCCCAGAACGCCTCTTTGTTGAGTCAGATACGCCGACGACTGCGCAATACCACCTACCGGCCTATTATCAAACAGGGTCGACCCGTGCACTCAAGTGGCAATCATTTTAGATACCGGTATTGGTACTAATTTTGTGCGCTTAGCGTTAGCATCAGAGTCGTAACTGCGCTTTATTAAGCGGCGGTTAAGGCGCGATGGGTTACTACTAGTTGGATATAGCCAGACTGCAAGCACTGCGGGTTGCCAAAGGCGAAGCGCTGATTGTGATCCAGGCAAGAAAAGCAGCTAAAAGCGGTGATCAGGCATAGATATTGCGGCAAATTCAAGAAAGCTTGTCGTTACGTATCCGCCACGGGGAGACCTATGAAACAGACATTGGACACAATATCGAAGCTAGTTCTTCTTGCTGGCGTTAGTCTGGGTTTGTTGGCCTGTCAATCAAGCTCAAGCAGCTCCAGTGCCAGCGCCACACCACCGATACCCTCGTCGAGTTCAAGCCAAAGCTCATCGAGCTCAAGCCAAAGCTCGTCGAGTTCAAGCCAAAGCTCGTCGAGTTCAAGCCAAAGCTCGTCGAGTTCAAGCCAAAGCTCGTCGAGTTCCAGTCCGAGCTCGTCTTCCAGTTCATCGCCGTCGAGCTCACAATCGAGCTCTTCGGCGGGGTCTCAGGGCAGCCGTTCCAGCGCATTCCCTGCGGCTGCAAGTGGCCAGAACCAGAGTAACGCCAGCAATTCAACAGCTGACAGTCAAGGTTCATCAGCTAATACCGGGAGTCAGACAGCTGGCACAGCCGCAGCCAGCGGTACTATTTCTACTGGTGCCAGTGCAACCGGTTCCAGCGACAGTAACAACCCAGGTCAGGATGCGGGGTCACAGTCCCGATTCCCCGGGGAACAGCCCAGTGCCGGCGGTGATACCAATGGAAGTCGGGATGGCTCAGCGGGGGGTCTCAATAGTGGGGGGAAAGGATCATCTGGAAGCATTTTAGGGTCTCCGGGTGGGGATTATAGCCTGGATACTTTGCCGGATGGGGTTCTAAGTGGGAGAGGGGGCGGACAAGCGGTAGGAAGCACCGGCGCTATGACAGCGGCGGAGCGTGCGGCAATACTGGATGAGAGGCTGCGCAAAGGTTATGAGTCCTTCGATGGTTTCATCCTCAGTGAGCGCGAGCGCGCCCAAGCTGAAAGCAATGCAGCTGGAAGCGTCGCTGTAGGTGGCTCTGCGGGTGGGGGCGGAGGCGGCAATGAAGGCCAACCTCAGACTTTACCGGAAGCCGGGGTACCGGCAGGAGTGGCCGCGGCCAGCCAACAGACCTCCTCAGCACCGGCTCGTACGGAATCATTCCCACCTCCTGAAGATATCCCTGCCGGACGTGACGATGATGTTGTCGCCCGTCAACTGAGAGAAGCGGCTACGAGTGAGCCAGACCCGGAATTGCGAGAAGCATTGTGGGATGAATATAGAAATTATACAGGTTTAGGTGAACAGCAATGAAAATCCAGTTGAAGAAGCTGATAGGGTTAATACTACTGACCACTTTCGTCAGCGCGTGTGAAACCCACACTGTAAAGTCAACCAGCTACACGCCCATCATTCAGGACAGTCAGAATATCTCCGAGGACTTTCTGCTTGATGTCGGTGTTGCCCTGTTCGATCCAGGTATCGATGAAATCAAGAAAAGCGAAGAAGAAACGGTCAATCACGAGATTCGCATTGCAGAATCTCGCTATGCTCCCTATCTGCTCGCAGAAACGCTGCAGCGTTCTGCAAATTGGGGCATCGTCAGATTAATGCCGAACAATGCCAGCCCCATGGATGTGTTAATTGAAGGTACGATATTGCAGTCCGATGGCGAGGTTATGAGTCTGCGCATAGCGGTTACCGATGCCATCGGCAGAAAGTGGTACACCAAGGTTTACGAGGAAGAGATTAGTCGGTTCAGCTACGAACCTTCGGAGCGACAGAAGAGCGATCCCTTCCAGGTGATTTACAACGATATCGCAAATGATTTGCTTGCCTACCGACAGCGCAGTATTTCAGAGCCGCAAATTTCCGAAATCAGAACGGTATCCGAGTTGCTTTTCGCCGAAAGGTTTTCCCCGGATATGTTTGGCGGTTATCTAAGCCAGGATCGTCGTGGCAATTATCAAGTGGTCTCGCTGCCTGCGGATTCTGATCCCGTGCTGGAGCGGGTACGCGACATCAGAGAGCGGGATTTTATGTTTATTGATACCGTGCAGGATTATTATGCTACCTATGTTCGCCAGATGCGATTGCCCTATGACTCCTGGCGCGAGCAAAGTTATAAGGAAACTATTAACCTGCGAGAGTTGCGGGAATCGGCCAGTCGCCGTTTTATTGCTGGTACTGCGGTAGTGCTTGCCGGTTTGGCTGTGGCTGCTGGCGGTAGTACTTATGCGACACAAACCGGAGGTGCCATTGGTGTGGGCGCCGGGGCTTACCTGATTAAAAGCGGTTTCGATAAGCGGGCGGAGGCAAAAATCCACATGGAGGCACTGGAGGAGCTGGGTCAATCTCTGGAAAATGAGGTGGCACCGCGCGTAATCAACCTCGAAGATCGCACAATTACTCTGACCGGTTCTGTAGAAGAACAGTACAGTCAGTGGCGCGAAATACTTGCGGATCTTTACGCTGAAGATCGAGGTGAGTTGTAAGCGCTTTTAGAGCTGATTTTCCCCATCCATAGAAATTCGATATGTCAAATAAAGATCTCGATAAGATAGAGCCCGTCGATTTTGATCTAAAAGAAAGTCCCTTATTTTCAAAACAGGCAGCTCAGGTAAATTCCAACAGGCCCTCGACAAAGGGCTTGATAATTCTTGCTGCGCTGGGGGTGGTGGCGTTGTTAGTAGTATTCGTACTTCCCACCGTGGTCACAGAGTATGAGTTACCATTAGAGCGCCGCGTCGACAGCACCGGACTTCAAGCGACTACTCCCGCACCCACCACCGCAATTTCCCCATTTGAAGCAGCGCAGAGCGCATTGCTTCGAAAAGAAGTGCAGGATGTACTGGCTGAACTACTGGCGCAGCAAAGCGAGTTGGAAGAGTTGAATATAGCCCAGTGGGGCCAGCCTGATTATGACGACGCCCTCGAGCAGGCAAGTATCGGTGACGACTACTATCGCACCCAGGATTTTGAGCTAGCCAGGGATTCCTACGCTCTGGGTCGAGATGCACTGGTCACGCTATTGGATTCGATACCTGTCGTGGTCATACAAATTTTAATAGACGCGCAGAAAGCCTTCGAAGCAGGCGACTCGGAGATGGCAATCGCCAAGTATGATCTGGCGTTGTTACTTGACCCTGAAAGTGCAGCCGCTGCGGTCGGCCTGCAACGGTCCGGGACGCTGGACGAAGTTGTCAACTTGTTAGCGGAGGCGGATGCATTGTTTGATGCTGACGCGCTGGAAGCTGCGCGAGCGAAGTACCAACAAGCGCTGAATCTGGACAATTACAATGATCACGCCCGCGCGCGAGTGGGCGAAGCAGCAGCTGTTATTACCGAGAATGAATTTTCAAGAATTATGTCTGCGGGCTATGTCTTGTTGGAAGGAGGGGAACCTGAGCAGGCCATTACGGAGTTTCAACGCGCTACCGGGCTTGGTATTCACGAGGAGCAGGCACTGGCGGCTATAACCCAGACGGAAAATGAAATCGCCAACACCGAGATTAACCAGATTCGAGTCGTCATTTCGCAGGCTGAAACCGATGAGCAGTGGCAGACTGCCGTTACTGAGTATGACAAGGTTCTCGCCATCGACGGCAATCTTTTGTTTGCAATCGGTGGCAGAGACTATGCGGACAAGCGCGCGCGGCTAAATACGTTGTTGGTTGATGCTATCGACAACCCGGAACGGTTTGCGGAAGACGCAGTATTCAATCAAACGCTGGATGTTTATTATACCGGCAGGGCAATTGAACCGCCGGGCTCGGTGCTGGTTCGGCAGTTGGATACACTACAATTGTTACTGGAAAATTCCCAGGTCGAGATAGATATTCAATTGGTCTCTGACATGTTCACCGATGTTAGCTTGCTGCGAATCGTTAGTTTGGGGAAATTTGAAACCCAGTCAGTATCGCTAAAACCCGGACGCTATGTGGCAGTTGGCAGGCGCGCAGGCTATCGCGAAGTGCGCGAAGAGTTCACGGTAGGTTTTGGGCTGACCCCGAAAATTGTAACTGTACGTTGCGAAGAACGTGTCGTCGCAACAAACAGGCGCTGATAAGATGTCAGGCGTTGATGACACAAACTCCGTAAATGGGCCAGCCGACCCCATAGTCCCAATCGACTTCGCTCCCCATGATGAAAAAAAGGTGCGAGTCCGTTACAAGTTCAAGTGGATACACGTAGTCGTTAGTTTGTTTTTGTCCGTAACCGGCGCTACCGCCTGGTTCGTACTAACAGCGCGATCTGTGTCCATAGAAGTAGTCCCAATTACTGCGGAAATTCAGCTTGAAGGCGGGCTCAGTTTCAAGCTCGGTCAACGCTATCTGATTCGTACGGGATCCTACAATTTAACGCTGACTAATGTTGGCTACCATGACAGCAAAACCCAGTTACTGATTAACCGTGAACAGGCGCAAACGCAGAGCTTTTCGATGCGTAAGCTTCCCGGTGTTGTTTCTATCGCTACCCTGAATCTGGATGACGCCAGAGTTCAGATCGACGGCGTAGACATCGGCGTTACTCCACTAATAGATGTTCCGGTAGAAGCAGGAGAGCATCAACTGAGCATTTCTAAAGATCGGTATCTGGGTTATGGCGAAGCGATATCGATCGAAGGGAGAAGCGTGGAGCAAAGATTCCAGGCGTCGCTACAACCAGCCTGGGCAATTGTAAGCCTGCTGACTTCGCCCAGTGGTGCAGATGTGTTGGTTGATGGTGAGATGTTGGGCACCACGCCGTTAAACACAGAAATTCTTCAGGGCGAACGTGACATTACCATTAAGCTGGCTGGACACAAGGTCTGGCAGCAAGGCTTTGAGGTGCTGGCCGGCGAGGATTTCTCGGTGCCCCTGGTGGAACTGGTGCCTGCAGATGGTCTGGTATTCATTCGCTCCAGTCCCACAGCAGCCAGCGTCACTGTTGGTGGCGAATTCAAGGGCTTAACTCCTCTGGAAGTTGCACTGTCTCCAGACCAGAATCATGAGCTAACCTTTTTTAAAAATGGTTATCATTCCCACAAGACATCCATACGAACTCAGGCTAATCAGGAGAGAGAGTTAAGCATAGACCTGGACCCGGTGTTGGCCAGCGTGATTGTCATCGCCGAGCCTAATGATGCCGAGCTATATGTTAACGGTGAGTTCCGAGGAGTGGCCGACCAGACGATCGAGCTTATGGCGTCAAGTCAGCATATTGAAATTCGTAAGCAAGGGTACCTACCCTATACCACAGAGTTCACGTCTCGACCCGGGCTCGATCAAGCCATACGAGTAACTCTGAAGTCGCTGGAGCAGGCTCGACTCGAACGAATCAAACCGGTTATCGTTTCAGCGGCGGGTCAGTCTCTGAAATTGTTCTATCCTGGTGGATTTACCATGGGGGCTTCCCGCCGCGAAGCAGGACGCAGACCGAATGAGACTTTAAGAGAAATTAAACTTGAACGCCCATTCTATTTTGCGTACAAGGAAGTGAGCAATTCCGAGTTTCGGCTCTTCAACGGTGAACATTCATCGGGCACCTTGCAGGGTTTGACTCTGGACAATGAAGCACAACCTGCGGTTCAAGTTTCCTGGACGCAGGCAGCTCTGTATTGCAACTGGTTAAGTGATCAGGAATCACTAGCAAATTTTTATAAAGTCCTTGACGGTGAAGTCGTAGGCTTCAATTCGCAAGCCATCGGCTACAGGCTGCCAGCCGAAGCAGAATGGGCATGGGTAGCGCGCACAGATGGCAGTGGCAATCAGTTGAAATATCCCTGGGGTAATCAGTTACCACCGCCAGAGAATGCAGGAAATTTTGCGGATGCGACTATCCAGACCTATTTGGGCGAGGTCATGTTTGATTATAACGACGGTTTCTTTGGGGCAGCCCCAGTAGCGTCCTTTAGTCCCAATCAATACGAAATATACGATATGGCTGGCAACGTCGCCGAGTGGGTGCATGATTACTATGGCGCCATGGGAGTTATCGGTGGAGTTGATGTGGATCCACTCGGCCCGGAAAATGGTCAGTTTCATACCATTCGTGGATCTAGTTGGGCCCACGGCTCGATCACTGAATTAAGGCTGTCGTTTCGTGATTTCGGGGAAGAACCCAGGGACGATGTCGGCTTTCGAATCGCGAGATATCTTGAGGAATAGACAGGTGAACAAATCGAGAGAATTCACGGGCATTTTTTTGCGAGCTCTGCTGTTGTCCGCGCTACTTGTTGCGGCGCCGGTTTGGGCGGCAGAGAAGGACCCGCCGGCGCAATCGGATGATGCAGAACAATCCACTGAAGAGCTTGAAGCGGTAGATATTGCTGAGAGTAGTGACGCGGAAATCGCCGCGGTAGATGATAGCGATGCCCCCGGGGATCCCGCAGACGAAGGGCGAGCAAGATTTATCCCAACCGAAGAGATTTCTCAGGATTTGGGAGTGTCTTTTCCTGTCGATATTTAGTAAGGATTAGAATGCGGGTACCGAGAGCAACAGTGCCTGGAAATAGGGACATCAATAAGGAATTTTTTAACTAAGCAGGTTCGATATGAAAGAAGGTTTGTTGTCAGACGCTCTCTATCAAGTGGGGGCACTAATTTTAGCAGTGATAGTAGTACATGCGGCGTATGTTGCGATCATAAGGCCGAATGCCGAATTAATACAGCAGCAACAGGAGATCGCACAACAGACAGACGAAAATTTCGCTCCAGAACGATCTGTCTATATTATCTTGCGGGACTTTGAGCAGGAAACCTGCATTATTCTTTTGCTGTGGGCGCTGGCGATCATTGGTATGAAGGCTCAACAGGCCTTGCGAGAGCGAGAGTTGCTGGACCGAACCCTGGTACAAGTGTCTGCAGGCATGAGTATCTTGCCGGAAGACGCAAGAAATTACTCGAGGCCAGTGCAGGCGCTGGCAGAGAGAGAACGGGAATTGCTTTTACCCAGAGCATTACTTGCAGGACTGCACCGCTTTCAAACTACTCGCAATATTCAGGATGTGGCGGCGACGGTAAAAGACACCTGCGAGATCGAAGCCGATCGCATGGAGACGCAAATGACTATCGTACGTTACATCGCCTGGGCGATTCCTTCAATCGGCTTCCTGGGTACGGTACGCGGTATTGGCGAGGCGCTGGGTCAGGCCTATCAGGCGGTGAGCGGAGATATTGTTGGGGTGACGGTGAGTCTGGGAGTAGCATTTAACTCTACATTTGTAGCCCTGGTAGTCAGTATTCTACTGATGTTCATATTGAATCAGCTGGTGTTGCTACAGGACAATTTAGTGTTGGACTGCCAAAAATATTGTGATGTAAATATGATTCAGCATTTACAAGTACCAGACAGGGATAGCCACGTATGAGTTTGAAGGTCATCGAACTGAATGATAGCGCCATTACGGTTGGCGACGAATCTGGAATAATGGTTCAGAGTCCGGGCTTTGCCCTGGCCACAGACAATTCATTGGAGTTGGGCGAAGCGGCAGAGCAACAAGCCCGTCTGCATCCTACTAACAGTTACAATAAGTATTGGCATGAACTCAGCATGGAGCCCCTGTCCCATGGCAATAGCATTAGACATTTCGCGGATATCGCGTATGCGCAGTTGATGCACCTGGCCAAAATTGGCGAGATCGACGCCGACGTGATCTTCGCGGTGCCTGGAAATTTTACCCGCCAGCAGCTGGCGATATTACTGGGTCTTTCGAAACAGAGTCCGTTTACGCCGGTGGGTGTGGTTGATTCCGCACTGGTCGCTGCCATTGCGAAGGCGCGGACAAGCTCGGTTATTTACGCAGACATCCAATTACACCAGGTGCTACTGACGAAGCTGGTCATTGCAGGCGATCAACTGAAATCTGAATCGGTGATTCAGGTGCCGGGAGTTGGCAATCAGAACTTCATGGATTTAATGATGCAGCTGGCAACAGGATTATTCATCCAGCAGTGCCGGTTCAATCCCCAGCACGATGCGGAATCGGAACAACAGTTGTATAACGAATTGCCGAACTGGCTGAAACAGGATGACGGTAACAAGAATAGTCTGTTGCTGGAGCTAAAGACCGGCAGTGCCGTGCACACAGCTAAGATGCCGCGGGAGAGCCTGATCAATCATCTGGGCGGCTACTATGAAAAAATTCACAAGCAGATTGCTGCACTGACCGGCAGCGATGAGACTGATTTGCTTATCAGTTCAGCGATGGCCGCGTTACCTGGATTTATTAGCACGCTTGGTGATATTGGCAATTTGCATATTTTAAATCCGCAGACCATAAATAGCGCCTGTCTCGATTACAAAGAGCATATATTAAGCGGTGAGGGAGGCATACATCTGGTTAGTGCTCTTCCCGTCGCAGCAAGAACAGCCGTGAACAGTAACGGTGCGGCAGCAGATTTATCGACAGCTCAAACGCTGGAAGTCCAATCACCGCAAGTTCAAGTACCGGCAGTGCCAGCGCCTGAAATTTCCACCGCTGAAGCCCGTGCGCCACTGGCAGGCGAGCCCCTTGCTGACTATGTGATGCCCACCCACGCGTTGTATGGAGACCGAGCTGTAAGCATTGCCGGGCACGGGAGTATAGATATTCAGAATAAACTGCATTTGAACGGGGCAACGGTGGCCGCCAATAGTATTGTCCTGTCTCTGTCGGAGCTGCCCGATGGTTTGGGCAGTATCACCGCCAGCGAGGGTGCAGTCTGGTTCGATGGTGGTAGCCTGGAATTTTTGTTAAATCAAAGCCGGGTTAGTGGCAGGCAAAGACTACGCTTGGGAGACCGTATTGCGTTCGCGGAAAGGTCAGAAGAGATTCGATTAATACAACTTGTGTGATCTGAACTGATAGCTGGAGGTGTCTTAGAAGGGACAAAGAATATGGCGAGACTTAGAAGTCAAAGAAAAGATGCTAACCCCATGAGCCTAGCGTTTCTGGACGTGATGTTTTGTGGCTTCGGAGCAACGATCCTCCTGTTTCTTATCATTGATCACGCCAGTACGGTAAATGCCATTGAATCAAATCCTGACATTATGGCAGAAGTTGAGCTGCTGGAGGAAGAAGTTGACGATGGCGAGTTGGGGCTGGTGCAGCTACGAAATATATTTTCTGAGACGAGCTTTGAAATGGTCACAGCCGAAGGCCTGGCCAGACAGATCCAGGATCAGATCCAGACTTTCCTGCAGGAGTTGGCAGCGCTGGAAAGCGATAACCTCGCCACTATTGAAAGCCCGGAGCAGTTGCGCTCTGACATTAAGGCGCTGGAAGAAGAATTGATGCGCCTGCAAGCCAGTGCGTTCCAGCAGGAAGGCAATAGCGCCCGGCAGTTTCTCGGTGATGGCAATCGGCAGTATTTATCCGGACTGTTTCTGGGTGGCCAACGCATACTGATTCTGGTGGACAGTTCCTCCAGCATGCTCGACAGCACTCTCATTAACATCATTCGCACTCGCAATATGAGTGATGAGCGGAAACGGCAGGCCCCAAAATGGCAACGTGTTGTCAAAACCGTAGATTGGATTAGTACCCAGTTACCGATCACCAGTCGCTATCAAATTTGGAATTTTAGCAGCGAGACCAATCCAGTGGTCAGCGGAACAGAAGATATTTGGCTGGAAGTGGCGGATCGGGACCAATTGAACGAGGCGATAATGGCGGTTGAGCAGATAGTGCCAGACAATGGCACTAATATGGAGCAGGTATTCCGAGCGGTGGCGAATATGTCACCGCCGCCGGATAATATTTTTCTACTTACCGACGGTTTGCCAACCCTCAGTAATCGCAGCGCTACTGCGGGCTTAATAACCCCCAATAAACGCATGGAGTTGTATGAAGATGCCGTGCAGGAGCTTCCCGAGGGGGTGCCAGTAAATATCGTGCTAATGCCATTAGAAGGCGATCCCAGTGCCGCGGCGGCATTTTGGCAACTGGCGCAATACACCCAGGGATCATTCATTACGCCATCGAAGGACTGGCCATGAGTCGCAAGACCCGCGCCACCGAATCTTTTAGCGTCTCATTTTTAGATGTCGCTGCCTGCGGCTTTGGCGCCATGATTCTGCTGTTGATTATCACCAAGTCATCAGCACCGGTGGTCATCGAGATTAGTGAAGTAGCACCTGCGGGCTCCATTAATGAACTACAGCAACAGCTCTTCGCGATCCGGGGCGAGACGACTATCCTCAATCGGGATTTGAATGCCAAGCAAGAACAGCTGTCGGCAATGAAAGACCGAATTGCCCGGCTGCGGCGTGATTTAAACGATGTTCAGGCTCAGTACCAGACCTCAAGACAATTGTCAGACGATACTACCAATGAGATAGGCCGGCTTGCCCTTGCGCGCCAGAGTCTGACCGCGGAAATGGAGCGCCTGCTGGCCGACAGTCGGGCACCGGATAACAACGCAATAGGCGGCGTGCCGGTGGACAGTGAATACATCATCTTCGTCATCGACACCTCTGGCAGTATGTACAACAACCCCAGTTGGAACAAAATGCTCGGGGTAATCGACGACACCCTGAATGTTTACCCTGAAGTGAAGGGCATTCAGGTCATGAATGACATGGGCGATTACATGTTCGATTCCTACCGTGGCCAATGGATTCCCGACACTGCGGGTCGGCGTAGCCAGATCATCTCAACGCTGCGGTCGTGGAATCCCTACAGCAACAGTAGCCCTGTAGAAGGGGTGACACGGGCAATTAATACCTTTTACTCAGAGGACAAAAAGATCAGTATTTATGTGCTTGGGGATGACTTTCAGCCGGGTGGGTCGATCCAGCAGGTTTTACGCACGATCGACCGGATAAATGTAGAAGATGAAAACGGCAATCGACTGGTGAGGATCCATGGTATTGGCTTTCCGACGATATTCGCCGGCCCCAGACGGTTTCAACAGAGTGTTTATCGTTATTCGACACTAATGCGCGAGATGACACAGCGAAATGGTGGTACATTTGTAGGTCTGAATGATTATCGCTAGGGGTCAGCTTAGGGGACCCGCGTGTCAGCGAGGCCAATGAGAAAATAGATTTGCACTAGTCAGGGTCTTTTGTGTGTTGACCAGGGCTATATTACGCAGCACAGGGTACGCTATGAAAAAAACAGAATTGAACTTCAAAGCAATGCTGCTGTTTGGTCTCTTTGGGCTGAGCAGCTGTGGCGTAAGCAACGTCGTCATAGACGGCCGTTTTCCTACCCCGAACATCGATAAAATGCCTATAGCTATCGCCGTCTATTACGACGATGCCCTGAAAGACTTCTCCTACCTTGAATACTCAGAGACGGGTCTGGAAGAATTCAATATCGAAAGCGGCAAATCTCATGTTCAGCTCTTTAATGCGGTACTACCGGCCATGTTTAGTCGAGTGGTGTTTGTCGAATCCATGGAAGAAGTGCCGGCGCTGGGTGTCGACGCAATTTTTGCACCGTCAATAGAGGAGTTTCAACTGGCCCTGCCATCTAAAACCAAGCTTGACGTGTTTGAAGTATGGATTAAGTACAATATGCGTTTGCTGACTTCAGAGGGAGACTACATCGCAGACTGGGTGCTTACTTCTTATGGCAAGACTCAAACTGAGACTTTCCGTTCAGTAGAAGCGGCAATCAATGATGCTGCTGTAGTCGCTTTACGAGACCTGGTATCCAGCTTTGCCTTGAGCTTCGATCAGGTTCCGGAACTGCAAGATTGGCTAAATAACCGATAGAGCAACTGTAAGCTGAGGTTAATTATGAATTTTTTCTTACTAGCAAAAATAACAGCAAGACGGCAGTTGTTATTCGCTGCCTTGGCTCTGTTGGCATCCTGTACCAGTACCACAATTGACGAATTCCGCCAGGGAGAAACTGGAATATCTGACTCCGAGACCGTGGTAGTTCTCGGTCGACGCCAGGCCAGTGACTACGTAACTCGCGCTGAGTTTGTCTCCTGTGTAGGTGAACGTATGGCCCGCGGTGAAAACGCGCTGCAAATCGTACCCGAGCAAGAATTTATTGACGCCATGTTTCCATGGTTCGAACCGCGTACGGCGCCTCTAAGAGCCAGTGATCTTGAGCGCTTGATGGCGGAGAATGTGCTGGCCGAGAAAATGCTGGATTTCGGAGTACGCTACATCGTATGGCTGGATGGTCTAACCGTAACCTCGGATCGCTCTGGTACAATTACATGCACGGTAGGACCTGGAGGAGCGGGCTGTTTCGGTTTTGGCTCCTGGGAAGAAGACTCCAACTTCGACGCCAGAATCTGGGATGTCGATTCTATGACTTCGGTTGGCACCATAAGTACAGATGCAACGGGGCAGTCCTATTTGCCGGCTCTCATTATCCCTATTCCTCTTATTGCCCAAGTCGAGGCCAACGCCTGTATTCGGCTGGCAGATCAACTCAAGAGTTTTGTTAGGGGCGGCTAGAGGTAAGCAGCTCATTCCTGCAAACGGGAGCGAGCGGAATTAAAGACAGGTGACACTATGCTCAATGTAAATCTCCGAGTTTCGAATAATGCTTCGGCATCGCTTTTCGATTTCCTTGTTTCCAATCCAGGGGGTATGGGAAAGAGGATGTCAAAGATGGCGACAGCAGTCCTATTGTTTATGCTGTTTGCTTCCCTGGTTTCCTGCGCAGTAAACCCTGCAACGGGTGGGATCAATCTGGTGTTGATGTCAGAACGCAAGGGAAAAGCAATTGGTCTTGAGGAGCACGAAAAAGTTCTCGCCAGTATGGCGGTTTTTGAAGATGAAAAATTATTGGCATATGTGAAAGAAGTAGGCAATCGAGTCGCCAAGGTGAGTCACAGACCGGACCTTGAGTATCAGTTCACCATAATTGACAGCCCTGAGATAAATGCCTTCGCACTTCCCGGGGGCTACGTTTACGTAAATCGGGGCTTACTGACATTCCTGAATTCGGAAGCGGAGCTGGCTGCAGTCCTGGGTCATGAGATCGGGCATATTACTGCCAGACATGCAGTACAACAGCAAGCGAAAGGTGCACTGGCTAAAACCACGGCGACGGTAGGCGGGTTTGTTACGGCCGTGGTCACCGGGAGTGGTTACTTAGGTTCCCAGATTAGCGAGGTTGCCTCAATTTGGGCGCAATCAGGCTTGAGTGGCTTTGGAAGGGAGCATGAACTGGAAGCAGATGGCCTAGGTGCGGAGTACCTGGTCGAGGCCGGCTACGACCCGGAAGCGATGATTCGGGTTATTACCACGCTAAAAAACCAGGAAGATTTTAATCGTAAGATTTTGAGTAATGGGGGCGGGTATCACGGTTTATTCGCAACGCATCCTCGAAATGATACACGACTGCAGGAAGCAATCGCAGCGGTGGGAAATTTATCTGATGGCGCAATAGAGGAAGTTGATGGAGCAATTTTCAGGGAAAAATTCGAGGGCTTGATCGTGGGTACGAGTCAGGCCTCCCAGGCTACCGATGATCGTAATCGGTATTATCAAACTCTGCTTGGCTATACCATGGTTTTTCCCGAAGATTGGGAAATCGCTGCAACAACAACTACAGTGGCAGCGTCTGCGGAAAACACCGGATCAATTAGAATTTCAGCGCAAAGGCTGCAGGAAAATATAGAACCACGTGTCTTTCTTAGAGACAAGATGGGTATCTCCAACTTGCAAAAATCCGAGGCGCTGTCACAGTATCGTCTGATTGGGCATACGGGAGTTGCCGTTTCAACCGAGACTGGAAAGCTGGAGCGTATAGCGGTGATTTATCTCGGGCCCAGGGCTTATACATTTCGAGGTGAGATTGAAGATGCCAACACCTCCGATGAGATTGATGGTCAATTATTGGCTTCTATTCGCACCTTCAGGGCAATACAAAATGGGGAGGCATTCTCTGGCAGCGAGTTGAAGATTAAATACGTTCAAGCCAGCGAGTTTTTCGAATTTGCTATCGTAGCCAGAAACAGCAAAATCGCCAATTATCCGGAAGAAACCTTGAGGTTGTTAAATGGGTATTACCCCACAGGCGCTCCCGAATCTGGCGAATGGGTTAAATTGATCGAATAGCCTCCGCCCGCCTTTGTACGAAGTTTATAAAGGACAGTCTTTCCAACGTAAGTCCCCAACAGCCTAAGAATGCCGCGCTATGCCCCACAATCGCGGCAAATTGGCCGCTGGAGTATGTTTTTAGCTAGAGCAGGGTTAAACTTGGCGATTCTGCTACCATTACGAAAAATAGCTGTGAGCTCCATGCGCTTGGTGGAAGTAAGCTCTTGAACCTGTAAACCAAAATCTGGCTTGATCCTATGACCGCAGTTGAACGGCAGAAAAAAAATCTCAGATGAAAAACGCCTTGCTGGATCTCGGCAATTTTCTCGACGGATTGCTCGATACCCATAGGATAAACGAGGAAGATTATAAGCGTGCAATGAGCAGTCGTCGCTCGGCTGAAGATCGATCCAATCACGTACTGCATTATCTAGCTGATCTGGGATTGGATGACCGATTGATGGATGGGCGTAAGCTCGAAATTGAAACACTGACCCTGGCCCTGAGTGAACAATGCGGACAGGATTATTATCGAATAGACCCATTAAAAATAGACGTAGCCGCAATTACGAAAGTGATGTCTTATGCTTTTACCAAGCGACATCACATTCTTGCCGTTGAGGCCACACTAGATACCGTAACTATTGCCAGCGCTGAGCCATATATTGATTCCTGGGAATCTGATTTGGAACATATGTTGCAGAAAAAAATAGTACGCGTTGTTTCGAACCCAATAGAACTGAAACGGCTAATCACCGAATTCTATAGCTTATCCAGTTCAATTAGCCAGGCAAGCAGTGAGACTTTACAAAGGAAGGGCATTGGTAATCTTGAACAAATGCTGGAGGTGGGTGGAATCAAGGATCCAGAAGCCAATGACCAGCACATTGTTAAGGTGGTTGACTGGATACTGCAGTACGCTTTTGAACAGCGTGCCAGCGATATTCATATTGAGCCGCGTCGAGAGAAAGGCAATATTCGATTCAGAATTGATGGTGTACTCTATACGGTTTATGCATTACCGATGCAGGCCTTGAGTGCAGTTACCAGTCGCCTAAAAATCCTTGGTCGAATGAATGTTGCTGAGAAGCGCAAGCCGCAGGATGGGCGCATAAAAACCAAGAGCCCGAATGGTAACGAAATAGAATTGCGGCTATCGACTTTGCCAACTGCGTTTGGTGAAAAATTAGTAATGCGAATATTCGATCCCGATGTGCTACTGAAGCCCTTCGAAGAGTTGGGATTGATAAATCAGGACCTGGAGCGCTGGCAAAAAATCATCAAGAATAACTATGGCATCGTGATCATTACAGGTCCGACGGGAAGCGGAAAAACCACGACACTCTATTCCACGCTGAAATCTCTAGCCACTGAAGAAGTAAATGTCTGCACTATTGAAGATCCAATTGAGATGGTGAAAGACAGCTTTAACCAGATGCAGGTGCAGGAAAATATTGATCTAAATTTTGCAGATGGTGTGAAGGCACTGCTAAGATAAGATCCGGACATCATAATGATAGGAGAAATTAGAGATCTTGCTACCGCCGAGATGGCGATACAGCCGACAATAATTTCAGAAGAAGCATGGGAGGCAGTCACTCGTCCATGGAAGGTCAAGATGCCAAAAAATGCAGCGGATGCAAAGGGTTGTCTCGAATGTCGTGAGACCGGGTTCAAGGGGCGTGAAGGTATTTATGAAGTAATGCCTTTTACGGAGTCCCTGCAAAAATTCGCCGACAATAAATCTGATTTACCGGCACTACGAAGACAGGCCTATAAGGATGGCATGTTGAGCCTGAGGCTGTGTGGAGCGCAGAGAGTGGCCGCCGGTTTAACAACGACTAATGAAATTTTGAGAGTTACGCCAGAAAATATATTAGATTAAAGAACGGCCAGGATCGATCAATTAGCACAAGATAAATAGTGACGAGGTGCAGATGACCCTTTCTGTCTCATTCAGCTGTTCACGCCAAGGGAATAAGTGAAACAAACTATTAGAGAAAACTTCCTTATTGTCGGGCCGTCCTGGATAGGGGACATGGTGATGGCTCAGTCCTTGTTCATTAGCTTGAAAACCCGTTATGTGGATTGTGAAATCTCCGTGCTGGCGCCGCAATGGACTCGCCCCCTTTTGGATAGGATGGTAGAGGTTGACAGGAGCATTGGCCTCCCCGTACAGCACGGTGAGCTGAAGTTGAGCGAGCGCAGAGCCCTGGGAAAATCTCTGCGAGAACATAAGTTTAGCGGTGCTATCATATTGCCAAATTCGTTCAAATCGGCATTGGTTCCCGTCCATGCAAAAATCCCAAGGCGCATAGGCTGGCGTGGAGAGTGGCGAAATATGCTACTTACAGATTGCCGGAAATTGAATGAAGGCAATTTCCCGCGCATGGTGCAGCGCTTTACTGCATTAGCCTATCCTGCTAGCGCCGAACCACCGGCTGATATTCCCTGGCCAGCACTGACGATAGAGGTAAAAAACACTGAGGCAGCACTGCAGGCATTCGGGCTGGAAACCAGCGAAACTATACTGGCTATTTGTCCTGGGGCTGAGTACGGCGACTCGAAGCAATGGCCGGCAGCCCACTATGCGAAGCTCGCGAGTGCAGTATTGGCAGATGGTTGGCAGGTCTGGATATTTGGATCGGCCAAAGATGCAGCTATTGCCGATGAAATTGAAGCTGGTATAGATGAGGCGGCCCTACAAGCTCACAACTTGTCCAATCTCGCCGGCAAAACTAGCCTGGCCCAGGTCATCGATCTCATGTCAGCGGCCAGCGTAGTGGTCTCTAATGATTCAGGGTTAATGCATATTGCTGCTGCACTACACAAGCCAGTTGTGGGAATATACGGATCGACATCGCCGGACTTTACACCGCCCCTGGCCCAACGGGTAAAAATACTGGTGTCAGAACTGGATTGTTGGCCATGTTTCAAGCGGGTATGTCCCTATGATCATCTGCGTTGCCTGCGGGATTTAGATCCGCTACGGGTTATAAACGCGGTTGCCGAGCTGCACCGGCTCCCCCTGAGTTAAGGATTATGCGAGTACTGATTGTCAAAGTCTCATCTCTTGGAGACATCATACATACACTGCCGGCTGTAACTGACGCGCACCGCGCGCGGAAAGACCTGGTTTTCGATTGGGTCGTAGAGGAAAATTTCGTTGAAGTACCAGGTTGGCATCCCGCGGTTGAGAATGTTATACCTGTTGCGATCAGACGCTGGCGCAGGAACATATTCAAGACCTATCTGAATAATGAATTTCGCTCGTTCAGACGCGCATTGCAAGGCGTTCATTATGATTTGGTCATCGATGCTCAGGGCCTGATAAAGAGCGGGCTTATTAGCCGGATATCACGAGGCCTGACAATAGGGCTAAGCAATCGCACAATCAGAGAGCCGCTGGCAACCTTGTTCTATAACAAGGTGTATTCGGTGCCATGGACTGAGCATGCCGTAGATAGAGTTCGCCAGCTCTTCTCCAGGGCCTTGAACTATCGTTATGATCGAAACACAATAGACTATGGCATCGATATTAATCGCATCGGGGTAGAAGTAGATGAGACACCCGCCAAGAAAATTGTTTTTCTGCACGGCACCACGTGGAGCACCAAGCATTGGCCGGTAGAGTATTGGCGTCATCTTGCCTACATAGCGATGGAAGCCGGATATGAAGTTTTATTACCCTGGGGTAATGAGGACGAGAGACGCCGGGCGGAATACATCGCGGCAGGATCTGATCGCATCTGCATTCTCGACAGGCAATCGCTATCCGGTCTGGCTAAACACATTATGTTATCCAGAGGGGTGATAGCCGTAGATACTGGTCTTGGTCATCTTGCCGCGGCTCTGGCTAAACCAACCCTGTCGCTATATGGTCCAACCAATCCAGGGCTGTCCGGCACCCACGGACAACATCAGCTGCGGCTTACTTCCAATCTAAACTGTGCTCCCTGTGTGAAAAAGACCTGTGCCTACAATGGCCCCGGAGTAACGGATGAGTTTAATGGCAATTCCTTTGCCGTGACACCGGCCTGCTTTTCGTCTCACAAGCCCGATATAGTGTGGCAGCAATTTGAAAAATTATTGGGTGAGTGAACAAGGTTTCCAAGAGCATGAAAATTAGTTTTCTCATCTATTCGTATTT
This sequence comes from Gammaproteobacteria bacterium, assembly GCA_963694865.1. Lineage (GTDB taxonomy): Bacteria > Pseudomonadota > Gammaproteobacteria > Pseudomonadales > Pseudohongiellaceae > UBA9145. The sequence goes on along the minus strand of CAVOFA010000040.1, from coordinate 3,392 downwards.
TCCCTATGGAGGTCAACAGCGGGATTTTCTTCGCATAGTAAAGGCTTGTTTGAGCCGCGGTCATGAGATCGATGTCTATACTATGAAGTGGCAGGGAGAATTGCCAGAGGGATTAAAATTGATAACCGTGCCGGTTAAAGCAATGAGAAAAACAACATTGTATCGACGCTTTACCGATTGGGTGAAACAAGCGCTTTCTGCACAAACACCGCATCCTGTATTTGGATTCAATAAAATGCCCCTGCTCGATTTGTATTTTGCCGCAGACCCGTGCTTCGCCGAGAAGGTGGACATGCAGCGGGGTGCGTATTACAAATACACTGGACGCTATCGGCATTTTAAGAAATATGAGAATGCAATTTTCGGTACAAATAGCAAAACCCATGCCTTGATTTTGTCTCCACAGCAACACACAGCTTTTATAAGATACTACCCCGATTGCGCCGAACGATTACATAATGTGCCACCGGGCATATCTCGTGACCGCATGGTTTTGGCCCGAGATATTGAATCGAGACGCGAATTTCGCAGAGAATTTGCTATTGCCGAAGATACCAAATTGTTGTTGCAGGTTGGCTCGGGATTCAGAGTCAAAGGGGTGGATCGATCTTTAAGAGCGCTGGCTTCATTGCCTGAGCAGCTTCGTCGTAACACTCACTTCATGTTGGTTGGGCAGGATAAGCCGGAGCGGTTTCGTGCTCTGGCACGCAAACTTAAGCTTGGTGATCAGTTTACCGTACTGCCGGGCCGGGACGACATTCCACGTTTTTTAGCCGGAGCAGATCTCTTACTTCATCCGGCTTATGTTGAGAGTGCTGGCTATGTTTTGCTGGAGGCGACTATTGCGGGACTGCCGGTACTGACTACGGCGAGCTGTGGTTACTCCTTTCATATCGAACAGGCTCAGTCCGGTGAGGTTTGTAGCGACCCATTCAGCCAGGAGGAACTGAACACTCGCCTGCTCGCCATGCTTGCGCGAATCGATTCGGCTCCGTGGTCGGAAAATGGCCTGGCGTATGGAAAAAGAGATGAGTTGTATGCACTTCCCGAGGTGGCGGCGGATATTATCGAAGAGTTATTCCCGCAAAGATCCTGCGAGTAGATAGGACCGATGCTCTACTTAAATAAAGAATTTGAACAACACTGGCAAGGCGCAAATCCATTTGAGGAATTACAGTCTATCGATGGGAAGGTCTTCCGCGAAGTCAAAAACAGGAAGACATTTCAGTTTACGATGGCTGGCGAGAGCTACTTTGCCAAGCTTCATTTTGGGGTTGGTTGGCCTGAGATATTTAAGAACCTGACGCAATTGCGCTTGCCTATTCTGGGTGCGGAAAATGAATGGCAGGCGATTAACAAAATCCAGACACTCGGTATTGCAACTATGCAGCTTGCAGCTTATGGCAGCAACGGCAGTAACCCAGCGACACGCACGTCATTCCTTGTCACCCGAGATTTGCAAAATACCACGAGCCTGGAAGAAGTTTGTGCTAACTGGAAAGAGAACAAGCCGGCCTATGAAGTCAAGCGAGCACTAATCAAAGAGGTCGCGAGAATCGCCCGAACCTTGCATATAAACGGCATTTGTCACCGTGACTTTTACCTCTGCCACTTCCTGTTACACAGCTCCGATGATAGTCGGGACGAGGCGCTAAAGCTCTCCCTGATTGATTTGCATCGCGCTTTGATTAAGGACAATTTGGCATCTCGCTGGTTAGTAAAAGATGTAGCAGGACTGTATTTCTCGGCAATGGATATTGGCCTGGGGCGCCGGGATTTATTTCGATTTATCAAAGACTACGATGCAGGGGATCTACATACATCGCTAACACTCAGACGCCAATTTTGGACCGCCGTGGAGTTGAGAGCGAAGTTAATGTATAAGAAACTGAGAGCAGCTGATTAACTCGCATGGACAGTACACTTACCGGTACAAATTTAGCATCCATGGGACGTCACATCCCTACTCCCTTTCGACTGTCTATTAAGCACGATCAAAACCAATTTGAGCTGCAGATTGAATCAATCTTGAGAATAGTGCCGGGTAAGCGCATTGTCGCTTTAACTCAATGGCAGAGCAGGCCGGTTATAGTAAAGCTTTTTTTCCAACCGGGACATTGGCAGCGCAATTTTCAAGCTGACGTCAGAGGAATAAATTTGCTTATTCAATCTGACATCCCAACGCCAAAAATACTTGGGCGAGCTACACTTATTGGCGATCAGGGTGCGGTCTTGCTTATGGAGTATTTGCGCGAAGGTACTGGTTTACTGTCATTGTTAAATGGGGCTGACACTGAGGCTGATAAGCACGCCGCGGTTGAGATGGCAGTAGCGACTATAGCCAGTTGTCACAAGTCAGGTGTCTGGCAACAAGATATTCATTTGGACAATTTTATGTTCTTTAATGAACGGGTTTTTGTGCTCGATGGTGGCGATATAAAATTGACCGGGATTGATATCGACGGGGAAACCAAAATGGGAAATTTGGCAATGTTCTTTGCACAGTTTCCGGTTAGCAAGGATTATAGGATAGAGCCTTTATTTCAGCACTATCAGGCACAGAGTACGGAGCTATCTGATGCGGCGATTTCTTCTTTTGAATTACGCGTGAAGAAGGCGCGCGCTCGTCGTCTTGGCAGTTATGAGCGTAAATTGAACCGCTCTACTACGGTCAATCACTGTGTGCGGACGGCGACAAAATTATTGATTTACAATCGTAGTTTGCACTCACGGGAGTTTTGCGCATTCGTTCAGAACCCTGATAAATTTATCGAGAATGGTAAGGTTTTAAAAGGCGGGAATACAACAACAGTGGCAGAAGTGGTAATAGATGATCGAATCTATGTGGTAAAGCGATACAATATAAAAAAGTTCGTACACGGCTTACGGAGGTTGTTTAGATTGGGTCGGGCGTATAAATCCTGGCGTAATGCTTCGATATTGGAGATGCTGGGTGTTTCGACACCACACCCCTATATGGTGTTGGAGCAACGAGCGTTTTGGCTAATTCGAAGGAAGGCCTATTTTCTATGCGATCGGATTGGCGCCGATCATCTCTTCGTCGACTTTGAAAGTGAATCAGCAAACAAAGCAGAGACAGTGTTCGCCGCCTTTGAGCAACTACTCAAAATAATGCATGATTACAAGATTAGCCATGGCGATATGAAGTTAAGTAATTTCATTTACGAGAGCGATCTTTTGCATGTGCTGGATCTCGATTCCATGGAAAGATTTACATCAGCCCGTCGCTTTCACACCAGGTTTACAAAAGATCTTGCCCGCTTTCGGAAAAATTGGGTGGGCACGAAACACGAAGCTTCTGTAGACCAACTGATTCAAGCAGCAGATAGCTCGCAGGCTGAGAAGCCGAAGGTCAGGTAGAGAATGACAAC
>CAVOFA010000039.1:0-22951 GCA_963694865.1 Gammaproteobacteria bacterium | reverse complement strand
ACTGCCGTGAACCGAAAACATTAATGCAATCAACAAGGCGGCTGTTGTTATTCCAATGCCTTGCAATCTGGCCATGCTGGAATCCTCTTTCTTTGTGAACACCTTGCCGATAGGAGCATAAGAGCCCTGTTGCCGAAAGCCCAATGGCTCAACTCCCGGTGGCGGGATAATCTGCGTATTTCCAAGCTTGAAAAAATAGCTCAAAGTGCTGTGCAAAGAGCATGGCTCTGGCAAGCGCATACAACAGGTAACCAGCCTTGCACTCGCATGTTATCCTTCTCTGTGGCGTATCAATATACTATGGCTGGCTCTTACCTGATATTCGTGCATCGATAATATGAGCATTCCTAGACTAAAGGCTCTCTGCAAGCAAATACGACACGGCGAATCGATTCGACGCCGACTCGTGGCGATATCCGTGCTGGCCCTGTCCATCCTGCACCATGCACCGCTGTTAGCGGCGGAGGAATTGCCCGTACTCGATCTGAATAATCCACTGCGACTGGATTTCTCCGGGTCCTGGGAGAAGGATTTTCGCCGCAGCGATAATTGGGAAGAAGAGTTAAACCGACTCTTCAGGCTCCAACAGAATTCGTCTAATCGGGACAGAAGCACGGCTTCCGGCCGTCGGGGCAACAGTGGCCCCAGGGTTAGTCTGGGCAATATGAATTTAAATCGACGCCGTGGACGTGGCGCCAACATCGTCGATCTGGCGAGATTGGCGGAATACATCAGCCGCCAGTCCACCATCACCATCAGGCAAGACCGGGAAGAAGTCAGGATCGAGCGCGACGGCGACGCCGACCTGGTGTGTGGCCTGGGTGATGGCACTATGAATCCTTATACCGGCAGGTTCGGTGTTGAGTTGTGTGGCTGGGACCGGCAGCAGCTGGTATTTGAAATCACCCTGCCCGACGACCTGATTGTCATGCAACGCTTCATCGTCGCGTCTAATTCCCGCTCGCTACGAATGGTTACCAGCATCATTAGCAAGGGATCAAACTCATTCAGCCTGATTACTATATTCAATAGCTACGATGCACCTGCACAAGAGTTTGACTGTGTGCAGACGCTGAGTAGGGGACGAGTATGCAGTCAAAACTCATCTCTGTAATGAAGCTGTCGGCCGTGCCCAGAGCAATTTCCGGGGCTCGCAATATCACCGTGCGCCTGCTGCTGCCTCTGCTTATCTCCGCCTGCAGTGCATTCGCGCCACCGGCTCCAGCTCCAGCTCCAGCTCCAGTGCGGATCCCTGCACCTGCCGTTGGCGAGGTCAATCTCATTCGCAGTCCAGTCGAGTTGGCTCAGTACCAGTTGCTCGATATTGGTATTGTGATTTTTGACAACCTGCCAGATCAGTTCGCCCTGCAAAGACCGCCTGAAATCAATGCCGCCGCGTTCACCGAAATCAGGCAGAACGAGACCCAATACCTTCCCTACGTCTTGCGGAATACGCTTATCGATTCCAATCATTGGGGTGCGGTCCGGGTGCTGCCGGAGAACGACCCCTCGGTTGACCTGATCATCAACGGTACAATTGTGGTATCCGATGGCCTGGCCCTGGAAATTCAAATTACAGCAGTGGATAGCACTGGACTGCAGTGGCTGAATAAAACCTACGCAGACATTAGCTATTCTGCAGACTTTCCTGTGTCATCTCGATACACAGCAAGCAATCGCTTCGACCCGGCGAAGTTCGTCGATCCATTTCAGGATCTCTATGATCAAATTAACAACGATTTGTTATCGATGCGGAACTCTCTTGGCGAGAAGCAATTAGTCGATCTACGCCAGGTCTCGCAAATGGTCTATGCCAGTGATCTGGCGCCAGAATCATTTGGGCATACCCTGTCTGAGAACCCTGCAGGATTTCTAAGTGTTTCCACTTTATTGGCGGATGATGACCCAATGATGCGCAGAATGTTCGACATGCGACTACGCCATCATACCTTTATCGATACCGTCGACCAGTATTACGCGGCCTTGTTTGATGAAATGCGGCCTGTCTATGCCACCTGGAGACACTATTCACACGACCAGCTGTTAGAAGATAAAGCCGCTGAACGGAACATCTATGAGGGCGATGTTTACGGTAACGCCGGTAGGTTTTTAACCCTAAGCCAACGTTACGACCGTTACCGCTGGGCCAAGATTTATGAGCTGGAATTTGCCGACCTGGCTACCGGTTTTAACAATGAAATTGCGCCGGCAATTCTGGAACTGAATCGTAATGTGCACGGGCTCGATGGCACCATGTCCGATCAGTACGCGCAGTGGAAGAAGATATTGCGCTCTCTCTTCGCACTGGAAGTCGAACAGGCAGGAAGCCGCTGACAGGCCCGGCGTCGAAAAGTGTTTTGATTTTCGGCAGGAAAGGTTTAGGCTACCTTGATTAGCCCGCTAAGCGTTACTTTGACCAAGCTGGTAGCGCTTCGATAAAAATAAGAATTGGAGAAATCATATGTCAGAAGAAGCGCTTACAACGGGCTCAAAACGACGCAATATTATCGTCGCAGCGATTGCTGCGGTCGCTGTCGTCGCCGCTGTCGGGTTCTACATCTACTCATCCGTATGTCCCTGCGAGCGTACACCGGGTGGATTCTTATTGGGCGAGCGCTCCGAACAAGCCATTTCCGACTGGTCCTTTGTCAACGACGTGCCGTTGTGCCAGATACAAGTTTGGGCGGGGATCAGACCCCACTCCGTTAATCTCAATTGCATGGCCACGGCAGAGGGCAAGCTATATCTGAGCTGTTCCTTCTGCGATAGTAAGTACTGGGCCAGCAAGGTTGGAACCGATGAAAATGGGCGGATAAAACTCAACGGTATCGTCTACCCCGTCGTCTTTAACCGGGTAATGGATCCCGACGAACTGGACCGAGCCTGGGCGGCAAGGGCAGCTAAGCTGCAGGTGCATGGCGGCCCGGGTAATCCTGCACCACCACCCGATGCACAGCGCGCAGATCGCTGGTGGAGTTTTAACCTGGTATCGGCGATTTAGTTATTCCGGCGCCAAAGCACGTGAGTTTTACGGTAAGTAGACAGAAACCATAGAGAAGGAGCAATAAAGTGAAATATCGGTCTACTACATTCGAATTCCATGCACTGGCTGCCACGGCATTCTTCGTTGCGGCTCTATTTCTGAATCCAGCACTCGCTGCGGAGTCAAGTTGGGTCGACCTGGCAGTGCATAATTTTGGTGCCCCCATCAATACTCTGTGGGCAGAAGGCGAGTTGTCCTTTGCCGCCGATGGCACCATGGTGTTTTGCAGCGCCAGGGAGGATATGGCAGTGGCACCGGGAGATCCGAAGGATCTGTACATAGCCAACTTTAATGCGTCCACTGGCAGCTGGGATACGCCGGTAAATATGGGCATTCCGATCAATGCGGCACCCGCCACCGATGTCGGGCCATTGCGACTGGGCGATGACCGCGAGCCCTGGTTTACTGCCGATGGCAATACGATTTACTTCAAGTCAGACCGACTCGCCACCACCAGTCCACGCAATAACAACGACCTTTTTGTCACCCACAAGGTGAATGGAAGCTGGACTGAGCCCGAGCTCATCGGTTTCCCCATCAGCACCGCAGCTGGCGATGAACACTGCCCTGCCATATTGAACGACGGCGAGACCCTGTGTTTCGCATCAAGACGTGAAGGCGGCTACGGGGGGTCCGATATTTATTGTTCCAACCAGGACGCTAACGGCAATTGGATGGAGCCGATCAACCAGGGACCGAACATCAATACCGCTGCCGAAGAGTTTCACTTCACCCAGGATGCCGACGGCATGGTGTATTTCACCTCCAATCGACCCGGGGGTTACGGTGGCATGGATATATGGGGGGCGATGCAACTGGCCGCCAATAGCTGGGGAGAAGCGAGGAATCTCGGACCCCAGGTGAATACGGCAGCGGCTGATATGTGTCCGGCACTGCCCCCAGGCGAAGACACTTTTTCCTGGTTTTCTACCCGCTCGGATAACAACCTGGGTGCCATCGATATCTTCTGGACCAACAAGCTAAACACAAATCCCTAAGCAGGGTTTGGTAAAATAGAAAAGGCATCTCGAAAGAGATGCCTTGGGTAACTCGGGCTCGTTTACTACTTAGCTCGCAAGCGCCAATTCCAGAGGTCGAGTTTGTTCCAGTACATTGCTGACTAGCTCTTCCAGCATATTCTCATCTGTACTTTGCAACTCGACAAACTGACAGCCCAGTGTGGAGGTGCCGGATTCCTCATCAAAATTCATGACCATCAATTCGGCTCCAGTTTGCAGAACGGTGTTGTTCGGCAACTTGATTGTACAAGTTTCAAGCTCTCTAAAATTATTAAACTTTTTTGCCAGATTTTGGTTTATCCTGAATTTTGCTCCTGAAGCCGAAATGTCTACTACGTTTCCATCAATCCGCTCACCCGTGGACGAGTAAAGCGCTACCGGAACTTCCTCAGATAGGGACTTCAGATCGGCACGCACACTCTTGCGCAATTGAATGCAGCGAATTGTGTAAGGAAGTTCTATCGTATATCTATATCGTAAGGAGCTACGGGAAGGAGGCTCTGCGTCGGTTTTCTCAGCGATTCGTGATTTGAAAATTATAGAAATCCCACCACACTGAGCGCGAAATATCATTAAAGCTTTAGGATTTTTCGCCAGGTTTACTTCCTCGCTGTCCACATCCAATGTGCCTGCCTCGACATTCACCGCAAGCAACTTGATTGGGTGAGAGGCAACGTTACTCTTTACTACTGACATATAGGAAAACCGGTATTCCTGCTCTATTGCCATGTTAAGGAGTTGGATAATTTCTGGCCTGTGTGTAACGTTGCCGTCAGCTAGGTTTAGAGCGTTCATTTCAGTATTCCCCGAGCCTTACTATTATTAGTGCTGCTTTTTTGATAAGTGCGTATAGGATGTTCAGGATACTGATATTCGGGCTAATTTTTGTGGTGTGAATCACAGAAATGGAATGTAAGTACAAAAAAAAGCGTGAGAATCACCAACTCTCACGCTTTTTTCCTATCCAGGGCACCTCTGAACAAGCTGGGGCACCTCTGAAAAAAGTAGCTTATGCCAGCGCCAAATCAAACAGATTCAACAATCGGCCCCAGGCGCGTTCTGCCTGTGCCTCGTGGTATACCTGCGAATCCGGTGGGCACCAGCCGTGCAGGGTGCCTCCATACACCTCAATCTCTGCCGAAATTCCTGCTGCGGCATAGCCTTCTCGCAAGGTGACCTTTGCGTCTGGATCACTTTCGTCATCATTGGCGGCAACACAGTGCAGCATCGACGCTCTCATCTCGGGAATTAGTAGATGCGGGCTATTGTCCGCATCCGTGGCCAGGCCACCACCGTGGAAGGTCGCTCCGGCACCTATGCGGCGCGGTACTGCCGCCATGGTACGCATGACCATGGGCCCACCCATACAGTAGCCGGTGGTGCCAATCTGACGACTGCTATCTACCGCCCCCTGTTGGTCCAGCCAGCTCACCATGGCCAGGGCATCGGTAAAATGAGTCTCTTCATTCAAATTGCGAGCCATAGGCAGCACATGATCGCGAACTGCAGGTGTGCCAAAACTGTCGCCCTCTTCGACTACGGGCGCGCGGGCATCGCGATAGAAGGGGTTCACCACCAGAACCGAATAGCCTGACTGCGCCAGGCGCTTGCCCATGGCCCGGAACGCCGGTCGCAGACCAAGAATATCTGGCCAAATGATAACCGCAGCGTGATTGCCGCTGGCGGGGTGTACGAAGTAGCAATCCGCCACGCCATCGGCGGTTGACACTTCCACATCGGTTTCTGTCACCGACTGGGCATTGGCAACCGGCGGCAGCAATACTGCCAGGCCGACACCAGCAGTCAGCTTGTTGAATTTTCGGCGCGACATGCCGCCAGATTGTTTCAGGAAATTTTCTACATCTCTTTGAGTATCTTCATCGCACATGGTTTGTTCCTCTTATTTTTTCCGCGGGAGGCCCTGCAGGTGGTCAAACGCTTATCACGGCCCATATTTTTAGTTTCACACCTCAGGAATATGAGAGTATTGGGGACAGGGACAAAAAACAATACCATTTTGTCAGCCTGACGACTGCTAACAGCACCTGATCTCAAACCACAACGATAATCGACGGGAATTGCCATGCTCTATAGCTCAAGACGCCAGTTTATACAATCGCTGCTGGGAGCGGCGACCTTCTCTGTTGCCAGGCTGAGCCTAGCCCAGCAGGTCCAGGTTCGAACTGTCGCCGGCACTGGGGTAGCGGGTTATGAGACTGAAGGTTCCGCCGGGCTACTCGCCACAGCGAGCCGCGTTAATAACCCCTACGGTGTGGTCATTGGGCCGGACGCTGGCCTTTATTTCTGCGAAGTTAACTCCGGCCGCATTCGGCGCCTGGATCTGAACTCCCGGCGGCTCACTACCATCGCGGGCAATGGTGAAAGCGCCTACAGTGGTGACGCCGGTCTCGCCTTACAGGCGTCGTTCTCGGCGCCCCATGAAATTCGCTTCGATGCCAATGGCCACTTATTCGTGGTGGCAAGAGACTCTCACACAATCCGCCGCATCGACGCCGATAGCGGATTAGTGTCAACCATAGCCGGAACCGGCGTTGCCGGTTATTCCGGAGATGGTGGACCCGCCAGCACAGCCCAGCTCAGACAACCACACAGTATCGCCTTCGATGCGCGCGGCAATCTATTGATCTGCGATATAGGCAATAGCCGCGTGCGGATTATCGACATGCAATCGGGCCTTATCAGCACCCTCTCCGGCACCGGTGAACGCATTGCTACTCCTGATAGCGGTCCTTTATCGGGCACGCCGTTGCTAGGACCACGGTCGCTGTGCACAGACCCCGGGGGCAATGCCTATCTGGTGCTGAGGGAGGGCAATGCAGTCTACCGACTCGACATCGAAGGCAACCGTCTGCAGCGCATAGCTGGTACCGGTGCAAAAGGCCATAGCGGCGATGGCGGTGCGGCCCTGGACGCCACTTTCAACGGCCCCAAGGGCATCGCCTATTCCGCGGACGACCATAGTCTGTACATCGTCGACACCGAGAATCATGTAATTCGTCGAATGGCCCTGAACAGCGGAATTATCGAAACCGTATTGGGTAGCGGCGAACGTGGTGATGGGCCCGATGGCAATCCCCTGGCTTGCAAACTAAATCGACCCCACGGTGTCGAGGTGTATGCTGGCATCGTCTATGTGAGCGATAGTGAGAGCCACCGCATACGAGCGATTACCGGATTGCTTGGGCAGCTCTGAGAAAACCTGGTAACGGCCTGCGCAGGTGCTTCAATCTTAGCCACCGCAATCTGGGCGTTGGTCGGAAATATGAAACTTAATCATAGTCATCAAAGACTTTAGGAATTAGCTAATGAGTGAACAACGCATCAAGGAACTGCTGGAAGAATTATTGGAAGAACTACAGCAGCTCGAGGGAGTCGATGAGGAACTGATAGCGACAGTCAGGGAACTGGAGTCGGGCGTCGGTGATCTGGTGAATCCGGCGATTGACAGCAGCGATAGCACGGTGCTGGACGATGCTATCGCGCTGGAAGCGGTATTCGCGGCCTCGCACCCGGTTGCCGAAAAAATTATTCGAGAGCCCATCAACAGCCTTAGCAGAATTGGCATATAGGTCTCTGCTTGCCAGCTCTAGCAGGTTGTTGAAAAGCTCTCAGGCGAGTGCGAGACAAGGCAAAATATGGCGAAAAAGCAGAGTTTACACGTCGTAAATGAGCATTTTGAGCCAGGTTTTAACGCGGTATCGTGCCGGCTGAGAGTTTTTCAACAGCCTGCTAGGGCACCTCTGAATAACGCGGAGTGACTATGAAAAGAATATTGAAATGGGCAGGCATTGTCCTCGCTGTGCTGACGCTGACAATTGTGCTGTTCCTGGTAAGCGCACGCTTTCACGATGGGCCGTTGGCAATAGTAGCCGGTGGCCCATTCAAGACCGGAGAGCTGACTCCGGCCCCTGCCGATTGGAGTTTCCTCACCGATCGCTCGACTCTGGAGTTTCAAACCATGGTCCCTGCACAGTCTCGAACCGTGTGGCTGGCCGTGCATGAGCAGCGCCTGTTTCTCGTCAGCGGCTATATGACCACGGGCTACGGCGCGATCTGGAAGCAATGGCCGCACTATCTGGAGAACGACGATCGGATAATTCTTAGAATTGACGGCAAGCTCTATGAGCAGCGGCTTCAAAGAATCATGACCGGCACCGAAGTCATTCCTGTGCTGACTGAGTTCGCTCGCAAATACGGTGCCGGTGGCGCCGCCAGCAACGAATCGGTCAGCAACGGCTATACCTGGATGTATGAAGTTGTAACCAGGATTTAAGTTGGTGGGAGCGATATGAGTCTACTTAGAATTTTAGCGTCGGTGGCAGCGTCGACAAAATCTATTTCGATGCCGTTGTTCAACATCGGCGCGGCCTGCCCTGTTAATTAGCAGCAGGCTTCACAAACTGACCCGTAGCCTCGCGCAAACCCGGAGAAACTACGGTTTTACTCGAATACCCCTGAGTTGCCGCGGGCAATATTCATTAACACAGCTTTAAAGCCAGGCAGCAGATAGCCCTCTTCGATCAAGCCGTCTGTAGCGGCTTCATACTTGTCCAGGTAATCATCGAACGACGAATACAGGCCAGCAATCGAGTTGCGCGGGTCACGCGACTGTACCGCTACCGCCGTGTTGGCCGGAAAAGGGATATAGCCGCCGGCCAGACGCGCCAGTGATTTTTCGGCGCCGGTAGATGCTGCACGCAGATTCCAGGGTACAAATGTGGCGAGTGGCACCTGGGTGAGCGGCGGCAGCACGGTGCTGCTGGCAAAGTCATTATTATCCGTGTTCACGGCGGGCACCAGGGCACGGTAGTGTTGGGTAGAACTCAGAGGGTGTTTGTCGACAATGCGCTGCTCCAACCACCGCTCGCCATAATCCACATAACTGGGCGCGTAGTTTGCCGCGGGATGGTTGATGCCGTACAGGCGGTTCCAGGCGTCACGGTTTATGCCCCTGTCGGTGTGAGTCGGCACCAGGGTGCCATCGGCTATTTTTGGATAACGCGACGGCGGCGGCTCGGCGTCGAAAGCAACCCAGTTATACATAGCTACCAACAACGAGTCTGCAAACGGCGACCACATGTTCGGATTCCGGGGCAGCTGGGTGGTAGTGGCCGCTGTTGCCACACCACTGCCGGAGCCGTGTTGCGAACCGCCAATGGTATAGAACCGCACTTCTGCCGGTAGCACCGCGTCTGCCGTGCCCTCGGGGTTGGTGTGGGGAAGCGAGCCTGCTCGCACCCAGTACTCGTTGGAAGTCTGAATATGCATCAACTTGGGCACCGTGTTCGACGCCCGCGCCTTTCTTAACACACCATCGGTGCGCCCGGTAAAGGGGTCGGTACTGTCACCGTAGGTGAAGGGAAACAGGTCATTGGGGTACAGGTGATTCGAATGCTGACCGTTGGTGCGCGTGGGCATGGCAAAGCGGTTGTTGAACATGCCATAGCCACTGCCGGCGATAACCGGAATGACGCCATCGAAAACTATCCTGCCCTCAAGATCGGCATTAAAACCGTCGTACATAAACTGACGCAACAGGCGACCGCTTTGGGAATTGCCCCAGGCTACGGTGTTGTCAATTGTGGGCAAATTCAGCTGCTCCAGCTCGCCACTGGCAGCGCCGCCGTGGCGGATCAGAGCCACCATATCGCGAATGCCCGCCATCCCGGCTCCTGCCAGCACCGGATTCTTCGCCTCGTAGATGAGCTCATACAGATAGCCGGGCTGAAACCCTCCCTGCAGATTAAGACTAACAATCGGCTGATTGCTGTCTTTCTCACGCTGCACGTTCAGCTCAAATTGAGACCTCTCCACCGGCACTCTTGGATCGCTCTGGTACAGTCGTCGGCTCAGGCTCGCATTTCGCAGTCCCGCTGCCGTTGGCTCATAGGCCAGGTGGCCGCCACCGGCAATATTCACATCGTTGGACTGCTCGCCAACGCTGACTTCATAGCGTAGGTTGCCAGTAATGGGCTGACTCTCAGACCCCACAATCGGTGCGTGCAGCCGCAAACGCCCGTCCCGCGGCGACAATTCATTAATCCAGCCTGTCGCTAAGTAAGTAAACCCCTTCTCGCTAAGCGGGTGGGTCAGTGACCTTTCTGGTGGAAAGGAACTGCCCCCTCGGTTGTTGACGTTATAAAGTAAGCCACCGTTGGCTATTGCAGACGATGGCACCAACAGCTTGAAGTCGGCGGACAATTCCACCATACCGGCAGCATTCACCGGCGCCTGGCTAATATCAGTAATGGCAGCATTGGCTGGATCATCGGGGTCGAGGGTGAAGTACAGTACGCCGTTGATGGCTTCGTAACTGAATTCGACTGCCACATCTGACAAGGTTTCCCGGCTGCTGACTTCGATACGGCTCAGGTCTGCAAACACGGACCCGGCAGAGGCCAGAACAACAATGGAGAGGCAGGACTGAAGCAATTTAGAGTGTTTCATAGCGATACCCAATTAATTTTCTTTGTATTCTTAAAATCACACGGTTAACGAGAGACACCGAGTTTTTAACATTTCAACGCCAGAGTCAACGTCTTGCGTCCCGTGTTTACTCTACGGTCCCGATGACTCTGGTCGCGGCGTCCAGCCGCCGCTGCCTGAGCGCCGGCATCAGCGCTGTCAACACCGAACCAATGACCAGTAGCAGCGCGCCACTGATGGCAAGAACACCCAGGCGATCCGAGAATTCATAGTCTGGAACGAAGAACACCACCAGCTTCAATGAGCTAATGGTGAACAATGGCGCCAGCGCCAGGGTTGCGCTCACTTTGGAGGCGTCCCAGAGATTCATCGCTTCGGCAAAACAGCCATAGGCAATCAAGGTGTTGGCACAGCAAAATAGCAATAGCCCTAGTTGGAACTGGTTCAATTGCAAGAGACTGCCTGGAGTAATCAAAGGCAGCAATACCAGGACGGAAAACAGGTAGATCAGAAATAGAATCTGTACCGAAGCAAAGCTGGCCAGCAACTTCTTTTGTAACAAGGCATAGGCCGTCCAGGTAATTGCGGCTATTACAACGATCATTACGCCCAGGGTTTCCTCGTTATCGAAGTTGCTTAGCTCGAGCAAGCGATCGTTGAAGAATAACAACAGGCCTATGACGATCAACACTGTGCCGAGCTTTTGAATGCCGATAAAGGCTTCCTTATAGACCACTACTCCACCGAGAATAAGAAACAGAGTTGTCAGCTGAATTACCGCCTCGCTGGTTTCGCCGTTGACGAAATTAAGACTATAAGAGAAGAGAAAATAATTGCTGCACAAGCACACTGCGGCAATTAACAGGGACCAGCGAATACCGCGGCTGACTTGCATGGGCGCAGGCAATTTTCGCCTGTACATGAGCCAGCCAAACAACACGATGCTGGCGACCAGGAATCGATACCAGACTATCGTTGTCGCATCCATCCCTGCCAGCAATTCCTTTACTGCAACTGGAAGCACACCCCAGAGCACGGCGGCGACCAGGGACAGGAGAAAACCTGCAACATGATTCTGAGCTGGACTATGCATGCATCAACTTATGCTGAAGTAAGGAGGTTGATAGGAATTTCTCAGCAGGCAGGGTCAACAAAAATGACTGCTTAATGCGATATCGTATTTAAGGAAGCTCTGATTAATGAATCAGCGCTTCCTTAAAGCTACAACCCGGAATTCTGATAATAAACCACATTGCGCGTACCGGAACCTATTCCGACAATATCCATATAGCCATCACCATTCATATCTTCGATGGCCAGACCCGACACCCCAATGCCCCCAATATCCAGATCGATACGACGCCAACCCGCGCCGTCGTCGCGGCGCTGATAAATAGCTAACTGGTAGTGCTGGGATCGACCACCGACAATTATTTCGTCGGCACCATCGTTGTTTAAATCGGCCATAAGCAAGCCATGCCCGTTGACAAATTCAGTTTCGATTACAACTCGATCCCACAGTTGATTCGGATCTGTCGCCTGTGTGTACACCACCACTTCATTGCCGTGCCAGGGCTCAACAGTGGCGACGATGCGGCTACCATCTGCCAGTTTTCCAACATCTATTTCACTGGAGCCGATGGCGGGTCGGTCTGCGTCCTGTTTGCCAGCAGCTATTTGCGTCCTGGCTACGGCCTGACTTTTCGTTGCCAATTGGAACAGGTGCACTCCGAAGAAACTGGCGGCAAGAATGTCATCCCTGCCATCCCCATCCCAATCCATGATCTTCAAACCATGTGATAGCTGCAATGATTGATCCAATACAACCCCGGTCCAACTCTCCGCCGTCAGATCGTCGGGCACCGAATACGCCTTCAGTTGCAAGTCTACGTCATACTTTGGTGACGTCGCGCCTATGCCGATGATTGGCAGATTCACCAACTCCAACTTGCCGTCGCCATTTATATCTCCCCATTTGATACGGTGAGTAGTAGGCACAGCATCGATATAGTGCATCTCCCACTCTTGATTGCTGGTGGGGTTACCCGGATTCTCCAGCCAGTGCAACAGACCACCCTCGGTGGAAGCACCCAGATTAAAGGCACTGGCGAGAACCATATCAACATCACCATCACCATCGATATCATGTGGGGCGGCGTCAATGTTACCCTGTGCAACGGTGCTGATAGTGTACTTGTCCCAAGTTGGATTTTTGTACCAGACGAATTGAGCCGGGTTGGTTGCCAGCGCGATGATGTCGTTGAGGCCATCTCCATCCACATCCGCCACTTCGACTCCATAGCCACCGCGCATCTCATCATCGAGCGTGACTTTGTCAAAATTCACGAAACCACGTTGAGCGTCCACGACCTGGCAGGCTGTCAACAGGCCAGCAAACAGCAGCAGAAATTTCAATTTGAGGATGAGCATTACTCGATTGGTTTTTCTCATTACTATCACCTCGGGACTGCTGTGCGAATGTTTATAGCAGGCAAACTAAAGCTAATAGCAGGTGAAAGCAAATTCTTTTACGACTCTGGCCGCAGCAGTCAGTGCTCGAGCCTGAGCACGAGAGCACTGCGTCTGCATGCTTTTATGAAGGGAGTTGACAGACAGATGGCGGAAAGTTGACGAAATGTTTACGGGAAGCTGGCGGCAAAGCGGTCAGGAAAGCTGTATGTGACGGGAGAAACGAGCGCTGAGGAACTCCATCTGATCAGCCAACACATTGCGGTTGGACAGATAGAGAAATTCATACTGGTTGGGTACGAAAGGGATCGCCAACAGCTCCATACTGGATTCTTCGGGTAGCCTGTCAGCCTTGCGATTATTGCAACGGCGGCAGGAGGTGACGACATTGGTCCAGATGTCTCTGCCACCTCTCGATAACGGGTGCACGTGGTCACGGGAAAGATCATCTTCCGCGAAGTGGCCGCCGCAGTACAGGCAAATATTCTTGTCCCGGCGAAACAGGAATTTGTTCTCCAGTGGCGGATGAAAATTTTCGGTGTGCACTCTGCCAACGCAGGCGACGATGCTGGGCAATTTAAGCACAGACTGCACGCCACGATTATTGTAACCACCACGTATTTCCATCACAGTGTCGCCCAGCGACCAGATTACCTGATCTTTAACCAATAGCGTCGCTGTTTCCTCGCGGCTCAGCCAACTCAGAGGAACTCCAGCTTTGTTTAGTCTCAGAATCTTGGCGTTCATACGCTGTCACTAGAATCGAAGGAATCAGGAGCTACCTAGTCTACACTTAAAATGAGCACCTCTGGATTTTATCGGCGAAATTGTTTGGGACTAAAACTTGTAGCGTGGAAAAGTTGTAGAAAGGTGCTATTCGCACACTTAACCTATTAGCCGGATTGAGGATAGCCATGCGCTAACCGTGTGCAGGCGCAATCATTTTATTGAAATTTTGTTCAAAAACCCGGCAGGCCCTGGCCGGTCAGGAAAGCGATTACTGCACTGCAAATCGACGTTTGAGCCTGGCGAGACCGCCATTGCTTAACCAATAGCCGGTTTGCAAGAGTACTAGCATAAGGCCGAACAATGGCATGGTGCCCCAATCCGCCCCGCCCACCTGAAAATAAAACACCGCTCTGTAGGTTTTGTCTTCGCTAGGATGCTGTGCGGTGACCACACCAATATACGTGCCTTTCTTAGCGAAGCTGTGACTGGCCGTATAGAAGCCACCGGTCTCTATTCTATAAGGTTCATAATAAACAGTCGCTGCTTCCAGATCGGCTATAGCCTCGACATCCTCCCAACTCGCATATCGTCCGACTTCGTTGATGTCTCTAAGGATTCGAAAATCCACCGGCATCTCCTGCAGAAATCCATGCAAATACTCCATCACGAAGACAGCACGGGAGACATCGGGAATATCTTCGCAATACTCTCTACTCGCTCTTGTCTCCGGTTGGTACACCGTAAAATGCGCCTGCAAGAAGTCGATATTGATCAGACAGAGATCTTCCTCAAAAGCCACGCCTCCGTGCCCAACAGCAGTGCTGGCAAACAGGCAGAGCGTGGTAGCCAAAAGCATACGGGAAAGTACTGAGCGCAGATTGAGTAGTAACACACGCTGCTGCGGAGTTGGAATCATCCTGGGGATAGTGTCCTGAAATGTCGGGCTGGCGAAAAAAGGCGCTCACCTTAGCATGTTTGCAGGATCACGGCGAATACAGCTGCTACCAGGCAATTGCACGACCGTCGTAGTTAAAGAAACCGCCGGATTGATCCATGTCCAGGCCATCGATTACCCCCATCATCCCGGACACACTGGTTTTGGTATCAATCTGGGCATGGGGCCCGCCCATGTCTGTCAACACCCAGCCCGGGTGCAATACTGCCGCCTTAAAGCCCTCATCGGCCAGGTCTATTGCCAGACTCTTCACAATCGAGTTTAACGCCGATTTGGAACTTCGATAGATATAGGAGCCACCGCCGAGATTGTCATCAATGGACCCCATCTTCGAGCTCAGGTACAGCAGCTTTTTATCGGCACCACTGCGCAAGTTGTCTATTATTAGCTGGGTTAGCAACAACGGAGCTATGGAATTTACCTGCAGGGCAGACATCCATGTCTCCCCATCGACGCCACCAAAGCGGGTGTCTTTAGGGCCATAGACACCGGCATTGTTGATAAAGATATCGATCGCCTCAGCCTGAAGCTGCTGCGGAAATTCCTGCAGGGATTCAGAGCTTGTCACATCCAGCTGCAGCAGCTGCAGGTTCTCGTTCTGGAGCTGCTGCAGCGCCGGGGCCGAATCAGGATGACGGCAAGTCGCCAGTACTCTGTCGCCGCGGGCGACAAACTGCCGAACAAATTCCAGACCAATGCCTCTGTTGCTGCCTGTAATCAGTACTGTTGCCATCTCTACTCCCGCTATCACTGCGCCTTTGGCCGGTGCCTTATGCACTCACCGCGAGTAAGCGAGATTGATCGTTAATCCCAGACTCCCCAGTTTTGCTATACTAGCACGCGACTTCCATAGCTGAATCTGGCTATGCCGTCGATCGATGATCCGGAGAGATTTATGCGCAGTACTCTGAGCTGCCTGATTACAGCGGTACTGATTACAGCGGTACTCCCAAGTTCGATCCTGGCCCAGGACCCGGAAGAGATTGTCGTGGTTGGCGTGGTTCCTGTCGGCGCCGGCCTGGACCGGGACAAAATCCCCTTTCCCGTACAAGTCGCCGACGCCAGAGACATTGAAACTGCCAATGCCTTGAGCATCGCCGACTTTCTCCGACAGAATTTCAGCAGCGTTTCCTTGAATGATGCCCAGAGCAACCCGCTGCAGCCGGACCTTCAATACCGTGGCTTCACCGCATCGCCGCTACTGGGTCTGGCCCAGGGAATCGCTGTCTACCAGAATGGCATTCGTATCAATGAACCCTTAGGGGATGCGGTGAACTGGGATCTGCTGCCCCAATCTGCTATTCAGAATATTACTCTCAGCGGTGGTGCCAACCCCCTTTTTGGGCTTAACAGCCTTGGTGGCTCTCTGGCCATCGACATGAAAGATGGGTTTAGCTTCGAGGGCAGCAGTGTTGAATTTAGCTCTGGCTCATTCGGGCGCAGCATCGCCAACATCCAAAGCGGTGGCAACAACGGTACTATGGCCTACTATGGCAATCTGGAGTATTTCGAAGAGGACGGTTGGCGTGATGAATCTCCGTCCGATGCAATTAATTTCTATGGCAGTCTGGGCTGGCGCTCGGACACCACCGCATTAAATCTGAATTATCAATACGGCGGCTCCGAACTCATCGGTAACGGTGCGTCGCCGGTGGAACTACTGGCGCTGGATCGGAAAGCACTTTTCACCGGGCCCGACATCACCGAAAACGCTATGCAGATGCTCAGCTTCGACTACACGGTAACAGTCAGCTCACGTGTTAGCTTCGGTGGAAATGTTTTCTATCGCAGGAATAAGACCGATTCCGTTAACGGCGATGGATCGGATTTCTCTATTTGTAATTTCAACGGCAGGCAAACATTGCTTGAAGGTCTCGAGGACAACGATCTGGAGCTGCTGGATCTGCAAAGCGATGCGCTTTGTGAAAACCAGTTTGCCAGTGCAGCTGAGCTGGAGAATTTTCTTAACTCGTCCGCGCAGACTATCGGCCTGGATGAGGAATTCATGCTGCAGGGCTTTGGTGCCGATGATCTGTCCGGTACTGGTCTGCTCTCTGATGAAGCTATCAACAATCTTAGCGATCGCAGTCAGGAAAGCAGCGGTGCCGATTTTCAGTGGACACTACAGTCTCGTATCCTCGGTTACTCCAGCCAGACAATTGTTGGCGGCGCGTATTTCAAGGGCGAATCAGAGTTTAATTCGGTGTTAGAACTTTCCAATCTCGATCCTGTAAGTCGTCTAACCACCGGCCTCGGGCTTGGCACTTTCATCAATGAAGGCGCTACTTCGATAAGCACAAAAACCGAAACGCTTAGTGTCTATGCGACCAGCATAATAAATTTAACCGACAGCCTCAGCTTGACTCTTTCTGCCCGCGCCAACGATACCGATGTCACCCTGCGTGACAAATCTGGCGACCGACCCGAACTCAATGGCAGTCACAACTACTTCCGGGTCAATCCGGCCATCGGTGTCACCTGGCAGCTTAATAACAATCACAATGTGTATTCATCCTATAGCGAATCGTCGAGAGCACCAACGCCCATAGAACTGTCTTGTAATGAAGGCATTTTTGATCTGGCCATAGACTTTGCGATTGCGGCCGGCGAAGACCCCGATGCTGTGAATTTTGAATGCCGTCTGCCGAATGCGTTCCTCGCCGACCCACCACTGAATGATGTGGTCGCCAAGAGTTTTGAGCTTGGTGCTCGCGGTTTCCTTGGTGATCTGAGTTATTCCCTGGGTTTGTTCCACACCAGCAATCATGACGACATCTTGTTCCAGACCACAGGCCGTTCGACCGGCTTGTTTGCCAACGTCGATAAAACTCAACGGCTTGGCGTTGAAAGTAACTTGCGGGGTCAATGGCGAAACCTGCAATGGATGCTCGCCTACAGTTTTGTCGACGCAACCTTCGAAACAGATTTTGAAGTCCTCAGTCCCAACCATGATTTTGCCAATGCAGACGGTGACATCAGCGTTCGCCGCGGCGATCGAATTCCCGGCATTCCCCAAAGCCAGTTTAAAGTAGTAGCTGACTATCAGATGCTTGATGGTTTCGTAATCGGTTTCGACATAGTGCTCAATGATGAGCAATTCATCCGTGGAGACGAATCGAACCAGCTGGATGAGGTAGATGGCTATGCTGTGGTTAATTTGCGCACGAAGTATACTGTGAACGACAAGCTGGAATTTTTTGCCAAGGTCCACAATGTGTTTGACAACGAGTTTGAAACCTTCGGGCTGCTCGGGGAGGAGCCCGGCGAGTTGGATGCTGCAATTACTGAGGGCATGACTATTCCGGTGTTTCTTGGTGCTGCCGCGCCACGGGCCGGATTCGTCGGGATTCGATATAGATTTTAGGGAGCCTTTGCTTAGTGAAAATTTTACGCCTTCTGTGTGCGCTGCTAGTACTGCCAGCACCGACGTGGGCGGCTGAAGCTGGCGACCAGGCCGGAGATTTTTCTCTCCTGGATCAACACGGCAATGTTCACCAGGTAAGTTTGTATAATCATCGCAGAGCCATTGTACTACTCACCAGCAGCAGCGACTGCTCTATGCCCGAAGAAATCTCCCGCGCCTTCTCGAAAATACAGAATAACCTTGTCGATCTGGGATTTGAATTCATGCTGTTAAATTCCAGCAGCGCAGCGAATAGTGGCCGACTACGTCAGGAAATACGCCAACTGGAACTGCCCGTACTAATCGATGAAAACCTGCTCGTGTCTGAATTCCTCGGCGTCAGAACAAGCAACGAAGTTGTAGTTTACGATCCCAAAAGTTTCAGTGTAATTTATCGTGGTGCCGCCGACCGCGATCTGCAACTGGCGTTGTTTTCGATTCTCGCGGGAAAGCCCGTCATGAATTCAATCAGTAATTCCTCAGGCTGTGAAATCGATTACCGGGGCGCCGCTAATTGAGACTTCACTATCCCCGATTCTTGCATCGATCACAGATCAAGGCAGCTTACGCCTGTAATGGTTCAGGAACTATTCGGTCCAGGGCACCTCTGAATAATGCATAAACTGATTTCTTTGTTGTTATTGCTACTGAGCAGTGGTTAGCCGGCGATTATGAAGAGTACAAGGAGCTAGCGGACAGCGCCTGGCAGGAAATTCTGGCAAATCAAAATAATTAAAGAACGGCTGTTCACTTTCAGCTCACCTGCAGTCGTCATTTTTCAGTTATTACTTTCAGTTTTCCGACAACTCGGAAATGCTGAAAGGTTTGCGCAAAAACAGTATCTCTTCACCCAGATAGTCATCATTAATAATGGCATTTTCCGTGTAGCCAGACATGCAGATAAAATTGAGGGTTGATTATTTGCTCTTAAGGAAATTCACCACCCGATCCGGGAAGTCAGTAAAGGCACCATCGATATTGGCATCAAAGTAATACAGCTCCAGCAATTCTTCAAAACTGTCTGCATAGGCTGGCACCTGACCCGGGTCCAGGCGAAAGGTGTAAGGATGTACCTGCATGCCATTGGCGTGAGCAAGCTGGACCAGGTCGCTGATCATAATATTACCCCTGGTAGAATTGCGATCGATGATGAGTCCTTTTTCCGGACCTAAACCATCAGCGTAGCGCGCTACGGTTTGCATGCCTTCCGCGTCGAACATCCAGTCATAAGACGCCCCGCCACCAACCAGTTGTACCAATTTCAATTCGACACCCACGGCCGGGAGGATTTCATCGTGAATTATTTTCAGTTCGTCGAAGCTGAAGGTTTGCACGAAGACCTTGTGCTGTTTGCTGGTGTAACCATAAGCCTTTAGCATTTCGATGAGGGCAGTGCTAACGTCCTTGCCGGCAGCGCGATGAAACTCCGGCGACTTCACCTCGGGATAAATGCCAATGTCTTTTCCGGTTGATTGATTCATGCCCTGAATCAATTCAATTTCTTCACGCAGGGTGGGCACCCGAAAAGATGAGGCGCCCAAGGGGAAGCGCTGGGGAAAACTCTGGCGCTTTGCTCCGTTATCAACATTGAAACCTTCGCTGACATTAAGCTGTTTAATTTCCGCCAGAGTAAAATCTATAGCGTAAAAGCGGCCATCATCTCTGATGCGATCGGGAAACTGATCGGCCACATCGGTGGTTCTGTCCAGGGTGATATCGTGCAGCACGATGAGCTGATCGTCGGCGGTCATTACCACATCCTGCTCGATATAGTCGGCATCCATGGCGTATGCCATCGCCTTTGCAGCTAAGGTATGTTCCGGTAGATAGCCACTGGCACCGCGGTGAGCGACGACAATTTTTTGAGCGAGTGCTTGGGAAGATAGTAAGCTGGCCATGGCAATTACACCCAGTGTTTGAATAGCGCGACGTGTTTTCATGTAGTGGTCCGTGTGCTTGCACCAAGGCGGAGAAGGCAGTAAGACTTCAGCTATGGAGATTGAATACAGAAACTAAATGCGTCACCAAGTCTACACGGGAAACAGGTGAATGAGAAAGTTTGTCGGCCCGGCAAACTGTCTTAACCGGGTAGTGTGCCTAGTAGGTTGTTGAAAAGATCTCAGCGAGTGCGAGACAAGGCAAAACTTGGCGAAAAAGCGAATTTTACACGCGGTAAATGAGCATTTTGAGCCAAGTTTTAACGCTGTATCGTGCAGGCTGAGAGCTTTTCAACAACCTGCTAAGAGCCGAACCTGTAGCGTAACTTCACCGCCACCGAGTCGACGATAGGCGTGTTCCAGGCGCGCCGAACTAAGCCGGAAAACTCATCAAACTGGTTGCTGGGAAGACTATTACCCCGTGTGTAGACGAGGAACAAATCCGATAAGGGGGGAATTTCCCAGCGGTAACGAGCCTGAAAAGTCAGACGATTGATAGCGAAATTGGCGTTGGCAGCAGCGGGGTCAAGCACTGGCTGTAAGGCACCCAATTTACCTGGATCCACTTTCCAGTACCGATCTTCGAAGGCCTTCAATGCTATCCACTGCAGGCTAATACGGAATTGCTGTTTCGCGGTTATAAAATAGTTTGTCTCCAAACGTGGCGACCATTGATGTGATTCGTAACTGATGTAATTGCCTTCGCCGCGGTGTACCAGCAGGGCTTCCCGATCTTCGTAACGAAGGTTCAGAGCAAAGGAGAATCGATCGTTGGGTCTCCAGGTTATGCCGGCGGCAGCGCTGGATCGTGACGACCCCAGGTCATCCTGATCGAAACTGATTCTTGCACTGTAGGACAGAGCCTGGGTAACGTCGGTATTGTAACTGAAATTCGCGGCCCCACGCAGCGGCACCTGGAAGTCTCCAGTGCCACGGCCCAGGCGATCATCGACTTGCTCTGGAAACACACTGAAACTGTAGCGAAACTCATTGCTGTTGAGATAGGTATAAGTGCGATTCCAGAATACCCCCAGGCGTACCGGTCGGCCATCCGTGTTCCACTGATTCGCCGTGAAAATGCTGGTGCTGCGCGAGCGCAGACCGGGAATATCCGATTGATTCCAGGACCAACTGTATTCCAGGCTCATCTGATCGTTGCGGGTTAGAAAACCGAGTCATTCAATTCCAGTTGATCATCGAGATAGGTCGCTCTCAGGGAGTGATTGATGCCCCGCTGTGGTCGAAAGCTAAAATCGGCGAAACCGCCAGCACCGGTAGTACCATCCACATCGCTGTGCAGTAATTGGGCATCGACGACGAGGCGGTTGTCTGCGGAAAAGTAATGCATATCGACGCCGTTTACCGTTGCATCGACATCGGGGTGGGAAATATCCGTGCCCATCCAACCAATAGAACGCCTGCCCCCGCACCTCCGAATCGTCTTCTGACGCAAACAAGGTCCCATAGCGCCAGTTTCCAAGTTGACCGGTCAGTTTTACGGCGCCCAATAAATCGGTGGGGCACTCAAGTCCGTAGGAATAAAGTCCACTCCATCGGGCAAGTCAAAATTCGGGGCACCACCAATACGCCTGGTGTTAAGCATGGTGATGGGTCCAGAAGTTCTGGGAGATGTATTAAAAATATCCTGGCCTTCCAGAAAGAAAGTTCGTTTCCCCGGGAAGAAGGTCTCAAACGCGGTGAGGTTGACTACGACATCGTCGGATTCTACGGTGCCGAAATCGGGATTGAGTGTCGCCGACAACAAGCTGTTGCTTGTCGGCCGCCAGTAAATATCGGTGCCGACTTTCGAATCGACTTCATGTTTTACACCCTCGAAGACGCTGGAGCTAAAAGGATAGAAGCTCAGCTGTCGTCGCGGCTCGATATCTCTGAGTTGATATTGCTCGAATGCCGACATGTACTCGTTAACTGTTCTTGGCAGCGCCGGGTTTGACCAGGCCTCGCCACCAAGATGTCCGACCTGACGTTCGAAGTAGAAACCAATCTGACGCACAGCGCCAGCCTGGGGTAATGGCATCATCGACCAGGGGATGAAATATTCGACGCTCCAACCATCGCCCAGGGCCTGGGTGCGACCATTCCAGGAGCCGTCCAACTGCATATTAAAGCGCCGCTCCGGTAACAAGGAAGCATCCGTCATGGAATCGCCGAGATTGATTCGCAGCATGAATCCATACAGTCCTTCGCCCGGCGGATCGATGCTAACGACAAAACCATCTCGGTTCAGTTGCGTGTCGCGAGAAGTCATGCGCGCAACCAGCGTGTCCTGCGGTTGGTAGTTGATGACGCCGACAAATACCCTGCTCGGTGTAGAACATTCGGATATGCGTATCGTAGGGGGTGTCAGCCAGGGTTATCCGGATTGATCACCTTCATGCCGTCGATTACCGGCAAGTCTTGCCAGACTGCCTCATCGACGAAGCCATCGAGACGGATATTGGCCTCTGATGTATCGACGCGAGTGAATTGCGGAATAGAGGATTGCGCCGACACCGTGAAACAGGGCAGCAACAGAGTAAAACCGAGAACCCCAAGCCAGCGCTGGGAACGCACTACATTCAACATATCGGAATCAAGCAAGGGTAATCTTACTGCATGAAAATAGTCCAGGAGACCAATACTTGTTAGCTCCACGACCTAACAATATAAACGAAAACTGATCCCGCTTCATTTGTAGAAACAAATAGTTGCATTTGCAGTCCGGCTCCAGACCCCACGTTTTAGCGGCATGGCATAGCCCTGTTTACTCCGCTATCTGCCATTTTTCATCATGATTCTACTCAGCTTTGCCTCTCGCCCGGCCGCTTGTGGACAGCTTTATCAGCTCTACTAAACGCTGCTATAAAATCGTGTTCAGGAGAAAATCTTGCGGTTTATTAAAAAATCCCAAAATTGCCTCTTCGTTGAAGAGGAGACTTATAAGTGGGC
>CAVOFA010000038.1:0-23304 GCA_963694865.1 Gammaproteobacteria bacterium | reverse complement strand
GTTGGTGGTAATCGCAATCTTCGGGTACAGTTTTTGTTCCAGATTCTGTTCCAGTATCAGGGCCTGTTCGCCGCTGGCAAGGTCGACTACCGTACCCACCGGATACATTCCCATCACGTGAATGAACTCCAATACAATTTGCTGTGAAAATTTTAACTCCCGCTGTTTGTAGAGTCGACTCATGGCCGCCGCCGGTGACACTCTTTGGCTGGTGTTGATCCGTAGTAGCCGTTCGTAGCAGTAAGCCAGATTCGCGATTCTTGCCAGCCGCGGAATTTGCTTGCCGTTTATACCGCGGGGAAATCCCAGACCATCATGGCGTTCGTGGTGACAGCGTACGATGCCGGCAACCTTGTCGTCTACGAGCGGATGTTGGGATATAAGTTCATAACCGAACTCGACGTGTTTCGCGTAGGCCAGGAATTCCTTTTTACGAAACGGGCCGCGTTTGTATACCAGTTTTTCAGGAAGTAGGTTCAAGCCGATATCGGCTAACAGAGTACCCTGAAAAAGCAGCCTAATGTCTACCCTGCTCATGCCCACCTGACGACCGAGAATGCTTGCCCAGATAGCAGCTCTTATGCAGTAATTGCTGTGCTGTTTCGATACCGACATGGCTGACTCTGTATTCAAAATCCAGATGAGAGTTTGTGGGTTCGCCACGATGACATCGATCAGTTTTAACAATGGTTGTTCGAGTGGTTTGAGGTTCAGTCCTTCGTCGCCTTTCTGGCTGACTCTTGCAGAGAAGGCATCGAATTCCAGTTTTATTTTTTCGTAGGACTTCAGCGCTTTGCCTAACTGTTGTTTTATGGAATGGGTAGTCGGGTAGGTATCCAGATCTACTTTAAGGGCGGCAGATTCCGGCGCCGCTCGGCGCGCACTACTGAGTATGGTTAGTTGACTGCGTTTCAGTCTTTTCGGTTTGGATCCGAGATTGATATCGATATGAACAATTTTACAAAATTTTCGCACCAGCTCTATGTCGTCCACGGTTCTCAGATGAAAGCCGTCAATGGAAAAAGGTGTATCGGCCCAGGCACAGTCCAACTCACAGATGAACATGCCGGGTAATAGATCGGTGCAGTCCAGTTTGACTACGTGGCTGGCTGCTACTTTGGGATTTGAAGTTTGCATAGGGCAGAGCTTACTCGTTTGTGCAAGCACGGCCTGTGAGTAGTTTCATAATTATTGGATCAAATTGGATTGATGATGAAACTGTTAACTAGTTAACGTTTTGGAGAGAACCGGAATTAAGGTGAGAGAGCTTGAGATATCCACGCAATAATTCATAAATCGCTTTGGTTTGAGATATTCCCATTGTAATTCCAGTATAACTGTAGCTAGTTTATGCGTGTATCGGGACGGAGGGTATTCTTTCGTCGATATTATTCCCTCTACCTTTATTCCTTTATGAATTAATTTGAGCTACTCGAAATACAATAACTGGCGAGTTTTCACTTGATTGAGCAAAGTCGAGTCGCCTAGTCTCTTTCCGCACAATTAGGCCATGCTTATCTCCTTTGCTTTAGACAGATGTGAGCGAGAACCCACTAGCCGGCGACTCAGTAGGCTAAGAGGAGTATCTATCTTTGAGAACCATCGATCCTCCTGGAGGAATTTATTGAATCCCAATTTTTTGCTTGCAAAAAATGGTTGAGTTCCGCGGCGCTGGCTAAAGCAAAGGAGATATGGCCGTGCGCAAAGGGGCTAGGCGACTCGGCTTCGCGCGCAGACGGCACCCTAACTCCGAAACAGAATTTACCAACGAAGTGACACCTATTAGTCTCATAACCGCCACGCAAACAATGCTAAATTTTTATGAGGATACCTCAGTCTCCGTTTCTCATATCTACTGAAACAAAATAGGGACGGAGGGAATTCTTTCGTGATTTTATTCCCTCCGTCCCTATTTCTCTAGATGGCAGGACAAAAAAAACGCCTTCGGTATCGAAGGCGTTTTCGTTTTGCGCTAACTCTCTGTAGGGGGGGTGAGAGTTAGTTTGTTGCTCGTGGCTTGAGCGGCAAAGTTACAGTACGTACCCGCGTTCGTCGTGAGAGGTGAGGTCGAGTCCTTTCTGTTCTTCTTCTTCGCCGACACGCAGGCCCATGGTCATATCGAGGACCTTGAGGATGGCTGCACTTAATATACCGGTGTAGGCCACGGTGAAGATTACGCTCTTGATTTGTATCCAAAGCTGAGGCGCGATGCCATCGGCCAGACCGGTGCCGCCGAACATTTCGGCAGTGAAGACGCCGGTGAGGACGGCGCCAATGATGCCGCCGATGGCGTGAACACCAAAGACGTCGAGGGAGTCGTCGTAGCCCATTACTCGTTTTAATTTGGTGGCGGCGTAGAAGCAACCAATGCCTGCGGCGACGCCGATATAGAGTGCGCCCTGAGGGCCGACGGAACCGGAGGCCGGGGTGATGGCGACGAGGCCGGCGACGGCGCCCGAGGCGATACCCAGTACGCTGGGCTTGCCATGTACTATCCATTCGATAGTCATCCAGGCAATGGCGGCGGTGGCGGTGGCGACCTGGGTCACCAGCATGGCCATGCCGGCGCTGCCACCCGCGGAGACGGCGGAGCCGGCGTTGAAGCCAAACCAGCCGACCCACAGCAGAGCGGCGCCAATCATCGTATACGTCAGGTTATGCGGCGGCATGGCGGTGCTTGGATAGCCTTTGCGCTTGCCAAGCATGATGCAGGCTACCAGTCCGGCGATACCGGCGTTGATATGCACTACGGTACCACCGGCGAAGTCGATTACACCCCAGTCCCAAAGTAAGCCGCCTGGGCCTGCCCACACCATGTGCACCATAGGCAGATAGCAAATAGTTACCCACAGACCCATGAACACCATCATCGTGGAAAATTTCATGCGCTCGGCGAAGGCTCCGACAATCAGGGCCGGGGTGATAATGGCGAAGGTCATCTGGAAGGTGGCGAACACCGACTCGGGTATAGTGCCAGACATGGAGTCGACGGTAATGGCAGACATAAACGCGTTGCTCAGACCACCGAAGATAGAGCTGAGGTTAAAGACGCCCTCTTCCATCCCGGTAGTATCGAAGGCGACGCTGTAGCCATATACCACCCAGATAATTGTCATCAGGCCGGTGATGGCGAAACACTGCATCATTACCGACAGGACATTTTTACTGCGTACCATGCCCGCGTAAAACAGGGAAAGGCCGGGTATTGTCATCATCAATACCAGCACGGTTGCCATAATCATCCAGGCGGTATCACCAGTATCCAGGTCCTGGGCGGAGGCTACTCCAGGGAGTAACATCAGCAGGGTCGCTGCCAAACCTAGTCCCCATTTTTTTCTCATTAACTTCTTCATAATTTTGTTTCCTCAACAATCTGCAAAAAATCAGTTTCTCTCTAGTCAATTTCTTATCGGAGCCAGGCTATAGTGATTTAAATCGCCTCTTCCCCGGTCTCGCCGGTGCGAATACGAATTACCTGGGCCAGGTCGGTGACAAAAATTTTGCCGTCGCCAATCTTGCCGGTGTTCGCAGCCTTGGTGAGGGCCTCCAGTGTCTGGTCGAGTAAGCTGGAGCCGACCGCGACTTCCAGTTTTACCTTGGGTAGAAAATCGACGACGTATTCCGCACCGCGATACAGTTCGGTGTGACCTTTTTGCCTGCCAAATCCTTTTACCTCGGTGACGGTAATGCCCTGCACCCCTATTTCAGAGAGAGCCTCGCGGACATCGTCCAGTTTGAATGGCTTAATTATCGCCGTAACTAACTTCATTGGTTTGCTCCTTCGTTGTGTACACATTTTGCCGAATTGAATTCAAGCAACTGTTGGAGCATGTTGCACAGGACGTGCCAGTTATGATTTATCTAATAAATACAAATAGTTACTAGAATTTCGGTCTCGAAAGCCCTGATATATCAGGATAAATGCTGCACTTATGAGCACAAGCGGTGCACCGTGTGATGGCGCGCACTCTATTGGTGCATGAAGTTACGGTTGGGCAGCAGGATTTGATGCTACAATGGCTCTTCAGCCGTGAAGCCGCAGAATAGAAGCCAAAATGCGTGATAAAAATTTTCTCAATGAGCTCGCCAGCCGACTTTCCTCGGCGCTTCCCGCCGCCAGGGAATTATCCGGGGAGCTGCGCACCAAGATAGAACAGCAGCTGGCCAAAACCCTGGCTGACATGGATCTATTGACCCGATCCGAGTTCGAGGCCCAGTCGAAAACACTGCAGCGCGCGCAGCAGCGCATCGATGAGTTGAGTGCGACTATTGCCGGGCTGGAGCAGAGACTCGACGAATTTGAGAAGCGCCCATCTAAGGCTTAGTAGTTAATTAGGGACAGAGGGATCCGCTTTTTTCCCTGGTCCAATTGCCCTGTTTATTCCCTCCGTCCCTATTATCCTGCTCATCTGAGCAATGAACTGATCAGTTTGCACTGCCGATAGTTGATGCGTGTGCCTGGGCTTGACGAATTCAGTTTTTACTACAACTGCTAAATCACCTACCCCTATTTTTCTCCCTATTTCCCTCACTTTATTGGTCAATTTTTATTTTTTGCGTATAGATTTGAACATTCATGCTGTTGGGATGAGAGACCGGTTACATTTATATAGCCCATTTTTATATGGTATTATGGGCTATACGAATTTATTTATAGCCCATATATTTGGTTTATTTGGGCTATATAGAAAGGTTTTATAGCCCATGACGTGGAATTGGCAACAAGAAGATTGGCCCAACTTCATTTACAACTCGGAAGCGCTTCTGGGTGCGGAGAAACAATTCACGCATGAAGCGGGGACGATGGTTGGCAGCCTGAAACACATAAATGCTGAAGATCAGCAGGTATTGACTATTGACCTCTTGAGTGAAGAAGCTCTGAAAACCTCTGAGATAGAAGGGGAGATGCTTAATCGCGACAGCCTCAAGTCCTCCATACAAAAACAATTAGGACTTAAACTAGAAAATCACAGAAAAGTCTCACCGGCGGAGCATGGCATCTGCGAGATGATGATCGAGTCCTATCGTACTTTCGATCAAAAGCTTAGCCACGATATGCTATCAAACTGGCATCTCATGTTGACCAATGGCCGACGCGATCTCACTAATATAGGCGTGTACCGCACACATGAAGATCCTATGCAGATAATTTCCGCTAACCATTCAACCCCCAGGGTGCATTATGAAGCCCCGCCATCTGTGGACGTTGCGGAGGAAATGAATAGCTTCATTGCGTGGTTTAACAGCACAACACCGGGCGCTCCTGATGAATTGCCTGCGCTTACGCGCGCCGGTATCGCGCATATATATTTTGAAAGCGTTCATCCTTTCGAAGATGGAAACGGCAGAATAGGGCGCGCCATCTCAGAAAAAGCCCTCTCGCAAAGTCTCGGACGGCCAACACTTATCGCCATTGCCCAGATTATCGAGCGGGGAAAAAGACAATATTATAATGCGCTCAAAGGCGGTAGTACGGACCTTAATATTGATAATTGGCTCAATTACTTTGCCGACATTGTTCTCTCAGCCCAAGGCCGAACGCAGCTAATGGTAGATTTCATCATTGAGAAGGGCAAGTTCTATCAGCGCTATGAAGCACAATTTAATGACCGGCAAGCTAAAGTCCTTGCGCGCATATTCCGCTCCGGTATCGATGGTTTTGACGGAGGATTAAGTGCCAAAAACTATAAAACAATTACTAATACAACGGCATCCACGGCCACGAGAGATTTAGCAAATCTCGTAGAGATGGGCGCTTTAACACGTACCGGCGAACGCAAACATGCCCGATACTATTTGAATATCAGCACAGTAAACAGCCATTTTTAAGGCCGCATGGGGGAGGGTCAGTTTACTTAATTGCGGCTGGAGCAGAGACTCGACGAGTTTGAGAAACGCTCATCTAAGGATTAATAGCTACATGGGGGCGGAGGGATCATCTTTTATTCCCTCCGTCCTTGTTACGACAGAAGCGCTCATCTCAGCAATGAACTGATCAGTTTGCACTTCCGGTAGCTAATTGCTTCCATCAGGTCCTGCCGCTGGATGTGCTGATTTTCCTCTATATCGGCGATAGTTCTCGCCATTTTTATCACCCGATGCGTGGCCCGTGCCGACATGCCGAGCTTCTCCATGGCTGTTGCCAACACTTTTCCAAGCCGGGGCCCAAGCTGGCAGTAGTCCATCAGCTCCTGCGCGCCCAGCTCGGAGTTCAATTTGCCGGCGCGTTGTAACTGCAAGTTCCGGCACTGCAGAACGCGGGCTTTTACCGCATCCATATCCACAGTTTTGGTCTCCCGCAGCAGCAGCTCCGAATGGGACAGACCCGGGACTTCGATGAACAGGTCGAGCCGGTCTAACAAGGGCCCGGACATTTTCCCCAGATAGCGCTCGACTTTGGCGGGGGCACAGCGACATTCATGCCTGACATCGCCGGCGTAACCACAGGGACAGGGATTCATGGCAGCTACCAGCTGAAATTTAGCTGGAAAGCAGACGCGATAGTTGGCTCGGCTCACGGTAATCTCACCGGATTCCAGTGGCTCTCTCAAGGCATCCAGTACCCCCGCTTTAAATTCTGTCAGCTCGTCGAGAAACAGTACTCCCCTGTGGGCGAGACTAATCTCTCCCGGTCGGGCCTTGTTGCCGCCGCCAACCAGGGCCACGCTGGTGGCGGAATGATGGGGTGTTCTTATGGGTCGCTGGCGCCAGGCCATTGCCAGGGGCGCCTGCATTGCCACTGAGTTAATGGCGGCGACTTCCAGCGCCTCAGCGTTGCTCAACTGCGGCAGCAAGCTGATCAGGGAATTCGCCAGCATGGTCTTGCCCGATCCCAGCGGGTAAATTAGCAACGGTGTTGAGCTCGGTGGTGTTGACCAGATGATCGACATAGTCGTGCAGGCTGCCGACACAATGGCCGCGCTCGTAGCCCACCAGCAGCAGGTCATCGACATTGGCGCTGGGCAGATAGATCTTGTGCTGCAGGGCTTGTGCCGCCATCAGCGCCGGGATGGCGCCATGGACCCGGCGCAGGCTGCCATCCAGTGCCAGCTCACCGAGAATCTCACTGTCGCGCATACACTTCGATTGCAATTGGCCGGAGGCAGCGAGGATACTCAGCGCAATAGCGAAGTCGTAGCGGCCACCATTCTTGGGCATGTCGGCCGGCGCCAGGTTGACGGTGATGCGGCGGGCAGGAAAATCCAGGCCGGAATTGATGATGGCGCTTCTTACCCGTTCCTTGCTCTCCTTCACCGCCTTCTCGGGCAGGCCGACGATGGCAAATCCAGGCAAGCCGTTGGACAGATGGGTCTCGACCGTCACCTCGACAGCGTCGACACCAAGCAATGCTCTCGAGGTTACGCTGGCGAATGACATGGGGTGAAAATTCCTGGCGGATCTATTTTATTGCGGACCCACTGCGTTGCGAACCCACTCCATTGCAGGCTCACTTCAATGCAGGCTCACTTCATTGCAGGCTCACTTCATTGCAGGCTCACTCTATTGCAGATCCGCTTCATTACCGGCTCACTTCATTACGGGCCTATTAATATAAATAGACCAGCCACGGCGCTTTCGCCAAATTCAGGGCAAAAAAATGAGCTGCAAGCAGCAAGCAGCTCATTTCCTTTACAGCTCGCTGAAATTTACTCAGTGCTGCTAGCGACCATGTATTCAACGATGGCTCGAAGGTCATCATCGGTGCAGTCAAAGCACAGTCCCTTCGGTGGCATGGTGTTGAGGCCATTGATAGCATTAGTTACTACTGCATCCATGCCTTTCTCCATTCTTGGAGTCCATTCGCCGACATTACCGGCACCGACCTTGGGCGCGCCAGCCGCGCCGCTGCTGTGGCAGGCGAAACAGGACATCATGTATTTCTGCTCGGCATCGAAGCCAGCGGTCAACTGTGCCAACTGCACTGGTTGCGCCTGGAATCCGGCGGCGGCACTGCCATCGGCAAAATTGGCCGTAGCGAACACGGCTGTGGCCGCAATTAAAACTACCTGTAATACTGGGGATAAAACTAACTTCTTCAGACTTAACACTTTAAGCTCCTTTCGGTAATATTTTCAATTTCAAACTAGTTATCATCTTAAAACAAGGTTTTTGAACCCTGGCTTAACGACCGTGCCCTAAACCAAAGGTCTAAAAGCCGGTATCTAAAAGCAAGGGTCTAAAAACAGTAAACTCACGCACGCAGCATGTGATTTGCTGGAAAACTTGACCTGAGCCTATTGGCTGCCCATGTAGTCAACCAATGCCCGTAAATCATCATCACTGCAGGTAAAACACATTCCTTTCGGAGGCATGGCATTTAATCCATTCACTACGTTTGCCATTACCGCGTCCAGGCCTCCTTATCGTCCAGTTTCGGCGCATCCGCGGCGCTGCTGTCACGGCGGGGGCCGCGGCATTGCTAGTGGCTGAGCCGGTGCTGGAACCTTCACAGGCCTGACCTGCCAGACACACCTGCCCGGCTGGCCGGATGTTCTCGGCAACGGATTGCTGGGCTGACGCCGTGCCGACCGACCACATGGCAATGAGAGCCACTGCTGCGATCGGGGTAAAACCTTTCAAACTCGCTGTAAACACCATAAATTCCTCTTGCTGCGAGCAGACTCACACCAAGTGATCCAGCCCCTTGTTCCGGGCTTTTAAGCCGCCTGAAACTACTCCTTTTGTGTGCTTCCTCCCGGGCCGACGAGCTGGCCGGAAAAAAAGCTGGCGCATTATACCGTTAAATGTAGTCCGCTGGAATAACCGCTGGACCTTTATGGAACTATTATCAAATTCAGGGGAGTCTGGTGGTAGTACACTTCGCCCGGATCGCTGTCCAGACCATAAGCAAAGAAGAACTCCGCATCAATGCTGTCTATACCTACCTCGGCCGGCACAAAATCACTTAGTATTGTCAGTTCTTCTGTGGCGCTGAGGGTATTGCTGGCAGCCCGGGTAAATTGGGTCGAATTTTGGCTATGAGCAACAAACTGCCCTTGCTGATTCAACAGTAAGAGTTCCCCGTCGACGATAGCTGCAATTAGCAGAAAGCCCGGCTGCCCTACGTGCAGTGGATCGATATCGATGCTCAGGTCCAAATCAAGGGCGTCACTGGCACTGAACCTATTGCCGAAACTGCTACCTTTGTCGGCAGTAATACCGGCACTAAAACGGGCATTCGAGCTGCCACCCTTAAGGCTGGTATTAAAACCCAGACTCTGGACCTCGGCGCTGCTAAACGCAACGGTCAACTCATAGGCTCCGGTGTTGCCGCAGGCTTCCTGCACTGGCTCGACGAAGGTATTGGCCAGCAGCAAGTAACTGCCAGGATTCAGAGTCTGGCTCAGCGTGGAGCTACAACTACCACTTTGCTTATCGTCGAAGCGGAGAAACTGTAATTTGGCATCAGCCAGGATAAGAACAGAATCAAGATCAGTAGAGAGCGCATCAAACTGCAGGGTGGTAGTGTGCTCAAGCTCAAAGCTATAGACGTCGATGAAACTGTCGTCACTGCCACCAACAGTTAGCTCATCGACCAGGCAATCACCCGCAGTCAATGAGCCCGAGACTCGGCCGTAGCTCAACGCTTGAAACTCACAGGCATCCAAGCCTCCGTAAAGCGTATTTACACTGGCAATATCATCGTCCGTCAGACGGTCCAAATTGCTGACGTTTGGTGCCATTATGGCCAATGCCGAGTTCTCATGGCCGAGACCCAGTGCGTGCCCGAGCTCATGTAATGCAACCCGTCTGAAATCAACCCCGTCGAAGCTTCTACCAAACTGCACCAAACGCCCATCAAATATATCCAGGGGGGTATTTTTATTAATTACTATATCTGTCTCGATCAATCTGGGAGGACCCAAAATTTGTGCTCTGGTGTAAGTAAGAGTAACCGCCAGAGTACCCTGGCTAAATTCTGAGCCGCAGACATCGTCGGTGAAATCTACGCCGTTTTCCGAATCAAGCAAACAGGGATCACGTGCTTCCTCGCGCAGAATAAAATGAAAATCTGTGGCCTCATTCCAATCGTTGAGGGCTTGTATAAATGCTGTGTGCCAAAGAATTCCTGTGCCTGAAATGCCTTCCAGGCTCACAAAGAATTCAGTTTCAGCGCCTAGCCATTTCTTGCCGTCAAATTCGAACGCCTGCACCGAGCCAACTGACAACAGCAGGTAAAGTACAGGCAGCCAAAAATATTTGCTGCGCGCACTGCCCAAGGCGTTCAATTGTTGGTTCGGGATACTAATTTCAACCATCTCCTACTGCGTCAACTTGCAATCTCAGGGCCTGCATCCAACGCTGGAAGCTCTCGGTTCATCTACCAAGACCGGCAAGGTCGCTAAACTAGTCCGTGAAGTACGTTTATTGCGCGTGCCCTAGCTCTTATAGGAACCGTCGAGTATTGCCTGCCACCAGCTTTCGTTATCCAAATACCACTGTACGGTCTTGTCGAGACCAGATTCGAAATCTTCCAGCGGTTTATACGTCAACTCGGACATTATCTTATCGGCATTCACCGCATAGCGAGTATCGTGTCCGGGCCGGTCGTCTACATACGTTATTAGCGATTTCGCAGTCTTCGCAGCAGCGCAGGGTGACGCTGGAAAACGCGTTTTCAAATCCGTGCATTGTGAAAATTTGCTGGCAACTATTTCACACAGCAGTTCAATGGTATCAATATTGCTCCATTCGTTGTTGCCACCGATATTATACGTTTCTCCACAGCAGCCCTGGTTAATCACCAGATCGATGCCGCGACTGTGATCATCGACATACAACCAGTCACGAATTTGCTTGCCATCACCGTAAATAGGCAGCGGCTTCCCGTGCAGAATATTCAACAAGCACAGAGGAATTAATTTTTCCGGAAAATGAAATGGCCCATAGTTGTTGGAACAGTTGCTGGTGCTGACATTGAGGCCATAGGTATGATGATAAGCCCGCACCAGATGATCGGAAGCGGCCTTACTCGCCGCATAAGGTGAGTTAGGCGCGTAGGCTGTGGTTTCCAGGAAAGCCGGATCATCGGCGCTCAGGTTTCCATACACTTCATCGGTAGAAACGTGGTGAAAGCGATACTCAGAATCTGGCTGCTGGTCGATCCAAATTCTTTTCGCAACTTTCAGCAGGGTGTGGGTGCCGACTATGTTGGTATCAATAAAGGCATCAGGGCCGGTAATGGATCTGTCGACGTGACTTTCTGCCGCGAAATGCACAAGAGTATTTATGCTGAATTTTCGAAACAGCTCTTCTACCAGCGCTTCATCGCAGATAGAGCCGGCAATGAAATCAAAATTTTGCTTATCCCAAATCGCGGCGAGGTTGGCCTTGTTGCCGGCGTAGGTAAGGGCGTCGAGCACTACGATTGCATCTTGCGGATACGTCTTGCGCCAATAGTGGACAAAATTAGCGCCGATAAAACCGGCCGCGCCTGTAACTAAAAGGGTTCTCATTGTTGTTTGCTTCTCACTGCTGATTGCATTGTGCATCTAACTCGGGGTTTCAGTTCAGGCTGGTTAGTTAACCATCTCTTTTTTGAGGGCCTGAATTACCAGTCCCAATTGTTCCCGCCACGGCGCCACGGCGCAAGCGAAATCTTGCTCGGCTCTGCTGCAGTCCAGCACGCTGTAGGCCGGTCTTGCTGCGGCAGTGGGATATTGATCGCTAGCAATAGCCGTTATGGGGATGCTGTTTTCAAGCAGGCCGGCGGCGAGCCCTTCCTGCTGTATGGCCACAGCAAAGTCATACCAACTAAGCGCGCCTTTATCACTCCAGTGATAAAGGCCATGAGCTTGCTCACGGGCTACAATGTTAAAGAGTAATTGCGTGAGAGATCGAGTCGACGTAGCGGCGCCAATCTGATCGCCTACAACGTTAAGGGACTGACGCTGGGACATCAGCCGCAGCATGGTTTTCACGAAGTTATTGCGGTACTGCGAGTAGAGCCAGGACGTCCGCACGACAATTGAGCTACGGGGAAGCACGCCCGTAACTACCTGCTCACCCGCCAGCTTGCTGGCACCGTAGATTCCTAATGGTCTGGTTGCATCATCTGTTTTGTAAGGGCTGGAGCCGGTGCCATCGAATACAAAGTCGGTGGAGATGTGTAGTAGTCTGGTATTGTTAGAGCGAGCCCAGAGCGCTAGATTTTCGGGACCTTGCGCGTTAACGCCGAAGGCCAGGGCTTTACTGGCAGCATTTTCTTCCGCTGCGTCCACTGCCGTGTAGGCGGCAGCATTAATAATTACACTGACTGTCATCGCAGACAGGCTATTCTCGATTGCGTTGTAGTCCGTGATATCCAACTGCTCACGGTCGAAGGCATGCAGATCGAAGGAATTGGCGATGGCAGCGCTTGCCCAAAGCTGCTGAATAGTCTTGCCCAGTTGTCCGCTGGCGCCAGTCAATACCAGACTCTTCTTACTCACTGGTAAACAGCTGCCTTGCTCAGTGGACTGGCGGATTTGTCTTTTTCTGAAAGCAGGGGTTGAGCGTCCAGCAGCGGCCACTCGATCGCCAGGTCCTGGTCATTCCATAACAGGCTGTGATCATCGCTGGCTTGATAGTACTCGGTGCACTTGTAGGCAATCTCGGCACTCTCACTCAAAACATAAAACCCGTGAGCAAAACCCTTTGGTACCCACAACTGCCTGTGATTTTCCTCTGACAGCACCGCACCGACCCAGCGACCAAAACTTTTTGAACTTTTACGCAGGTCTACAGCCACATCGAAAATTTCACCGGACAGCGCTCGCACCAGTTTGCCTTGCGGATAGTTGAGCTGATAGTGCAGGCCACGCAGGGTTTTTTGCAAGGACTTACTTTGGTTGTCCTGTACAAATTCATCTTTTACGCCCAGGCTTTCCAGCTCAGACTTGCGCCAGGTCTCCATGAAATAACCGCGATGGTCACCGTGAAGCTGTGGCTCGAGAATAAACACATCCTCCAGGGTAGTAGAAATAATCTTCATTGCCTAGCGACCTTCAACAAGATCCAGCAGGTACTGGCCATAGCCACTTTTCTTCAATGGCTCTGCCAGGGCTCTTAGCTGCTTCACGTCGATAAAGTTTTGATGAAAGGCGATTTCCTCGGGACAGGCTATCTTCAGACCCTGTCGATCTTCCAACACCCGTATAAAGTTAGCCGCATCTAACAAAGACTGTATGGTGCCGGTGTCGAGCCAGGCGGTGCCTCGATCGAACAATTCGACTTGTAGTTTGCCGCGCTGCAGATAGACTTTATTGATGTCGGTTATTTCCAGCTCGCCGCGGGCGGAAGGTTTAATGGTTTTGGCAATGGCAACCACGTCGTTGTCATATATGTACAAGCCGGTAACGGCATAGTGTGATTTAGGCTTAGCCGGCTTTTCTTCCAGGTCAATCGCCTGCTGATTTTCATCGAGAACGACGACACCATAGCGCTCCGGATCCTGCACATGGTAGGCGAAAATGCTGGCGCCGCCATTTTGCTCTACCG
Organism: Gammaproteobacteria bacterium; assembly: GCA_963694865.1. Lineage (GTDB taxonomy): Bacteria > Pseudomonadota > Gammaproteobacteria > Pseudomonadales > Pseudohongiellaceae > UBA9145. The sequence continues at coordinate 9,825 of CAVOFA010000038.1, read as the reverse complement.
CGCTCTTCAGCGTGTCTTCAATTTTGTTGCCGTAAAATATATTGTCGCCAAGAATCAGGCAAACCCGGCTGTCAGCAATAAAATCTTCACCAATTAAAAATGCCTGGGCCAGGCCTCCCGGCTGCGGCTGTTTCTCGTAGCAAATATTCAGGCCCCAGCGCTTACCATCACCCAGCAAGGACTGATAGGCTGCGGCATCGACTGGCGTGGTGATAATCAGGATTTCCCGGATACCGGCTTGCATCAGCGTGGACAGCGGATAGTAGATCATGGGCTTGTCGTAGACTGGCATCAGCTGCTTGCTGACAGCGATGGTCATCGGGTGCAGCCTACTACCGCTGCCACCTGCCAGAATAATTCCTTTTGTCACTTTTGATCCAGTCCTGTTGTTTATGTCTGATTTTTAGTTCTTGGTTTTACTATTCACTAGTGAGCGAATTGCCGTTGCCCCTGCTGCTATGCAACGCTCTGTGTAGATTTCTCGTTGACTATATCCTCGACTATATTCGGCAGTTGTTCGTACAGATTGCTGGCGGGGGCAAAACCCAAGTCAGTAACTATGTCCTGATTGGAAAAACAGTTATCCCGTACTAGCTGGTAGTAAGTGCGAACGCTGATACTCGAGCCCCTGCCGGTCATTTTCCCCAGCAATCCTGCCAGCGCCGAGCCGGCATATAATAACACAGGCGGGCTATGCCAAGACGGCCTTTGTCGGCCCAGCGCCTGGTAGATAGCGCGCTCAATTTCATTGCCCCGGTAGGTCTGGCCGTCGGTTACAGTATAGGTTTTGCCGGCGGCGATTGGACTTGCTGCTGCCAGCACGGCGGCTTTGACCAGGTCTTCCACCCCTACCAGCGATAGTGCGTTTGTAAGCCTGGGCAGTGGCGGCAAACGCTTGCGGGCAAGCATGGCAATCATGCTGCGGATATTGCCTTTCATATTCCTGCCATAAACATTGGCAGGCCTGAGTATCACCACGTCGATGTCGCCACGCTGATGAGCCTCTAGCAAGAGCCGCTCGGCCTCAAGCTTGGTCTTGCCGTACTCTGTGATGTCGCCGCTACCAAGCTCGCAGGCCCGCGCCAGGCTACTGCTGAAAAATACCAGCCGTTTGACGCCACTGCTTATTGCCGCCTGCAGCACATTGCTGGTGCCGGCAACATTGCACTGTTGCAAAGAGCGGGTGCCAGCGCTGCCAACGTGGGCGACACCCGCCAGGTGAAATACCGTGTCGACGCCATCAAAGGCAGAGCTCAAACTGCCGCCATCGCAGATATCGCCGACAACAGTTTCGGCAGCGCCTGGATGCGCGGCAAGCAAATCCTTAATTAGCGAGCTCGAGCCGTTGTTGTCTGAGCGCACTAATGCTTTAACGTAATAAGCCTGCTGCAACAGCGCGGCACACAAGTGCGAACCAATAAAACCATTAGCCCCGGTGACTGCTGCTTGCTTGCCCGAATCATTCATGCGCGTAGTTTTAGACAGTAAAATTCGCAGCCAGGTTTTGGAGAAGACATGGGATTGCTTATTCTTGTTTAAAGAAGCGCCAGCCATGGCTGCTAAAAAATCGCCAGGCGGACTGCACAAACCAATTGATGTGATGCCGGCCCTTGCTGGCACTGTGGCCGCCGCGATGTTGAATCTTCATCGCTGGCAGAAAGGCAATCTGTCCCAGCTTGCCCATTCTGAGCGACAGGTCGAAATCTTCAAAATAGAGGAAATAACCCTCGTCGAAGCCATCGACCAAGCGTAGTTTATCGGCTCGGCACAGCATAAAACAACCACTGATTATAGGCACACTCGCGGTGGGTATCGTCTCGGACAGTGAGTGCATTTCGAAACGTGCCAGGCGCTTGCGGAACAGCCCTTGCAACACCGAAGGCACAAAGCCGCGCACAAAGAATGTAAACGCCGAGGGGTAGCGTTTGCACAGATACTGTTTCTGACCCTGTTTGTCCTCGGCGTAGGGGCTGGTCATCCCGGTGTCTGGATTATTCTGCAGATAGTCGATGCCGGCTCTCAAACAGTCATCCGCAAGCACTACGTCGGGGTTGAGAATGAGGTGATAGTCGGCGACGGACTCTCTAATCGCCATGTTGTGGCCACGGCCATAGCCGATATTGCCATGCCCCTGGTGTAAGCGTAACTCCACCCCCAGCGCTTCAAGCTCATCAGCACAGGCATCGAACAAACCCAGCTGGAGGCGGTGGTGTTCCGAATTGTCTATAAGCGATATGGCTACCGGGGCCAGCGTAAAAGATGACTTTAAGACCCGCAGTGATGACAACAGCGAAGCCATCAGCGCACGCAACTCCTCCTCATTGGAGTCGTAACAGACCACAGAGACAGAGAGGCCGAGGGCGGGCGGGGAAGAATTTTTTATAGGATCCGGCACTGGGTTTTTGTCGGGCCTGACACTGAAGATCGAGCTGGGTTTATTGATCTACCAGTCTATCACCGAACGGCGTGGAAACTACTCTCATTCCCGGCGGCACATCTTCGGGGCTTATACGCCGTGGATTGAAACGGGCAGAACCGCTATTTCCACCACCGCTTGAGGCTGCTGCGGCATTGGCATCCGCGGCCGCACCGAGGGCCGCAAAGGGGTTTACCGGGGCTACATCTGGAGGGATCGATCCGGAGGTGGGTTCTAGCTGCAAGACTTCAGGCTCTGCGCTCTGACGCCGGCGAGGCGCCAGCGGTGCGCCCTTGACCAGGGTCAACTGCGCACTATTATTCTTGCCCGTGCACTTCACGCCCTGATCCGGAGAATCAACACAGGGAGTACCCGCAGGATAGTTAAGCGATACCCTGCCCGACTCAATCTCAGTGATAGTGTAGTCACTGTGGCCAGTAATCCGGGTAGCGGCATTAGACCCGGCTTTGACGACGATGGTGTCACCGTCCTTGTGACGGAGAATCACGCGGTGATCGTCCCCAATTCGGGTAGTCCCAAGCAGTGAAAACTCAGGAGTGGAGGAAGACGCTGCGGCCCTGGATCCGCGGGTGGCGCGGGCCTGATTGCGGGCCCGAGCGGCAGGACTAGCGGCATTGTCGATACTTTCAAATAGCCTGAATTCCTGGCTGTCATCAGCAGCCAGGTCTGAAATCGCATCTGCTACGCTAGTCGCCGTGTTAACAACCGCAGGTTCCTTGCTATCGTCCTGCGCCAGAGCAGTTGTGGCGGTTACCAGAGCAAATACCCAGGCTGTGACGATCGGGGCACGCTTGATTCTGTTCATGGGCAAGCCTTTTGTGGACTGTTCAGCAGGTATCTCACTCTATCTGACGTTAATAATAAAGCTTTAGTTTGGGTGGGGACACTATATAGGGGGAGGAGAGGGGACACTAATAGGATATTCTTATCGGTGTCGAAATTTTGCGGTTGAGTTGCTGCTCAATTTCAGCTCGAGCAATAGCGCAGTTCACCGTATAGCGATAGCACTTTACAGGAAATTTCCTAGAGCTATTCCTTTAAGCTATTATTCTATTAGTGTCCCTTATCTCTTTCCGTGCGTGTCTGTTCAAGGGCAACGGGCAGACGCCGCGCCCAGGGCGCACACTGCGAGACGCGCTAGGGCGAAGAAGCTCCGGTCCGGGTTGGTGTCGAGCGCTCGCCGTCGATCGCTCGTCTGGGCTACCGATCGCCGTAGGGCCAGGGCCTCATTCCGGTCACGATCTGTCGGAGGGTCCCCACACCCTCGACGGACACCTCGACGACGTCCCCGATTTGCATGTTCCGCCGAACGCCTGGATTGGGGGCCATGGCCCCCGTGTAGATGAGGTCGCCGGGCTTGAGCGTCATGTACCGGCTGATGTAGCTGATCAGCCGGGCCGGGTTGTTGATCATCGTGCTCGTCTGTCCCTGGACGAGTTGCTCCCCGTTCAACTGAACGTTGATCTCTAGATCACTGAAGTCGAGGCCGCGCACGATCGCTGTGCCGAGGCCGGCCCAGGTGTCGTTGGCCTTGCTCAAGTACTTCTGGGGACCGATTACTCCTCGGGGGCTGTACCAGGAGAGCTCCGTCCAGTCATTGCCGACAGCCACCCCGAACACGTAGTCGAGCGCCTCGTTCGTCGGAATGTGCCGCCCTTCTCGTCCGATGACCAAGACCAGCTCTCCCTCGGGGATCATCGTTTCCGCCTCGGGGGGCAGCTCGACCTCGCCACCGTCGGGGCTGAGTGACGTGTCGAGCTTGAAGAAGTACCGCGGATGTGGCACCTGACGCGGTGGTCCGTTCCTCGGATGGTAGTTCGCCGCGACGCCCAGGACTTTCCGACCTGGCTTGTCCGGATCCACGGGCAGCCCGAGTTCGACGTCTTCGACGTCGAAGGTGCGGCCGGTGCGGCTCGCGCCTCCTTCGACAGGGTCGCCGTCGAGCTCGTGGACCTCATCTCCCTCCAGGATGCCAAACGAGTATCCCCCGCCATGGCGGACCCTGACGTACGTCGTGACGCCGGTGGCCTCGGAGAGTGCCGGACCGGAAACCGTCTGCCGTGGAGCCGCCACGAGCCGGTTGCTGACCGTGCCGATGTTCTCGATCTCCACCTCGACCACGTCGCCCTGCCACAGTTGACGCCGGATGCCGGGCAGCACGGGCGAGGCCAGGTTCCCGGCGTAGATGATGTCGCCCCTCTTCAGTGTGACGTTATGGCTGAGCTTGGCGATAATCGCGGCGGGTCCATTCCGGAACTGTGCGGTGGAGCTCCGCGCCGCGAGCACGCCGTTCACACGCAGTGTGAGCTCAAGATCGCTCAGGTCGAGCCCGCTGACCACCTGATCGCCGAGCGGAGCGAACGTGTCGCTCGCCTTGCAAAAGACCATCGTCGGCTCCTCGATCCCCCGCGTTTCGATACACCAGTCGTTCTCGCTGAAATCATTGCCGACCGCCACGCCGAACACGTGGTCCATCGCCTCCGATTCGGGGATGTAGCGCCCTCCCCTGCCGATGATGAGCACCATCTCACCCTCGAAGTTGAAGTTCATGGCCCCGAACGGAACCTCGACCGGATCCCCGTTGCGCTGGAGCGCCGTGGGAGCCTTGCCGAACAAGATCGGGTGCTCGACTTCGACCGGATCGGCGTTGGGGTTGTTCGCGTTGATCGCGACGCCGAAGACTCTCGGCACCCTCTCCGGGTCCGTAGGGATCTCCAGGGTCACGGCACTCAGGGAGACCGTCCGGCCAGTCGGACTGGCGTCCTCGAAGATAGGATCCGCGTCGAGGACACGGATGGTTTGCCCCTCGAGAATGCCGCTGTGCGTGCCCGAGTCGTCCGAAAAGCGTACGTAACGGGTTACGCCCTGTTGAGCGACGGCCTGGACGGCGGCGAGGGCAGTTGCCAGCGCCAGCGCCAGGATGGCAGCGGGTATTACCGATGGGCGAGCTGCAATTCGCATTGTTCTGATCCTCCGAGGGTTTTCCAGTGATCGGGCCGCACTAATCCTACACTGCTTCGTCAGACTTGACTACCCACCCGTGCCGCCGGCCCCGCCGCCGGCCATGGGCTAATACCGTAAGTCGAATTCCAACTAAGCATTGTCATCATGAACACACTATTTACCTTCGACAACCCGCGGACTTTTATTTGCCTGATTAGTCCAATAGTCTTACCCCACCCACCAAGCTGGCTAATATCGCCCTCAATCTAATCCGTTGCTGAACTTCCTGGTTTCTACCTAAGTCTATACACTGTGTCAAAGTCGTACTGGAAAGGATTCCAGCATGTTAGCAACAGGGATTGCCAAGTTTGGCGATCAGTTACCCGCTTGTGCACCTGCACCCAGGTACGAGCGCCACCGACCTGAACAGACTCTTCTCTACCAGATTGTCGATAAACACTATCCTGATTTTTTGGCACAACTGACAGCTGAAAACAGGTTCCTGCCCGACTACGTGCAACAAGATTTCACCGAATTCCTGAAATGTGGCTTGCTGGAACATGGATTTTTGAGAGTGCGCTGCGAAAGTTGTTACCACGAGAAGCTGGTGGCATTTTCCTGTAAACGAAGAGGCTTTTGCCCCAGTTGCGGAGCCCGGCGCATGGCCGATAGCGCAGCCTTGCTAGTCGATGAAGTGTTACCCAAGAAGCCAATTCGGCAATGGGTCTTGACCGTCCCATTTCCCCTGCGCTTCCTGTTTGCTGCTTACCCCGAACTCATGAGCAAAGTATTGGGCATCGTCACCCGGGCCGTTTCCACTCACCTTGCGCATCAAGCCGGGTTCAGGAAGGAGGACGCGCACACCGGTGCCGTGACCCTGATACAGCGCTTCGGCTCGGCCCTGAATTTGAATATTCACTTCCACATGCTGTTTCTGGATGAAGACAATAGCCATCTCACCCTGGATGGACTGCAGGCTGGAGCACCCTCGTGGCTTAGAGGGCCGCTATGGGGTGCTCATCTTCGAGTCTAGAGGGAAGAAGCCGACCTCACTTGAAACACCCGGCGAACCAGTCCACGGCCATCTGCGTTGCCAACACGTAGGGCTCGCCGTTGTACACCTGATAGTGCGTGATGTCGGGGATGACGTTGTATTGGGCCGGCGCGCCGTTGAGCCGGGCGCGCAGGATGGCGAGCTCGCCAGCCAGGTGCCGGTTGAGCAGCTCCTCGTTCTCCGCATCGATGACCAGAAGCGGGATCGTGATCCGGCTCGCGTCGTCCACCGGGTTGTAGCGCATCACCTTGTCGAGGTGTGTCCACCCGTTGAGGTTCGGGGCCTTGTCGGTGCCCTGCGGCAGGCCGATCTCGCCGCGGGCGCGTCGAATCGCTTGGCTGTGCGCGTAGCTGGCGACGTCCAAGTCACCCCACGAAACCTCGGAGAGGCTCACCGAGCTGGCCGCGGCTACCTGTCCCACGGCGCACACGGCGCGCGGCTCGTGCGCCGACACCCACACGGCGTGGGCGCCTGAATAGCTCGTGCCCCAGTAGCCGAGACGCGCCGTGTCGGCGTTCCGTTCGCCCTCTATGAAGTCGAACGCCCGTGTGATGTCGATTGTTTGGTCGATCGGGTCGATGACGGAGCGGATCTCCTGCGCGCGGACCGTGACGATGCCGTCGGCGTCGCGCTCAGGCATCTGGCCCTGGACCACCAGCTTGCCGTCGCTCTCGCCCCACCCCCGATAGTCGAACGCGAGCACGAGATAGCCTTCGGCGGCGAACCTCGACGCGTTCCGGGCGAGGCTGGCCTTTGTCGCGCCCCATCCGTGGCTCATGAGGATCGTCGGCAACCGGTCGTCCTCGTTCATCGCCGCCGGCGCGTAGATGTCGCCCGCCATCCTCGTGCCCTCGCTCCAGATGTCCACACTGCGTCGGGTGACGTTGTCGGGAAGCTGGAATTGCTGCTGGGCGCTGGCAGTGCTCGGACCGAGCAACAGGATCCCGAGCAGGATCGTCAGCGTGTGTAGTCTAGCATAAGCAACCATATAGCTTTTGTGCTTCTTATATTTTCGATTCATCCTGATTCCTCTTATTTTATTGCTCAGTTTCCCCGAGCGCTTCCACCACTCGAGCACCGCGTAAGGTGTTCACCATGCCATAGTTGCCTTCATGGCAGGCGTACTCATAAAGCAGGCCCGCCACCTTGGTCATGGACACGACGGCAGTGAATTTATCGGTATAGGTGGAGGGGGCATCCTCTGTAAATTCATAGTCGACGGTATAGGCTCCCACGCGGGTAAACTTCTCTGTTAATACCTTGTTATAGGAACCGCCGGCCGAACCAAAGCTGGTGCTCAGACATGGGTGGCGGCACTATATAGGATAATAGCTTAGCCTTCAATCGCCTTAAAACTGACTTCCTCCTTCCAGCAATAGGCTTGTCCTTGTTTTATCCACCTCGATACTGACGGTTGACTGATTTTGAGCCGGGCAAGAAAGTCGTGCTTGTCGGCGTCCTCACTAAATATAAAGCGACGCTCCAGGCCTCGACCCATCAGGTGGTAATACCCGCCGGGAATATGTAATCGACCAATCCTTGGCATCTTACTAGTCTAGTTAAGAATATGGATTTGGGCGATTTTTAAGCTATTAGTGTCCCCTGCATTACCAGGCTTGCAATGAGTTTTGCAAAGGGCTCAATATTCTGATGAACACTTGCTTGCTCAAGTGCTGCCATATATGCATCTCGGTGATCAAGTGTGATTACTGTCCAGAGGTAACCGCCCGACGCCAGCATTGCATTCATTAAAAATCGTCCAATACGGCCATTTCCATCCATAAAGGGATGGGTGTAAACAAAAATAAAATGTCCAAGAACGGCGCGGACGCTGGCTTCCTTTTCCTCAGCCAGAAGTTGATAAAGTGCGGGCATCGCATCTCTAACAACTTCCATGCTTGGTGGTACGTGCTTAGAGTGACGAATATAAACAGGGTGATTGCGATATCCTGCCAGATCGCCGGGGCGTAAAATACCGGCCGCGACACTGGGAGCGAATAGTTCCCGATACCAGATATTTAGGTCTTCCTCAGCAACCTTTCCAGAGTTTTCGTTCGATAGTATTTTTCTAATACTTGTTTTAACGACTGCATGCGCTTGCCAATATCCGCGTGCGGCTAACGCATTACGGTGCTCGGCATCGCTTTGATTGGCATCAGGGTTCCAGTCTCCGCTTCGCACACGTTCGATTAATTCACGGCTTACTCGATATCCTTCTATGGAAAGCGAGTGATAGGCATCTGTAACGTAAATATCTTCAACCTTCTTGAGATAGGTTTCTGTATCAAGCGCTTGTTTGGGAGGAGACGGAAAATGATTGATTACAACATCGCGCATTTCTTGCCACATCAAATGAATGCGATTGAAGAAAGGGGATTGTTCCCGTTCTGTGAACTGAATTGGGCTAGGGCTTGCAAATGGATCTGCCTCACGCACGTCATATCCGGCGGCACGCATGGACTGAATTATGTCTTCAGCTATTTTATCGCGGCCAATATTGCGAAATGCTCCAGCCAGGCGACCGGCGACGACGCTGTGTCCGCCATCGAGTAACTTCCTTAAAATTTCAGAGGCGTCTTGTATTATTGCAAGGGCTGCACGAGTGTCCGTAGGATTTTGCTGGAAAAATCCGGGGGAGCATGCGATTAATGCAGAGGGTAGTTTGTACAGTCGTAGGTCATCCTTTTGAACAACATCGCCGTCATCGGGCAGCTTGGAACGAATGTCGAGTAAAGATGTGTCAAATGGAAGCTTTGTTATATTGTTTCGCGCTTTTTCCGCACGTACCAGTAATTGCTTTGGTACGCTTTTATTTTCTGCGTGAAGGCAGAGAGATTGCTCGGGCGAAAGTATCCAGTTGTCGCCCTTTAAGCGGTTCAAATAGGCGGCGCAGAATACCCAGAATGATGCATACCACGAAGTGCTCTCGCCCGTGTTTTCACCCGGCCTTGAGGAGATGTACCATCCTTTTATTACCTCATTAAGAAAACCGTTTTTTGTTAATCTTTCTCGATGCGTGCGAGAGAGATCGGCAGAACGAAGAGCAACGTTTCCTTGTTGCTGTAGCTCATGCAAGACATCCAGTGACTCTGCTAGTTTTTCAGATGGGGTTGCCATGTACACTTTCTCGCTTTTCGTGCCGAATTATAATTCGCTTATTGAGTTGTACCATAACTCGCTTATTGTGTCGATTTAAAATTCGCTTATTGTGTTGCTGTCTGTATGCATAACGCCCATTGCTTACTGAGGTGGCCCCCAATTTTGAGACATTAGCTTAAGTGTCGTGTCATACCTGAGGTATTTTAAGTAACCACAGGAGAACGCCATGAGACGAGAACTACGAAAACATTTGCAAAGATTTAAAGCCAAGGTGGCACTGGCAGCGCTGAAG
>CAVOFA010000037.1:0-23714 GCA_963694865.1 Gammaproteobacteria bacterium | reverse complement strand
CGTGTTCTTTGATCGCTTTAATGATCTGTTCGTCTGTATATCGCTTCTTCATATCGAGATCTCCATCCATCTAGATTAACTGGAAATCTCATCGAGGTCATGGTTCTAAAAGTGGGGGATAGGTCAACTCTTTGCATCATTCCTAAAACTTACGCAACAACTTTTTAACTCAGTCAAGTAGTATTACTTTAAGGCGCCAATGTAACATTGGCGCCTTTTTTATGATTTATTTTTGGGACTCTGAGCCGGAAACATTCTCGAAAAGTATATGTATAAAGCTCAGGGGATTAAACTAATACTCATCAACTTTATTGCAGAAATAATCGGACTAGCTGCCAAAAAAATGACACTGAGTTTGACAGGGGATTGGCAAGGGGTATTGTTTTGTAGTGACTAGCGCCCAGGGATGGAGCGCGGGGCAGGTTTTTGCTCCCGGCAAAACCTGCATACCGCACATCCATGTGCAAAACGGTCAGGGATGGCCCACCGGAACGGAAAAATAATGCCCCTTGCCAAACCCCGATAAACGCATCAATCACCTACAGTTAAGGCTAAATCTTGTAGGGATATCTCAAGCTCGGAACAGAGGAATTATAATCAACTCTTCGGTCTATATTCAGACACCTACCCATCTTCCACTATGAGATCTACGCTAACTTTCTGGGCAAGTGGATAAACCGGAGGGCCGAACTGGTTGTAGATAGCCACATCGGCGGCGTCCCGACCGATACCGATTGCCACGTATCCACCTTTAGAATCAGATTACACTGCATCGAAGGTATACCAGCGCCCGCCGACGTAGGCCTCGAACCAGCCGTGCAAGTCCATAGGCTCAAGTTGATAACGATAACCTGCGACTAAGCGGGCGGGAATGCTGAGGCTACGGCACAAAGCGATACCAAGATGTGCAAGGTCGCGACAAACCCCTGACTGCCTTATATTGACTTCCGCTGCAGAAACCGGAATGTCACTGCCACCGGGATCAAACTGTATTCGCTCTCGTAACCACTGCTCGATGGCAGCAACCTGGTCGTAACCCAGGCTCTTTCCCGCGACAATTTCGGTAGCCATTACGCCGAAGCGATCAGACTCACAATAGCGACTGGGCAACAGGTACTTGAGCAGCGAATCGGGTAAATTTTGAACTTCTACGTGAGGCGCACCCGCTGCCAGATCTACCCGTTCGGTGGTTTTAACCTCGGCGGCGGTGGCAATAGAAAACTCACCAGGCGGAGCAATCAAGCGTTGACACAGGTTGCCATAGTCATCGGTAAACTCGACCATGGGAACATCCGGGCTGAGCCTAAACTCTTCCCGGATAAGCTGCTGCTGATAGCCACTGTGTGGACGCAACATTAGTACAACAGGTGTCGGCACCTCAATTTCAAAAGATAGTTCACAGCTTGTGCGCAGATACACGTAAAGCTTCCCGCTACTTATCGACACCTCTGAACAATGCAGTGATGCCCTAGTCAATAATATGATGCTTCGAGTCTACCGGTCGCATAAAGGCATTACTAAGCAAAGCCAGGGCCAGCAATGCCGCCATCAATACCATGGTTGAATTGTAGAGGCTACTGGTAGGATCTATTGTGCCCGCCGGCGCGATCTCCATGAGCCGGGCAATAGTCACAGAATTTTGTTCCACCAGTAACTGCAGCTGCTCCACCGGCGCGCCGAATTGCGCTCGGAACGCGGTGGGGTCGATGCTGCTCACCAGCGTACTAATGGCATTGTCCACCGAATTCTGTCGCAGGGAAGTGATGGCAAGTGGCCCCAAAACCCCGGCCGTACTCCAGGCGGTTAACAGCCGCCCGTGAATTCCACCCACATAGCGGGTGCCGAAAATATCGGCCAAATAGGCGGGAATAGTCGCGAAACCTCCCCCGTACATGGTGAAAATAATCATGGTTGCCGCGTAAAAATAAACCAGCCAGATCACCGACTGACTGACACTGACCTGGGCTGCGGTATAGGGAATAGACAAGTACAGGACGATGCCCAGCACGAAGAAAATCCAGTAAGTATTGCGCCGACCGATGTAGTCAGACGCGCTAGCCCAGATAAAGCGGCCTACCATATTAAATGCACTGATCATCACCACATAGGTGGCGGCGAACGCTGTATCGACGGTGCCCGGCAGCGTAGTGCCAAAAATTTCCGTGATCATGGTTCTGGCAACACCGAGCACACCAATGCCAGCGGTGACGTTGAGGCAGAGTACGATCCACAGTTGATAAAATTGCGGCGTCTTCAAGGCCTGGTCGATGTCGACGTCGTTGCCAGAAATGAGCGCGTGGCGTTTGTCTGCTTCCGGCTCTTGCCAGCCCTCGGGCTTCCAATCGGCTGCAGGCAGGCGGTAGGAAAATGCCGCCATCAACATCACTACAAGATAAATCAAACCAATAACAAAGAAAGTTTCGGCGACACCGGAGGCACCTGAGTTCACCAGATATACTCCTTCCGGCCCGGGTATGGTCATGTCCCGCACCTCGGCAGCACCCGCTACTACTACTTCCTGCAATACCCCACCAACCTCGGCAAAACGCCTGCCAGCCTGAGTCACCAACTCAACGTCGGTGACCGCTCCAAGAAATTCCGGCGCGCGGTAGAACAGTCGAATGAAGTACTCTTTCATTGGCGTACCAATCATGGCGCCACCGCCGAAGCCCATTATCGCCATGCCAGCAGCCATGCCGCGGCGATCCGGAAACCACCTGATGAGCGTACTGACTGGAGAAACGTAGGCTAGGCCCAGGCCGCAACCGCCGATGACACCGTAGCCTAAATAAAGCAACCACAGCTGATGCGTGAGGATGCCAAAACCGCCGACGATATAACCGCCACCCCAGCAAAAAGCAGAGACCACTCCCACCTTGCGGGGACCCACTTGCTCCAGCCACTTGCCAGCAAATGCCGCGGATAGTCCGAGGAAAACAATAGCCACGGTAAAGACCCAGACCACCTGGCTCAGGCTCCAGTCATCGGCAGCACTGGTGACGCCACCGAACACGCGAGTCAGCGAAGGATTGTAAATACTCCAGGCGTACACCGAGCCAATACACAGATGAATTGCTACAGAAGCCAGCGGCACCCGCCAGCGATTGTAGCCGGGCGGAGCGATAATGCGTTGTTTGGAGAGTAATCCAGTCATGGAGCAAGTGTCCTCGGCGTTAATTGCAGCAGGCAGAATAAACCCTGCAGGGATTTACACAGTTATTGGGACACTCTCGTTGTTAAGACTAAAAGCTATTACATGTGCTGCTTAACTTTCTCGAGCAGTGCATTCTGCGTAAATGGTTTGCTAATGAATAATGAATCGTCTTCTCTTTCATTCATGTCTTCGAGAGCATCACCTGTGAAACCAGACATATACATTATAGTAATTCCAGGGAATTTTACTTTTAATTTCTTCCCTAATTCAACTCCACTCATTACAATATCGGTTAATACAAGCCCCACATTGGCTATTGAAGCGATCATTTCCAGTGCTTCCTCAGCAGATTCAAATTCGTTAACAATATAACCATTAGATTCGAGGATACGCTTTGTTAGATTGCGTACAGCTTCATCGTCTTCTACTAGAACTATGTTTCCACTTCCCAATTCATTTGATGACTCTTTTGAAAAGCCCTTACCGACAATAATTCGTAATTCTGCTACAGGGAAATACATCTTGATAGTAGTGCTTGTTCCTGGTTCGCTAAACACCGCGATTTGGCCCTTACTTTGTTTTACGATTCCATAAACTGTGGCTAATCCCAAACCTGTGCCTTTGTCTTTTCCTTTTGTGGTGTAGAAGGGTTCACAAATATTCATTAGTTGGTCTCAAGGAATCCCTACACCACTATCGCTGATAGTAAGCTCGGAGTAATGTCCAGGATTATCTATTTGATAGTCAATTAAAGAATCTTCATCAAGTTCTACATTATTCGTAGTGATAACTAGAGTCCCCCCATTAGGCATCGCATCTGAAGCATTGACTATTATATTTGCAATCACTTGACCAAATTGGCCTTGGTCTAAATATGATAAATGAAGATTGGGATTCAAGTTAAGAATTAGCTTTGTGCTCTTGTTTATGAGCTGCTGTAACATTTCCTGCATTTCAACGATTTCATTATTAATGTTACATAATTTTGGTTTAAGAACTTGTTGACTGGAGAAAGCAAGCATTTTGCTAATTAATTCTTTTGCACGATCAGCTCCAATTAGCACTTGCTTTAAATCACTGAGACTCTCATCGTCACTGGTCAACCTGTGTTGAGCGAGCTCTGTGAATCCCACCATTGCAGTCAGTATATTATTAAGATCGTGAGCTATCCCCCCTGTTAACTGACCTATTGCTGAAAGCTTCTCGGATTGCCGCAACTTATCTTCGATAATTTTCCTCTTAGAAATGTCTTGAATTTCTACTAACACTTCTTGAACGCCATCGATTTCAATTGGCGTTAAAGACATTAGAAGAGGAAATTGAGAACCATCTTGATTTAGCCCATAAAGCTCCAGACCTTCTCCCATTTCCCGTTTGTACGGATCGGTTTGATATGCAGTCCGAACCTGGTTATGTGATTTTCTCTGGTCTTTGGGTATTAAAACTTCTACAGCTTGTCCCACTAGCTTCTGCTGTTCATAACCGAATAATTTTTTGACTGTCGAATTCATTCGAGTAATGATGCCTTCTGAATTCGCAGTAATCATACCCTCAGTACTAGTTTTCCAAAGAATCTGAAATTCTTTTTTAACTCTAGCTTGAATCGCTTCAGCCTTCTTTTGAGCGTTTATAAACCATGCACAGATTAAAATCACCACAATTGCCAAGACTCGATTCATCAGCACTAGCTCAATGGCTGCTTCAATACTTGACAAAGAAAAACCTAAAATTGTCAAGCTGATACAAATAGTGGCAACAGCCACAACTGTCCTAAAATTTGAATAATACGAACTTAATAGCATGGGAAAGAGGTGGGCCACTCCACCGGCATACCCCTGGGGGATAGCAAAATCCAGAATGAATATGCCGCCGCATAAAGTAGCGATTAAAATAGTTAAAACCTGGGGATGTAAGAAGTATTTTTTCACAATAACTCTGCTTTTTACGAAATACGCAAAACATATAACGTCAGTTTTCAAAGAATTCTACATAGTAAGTCTAGATTTAAATTAATAATAAAGAAAGGGGCAGTTTTGATCAAGGCCTGATATAAGCCAGAAATATCCCAATATTCCGTTTAGAGCCCAGTTGGTTTACGCGGAAAATAGATCATTTAACAGCATTAACTCAAAATATCCCCAGTGTCTGTTTAGGGTGGTGGTCTCAACCGGACGCAGTTTGTACCTGTGAGAAACTGCTGAGGACCACAGTGAAAAGACAGATTTGGACCGCTTTTAAAAATTTCACGAAAACACCTCCTGGGCCCGAACTAGCGCTCAAGACTACGATGTTTTCTCAGTCTGCGCCATATATTAAGGGGGTCTTTGTGCGGCTGTTGTGAACGCTAGCATGCAGCTGTGAATTTTAAGTAGAGTTGTCGGCACCAATCTACGATGTCGTTGCTATTAGCCAGAGTCACCCTAACTACCGGTTCAAGCCTAAAAATAGTAATCTGATGACGTTCTCCGAAAGCAGGATGAAGAGCAGAACAGGGTTGTGGCTACTGGTGCATCATGTATAACAACTGTAAGCTGTCTCGCGATGCTGTGTGGTAGGAACTGGGTGCCAAGACTGGCACTAATCGTCGAACCTATCAAACCAATATTATAACAATAGATATAGGGTGAAACAGGAAAAAGGATGTTCGGTTGGCTGGAGAGTACCACGGTAGCCGTCTGGGTTGCTGAGTCTCTGTGGGGATATCCCATTATGCTCAGTTTTCATGGCATTGGGCTGGCTGTCGTTGTCGGCATTTTTTCGATGCGTGATATGCGGCTGCTCGGATTGTTTCCCGGGCTACGACCTGCCGCATTTTTGCCGCTGAGTAAACTGGCCTGGGTCGGATTCATCGTCAACGCCATTTCCGGGTTTGCTCTGTTTACATCGCAGGCGGTCACTTTCGTGAACAATACGGCGTTTCTGATAAAGATCGGCTGCATCGTAGCGGGCATGGTGTTGGCTGGAGTCATTCAAGCTCGGCTTCGGGGTGAGTTGGCGATGAGTGGAGAGGATGCTGTGATTAGTGGATCAACAAGGGGCATTGCATTGCTATCCTTATCTTCTTGGCTGGCTGCAATCATCGCCGGTCGTTTAGTCGCTTATGTTTGAGCGGAATTAATTGTGTTGGAATCACTTACAGTAGCCTTAGTCGGCAGCCCGCTTAATCTCTGGATACAGTCCAGCTATTGGCTGTGGCCGGTCATGGAGATAATCCATTTTATCGGGCTTTCGCTTTTGCTGGGTGGCTTGCTGGTCATCGATTTGCGTATGGCAGGCCACTTCAGAAGCCTGAACCCCTCGGCCACCCACAAGTTGTTGCCGGTGGTGTTCATCGGTTTCGGGCTAAACCTCATTACTGGCCTGTTGTTCTTTTGCGGCGATCCCTTGCGTTACGCGGTGAATATAAGCTTTCAGATTAAGCTGGTGCTAATCATTCTGGCGGGACTGAATGCACTGCTGTTTTACTGGAAAATAAGTCCGGTTATGCACACCTGGGACCCCGCTGCTCCCTCTCCGGCTAGCGCGAAGTTTGTTGCCTACGGGTCGCTGACGTTATGGACTGGGGTGTTGCTGTGTGGGCGCCTGATACCCTACGTTGGCACCGGATAATAAAATAGGGACGGAGGGAATTCTTTCGTCCCTATTTCTCCTATTTATATTCGGACGGAAAGAATCGCACCGAGGCTCTCGCCGATTCAGGGTCGCAATCATAGGCGGCTAGTTTGTAACCCTCGCGAGCTGGTATCCATCGAGTGGTATAGGAGGTTGGTTCGCGCAGAAACATGGGGTCCGCTACTGTAACAGTTACCTTAAGGTCTTCACCGTCCATCCAGTAACGCTCGCTGACAACTTTCTGTGAGGATGACGGGATGCCATTGTAATCGTCGAAGCCGGCAACGTCGAAGACGAAGTGCGTGGTTTCAACCAGCAGCGCGTCGTCCTCGTAGTGACCGACAGAGAATCCCTGGACGCTGAAATCGGTGGATTTTGCTTGCCGTCCGTCCAGCCACACGGTACGTAGCTGGTCGTCTTTCTCGTATCTGAACATGACACGGTCCGGCCACTGCACAACTTCCATATGGTAAGGGTCGTATTGAATTGCTGGCGACGATGCCGGCTGACAGTCGTATTTTGGCGCTATAATTTCGTCCCACACGCGCTGATAGGCCAGTGCACGCTCGTTGAGTACGGGGAAATTATCCTCGCCCCAGGGCACCGTCTCGCCGTTAACTGGCCGCGCTCCGAAGCCTCCATTCCAGGTGCCTGCGAGGTCTGGAACTTGATCGTCAGCAGCTTGGGCATGTAATTGTGGAAGCGTAGTTCCCAGCAATAGCGAAAGCATTACCGCACAAGTGGCTCGCCGTCCCATGACCGCTGCCGAATTTGTTACTGGTTTCATAAAATCTCCTGCCTTCAATGCTGGTTTCATAAATAATACTGGTCTTGAAAAAGCGTTCATAACAAGTATCCAGTGGTGTAATGCAGTGGCGGATTACGCGGCTATAGCTGCGCAGTAGAGACGATGATGCCAGCTGCTTAGCGCGGCGGCTGGGTTTGCTCTTCGATTCTGCCGCCTTCCAGCACCGGGCTGCCGTCTGCTGTGGTCATGCGTACGCAGCACAGGCCCTGGGAGCCTTCTGCTCTCGATAGTCGGCCCGTGGCTTTTACGATCATGCCTATAGGAAGAGAGTCCGGAGTCCAGCCAGCGCGCCTGATACTCACGGGCGCACCAAGCTCAATCTGCCACTCACTGGTTTCGCCATTGGCGCTTACCACGTCAAGATAGAGGAATGCGTGGGGATTTCTGAACACAAATCGAGTCACAGCACCTTCGATTTCAACCCGTTTATCCGGGTCATAAAAGGGTGTGCTCGAGTGGTGAGCGAGAACCGGCACCACCATCAATGCGAATCCTAAGGTGACCGCTGCCGCGGCTGCTGCTATGCATCGGCGAATGCTCATGCCTTTCTCCTATTAGCTGATTGTCAGCGCTTGTAATGAGTCCGGAGAAGACTAATAAGTATCTCAGCGATAGTCAACGCCAACGCGGCCGTGCTCACGGCACAGGAGATTTTCGCTACTAAGGCACACTGCATAATGCGCTTAGCTCTCAGCGGGGTCCTGGCTGGGTAACCGGTGCTGGCTTTGCTGTGGCGCGGCAACTAGTGGCTGGGACTATTCAGCTAAATAGCTAGGCAGTAGCTTTTAAGTCACCCTCACTCAGCGCAATCACAGGCTCAACATAGTTAGTTCCCAGTACCTGGGCAACGGTCTCCACCGTCACCAGACCGCGGTGTATGTTGAGCCCATTCTGCAAATGTCGGTCTTCGCTTAGCGCGCGTCGTGTACCCTTGTTGGCCAAATCCAGAATAAAAGGCAGGGTTGCGTTGGTGAGGGCAAAAGTCGCAGTGCGGGCGACGCCGCCGGGCATGTTGGCGACGCAGTAATGGATGATGCCGTCAACGATATAGCGTGGCGCATCGTGAGTCGTGGCCTTGCTGGTTTCGAAACAGCCGCCCTGATCGATTGCTACATCTACCAGTACCGAGCCTTTCTTCATCAGCTTGAGCATGGCTCGTGTCACCAGCTTGGGGGCGACAGCGCCTGGAATTAGCACGGCACCAATTACGGCGTCTGCAGTCTTGAGTTGCGATTCAATAGCATCGGTGGTGGAGTAGAGTGTGTGTATTCTGCCATCAAACATTTCATCGATTTGTTGCAGGCGGGCAAGCGAGCGATCGAGAATAGTGACGTTAGCACCAAGTCCCATGGCCATGCGTGCCGCGTGTAAACCGACGACGCCGCCACCGATAACAACTACATTGCCGGCTGCAACTCCGGGCACGCCACCCAGCAAGACGCCACTGCCCTGATTCGACTTCTCCAGACACACGGCGGCTTGCTGGATCGACATTCTGCCGGCAACTTCACTCATCGGCGCGAGCAAAGGCAAGCCGCCGGCATCATCGGTAACAGTTTCGTAAGCGATACAGGTAGCTCCGGACGCCAGCAAAAGTTTAGTTTGTTCAGGGTCTGGCGCCAGGTGCAAATAAGTGAAAAGAGTTTGCCCGCGGCGCAGCATCCTGCATTCGTCAGCTTGGGGTTCTTTGACTTTAATGAGTAATTCGGCGCGGGCAAATATTTCGCTGGCCGTGGCCACGATCTCGGCGCCTGCCGCCACATACATCGTATTACTCAGGCCAATAGCTTCACCTGCATTTTCCTGCACTAATACCTGGTGTCCATTCGCTACCAACTCCCGAGCTCCGGCGGGGGTTAAACCAACCCGATACTCGTGATTTTTAATTTCCCTGGGGATTCCTATAAACTTCGGTTTTTCCTCCTGCGGGCTGCTTGATGATGCAGCGCTCTATAGCAAGAATTATAGCCAGCACTGGATAGAATTATTTCTTTATTTATGTAATAAAATAGATATAAACTCCGATATATATAATATAAACAGAATAAACAACTGGTTAAATTGATATAAAGCAAGATAAACCACTATCCAAGATTGACAAAAACATCCTCAGGGAATTGCAGAGTGACGGTCGCATCAGCTATGCCGAGCTGGCCCGTCGAGTAGGCTTAACCACCACACCCTGTATGGAGCGCGTGAAGCGCATGGAACGAGCGGGCATCATCCAGGGCTATACAACTCTGTTAGACCCTGCCTGTCTCGAAGCCAGCCTGGTGGTGTTTGTCCAAATTCGACTGTCCCGTACCTCCAGAGATATTTTTGCGGAATTCAAACTCGCGGCGACGGCGCTGGATGCGGTGCAAGAGTGCTATCTCGTGTCCGGAAATTTCGACTACCTGATTAAGGCGCGGGTGGCAGACATGGGTTCTTATCGAACCTTGCTCGGGGATACCTTGTTAACCCTGCCGGGGGTACAGGAGTCAACCAGTTATGTGGTGATGGAACAGGTTAAGGAAACCCTGAATATTCCGGTGCCGGACTAAGCCATGCTTGCAGGGAAAACCGAACTTGGGGTAGTACTGCGGATGGTCCAATACCACGACTGCGCCAATACCCATCTGCGGACACTATTGCAGCCTCGCATTAATCAGAGTCGAACCGATGCCTATTTAGTTAATAGCAACAGGATGCCACTACCGGTATGCAATGCGGCTAGAGAGATGCCCAGGCGCGCCAGCAAATATTCACCAACAAGAGTGAACAGTAACAGGATAGTTTCCGCTATCTAGTCGGCCAGCGCATAGTGAACAGCCTGTCGCGGGTGTATCTCGGTAGTATCGTACAGCGGCACTTCAGAGTGGTTTTGTTGTACCAATAGCGCTATCTCAGTGCATTCAAGGATGACCGCTTGTGCACCTTGCTGTTTCAGTTTCGCTATTATGTCCAAATAGCTGCTTCTGGAGCCAGCATCGATCTTGCCCATGCAGAGTTCATCGTAAATCACTGCGTGCACCAGCGCGCGGTCGCTAGCGCCGGGGATAATGACCTCTATGCCAAATTTCTCGGTCAGCCTCCGTTTGTAAAAATCCTGCTCCATAGTGAATTGGGTGCCGAGCAGGCCCACGCATTTAATGCCGTCTTGCAGCAGTTGCTCTGCCGTGGCATCGGCGATGTGTAATAGCGGAATAGAGATTGCTTGTTCTATCTCCGGTGCAACTTTGTGCATGGTGTTGGTGCAGATGAGCAGGAAGTCGGCACCGGCGGCTTCCACCGACTTCGCGGCAGCGCCGAGCTCAAGCGCCATCTGATCCCAACCCCCCGCGTGCTGCAGTTTCTCTATGGCGTCGAAATCGACACTCACCATGGCTATTTTGGCGGAGTGGAAGCCACCCAGTGCAGATTTTATGCCTTCATTCAGAAGGCGATAATAGGTAGCGCTTGACTCCCAACTCATGCCGCCCAATATGCCTATAGTTTTCATGATAATCCCTCGTCAATACCTGGTCCCGCAAAGCACCCACGATAAAAAGTCTGCGAATAATGCAATGCGCTGCTGTGGAGTCGGTTGCTAGTGAAAGCGGTAAAAAAAACGGGGATATACTAGTCCGAAATTGTTGGTGACACCATGTTTCCCAGCCTCGAATGCACTAGACTGTCATCGTGAGGAGAGCAATGCAGAATGCACAAACGGCTAAAATCGGCACCACGGGGCAGCAATCGGGGTTGCTCAGAGTCACGCTGGCAACTGATTTCAGGCCGTTGACGGAAGCATGCTGGCATTTCACCCTGGAGCATGAGCCATTTCCGGGCAGCTACTTCGACTTTGAAATTACAGAGGAACTCTCTGACTAAGACAGTCCGATCTTTGATCCCTATAACCGACACAGTATCAACACAGCGGCAAATTTATGCATAAATTTAGAGAGCGGGCACAAACCCATTTCCCCTCCGTATTACTTACCCTTATCAGTATTATCCAGGCTTTGGCGCTGGAGTTAATGTGGTCAAAGATAGTCGAGAGTGATTTTCTCTGGGTATGGGGGTATTCGGCCATTATCGGCTGGGGCATGATCGGTGTTAGTTTTCTCGGGATACTACAAATATGGATCATGTATTCAACTATGGTGATGGGGTTTGTCTGGCAACCCTTACTGCGGGATTCGATCATTCCGTTTGTAATCGGTATTCAGGAGTTTATGCTAATCACCCTGATAGGGGAGCAGTTCACGGCACTGTGGCTGTACGTGTTGGGATTCCTGTTTGTTGTCGCTAACTGGGTTTCTTACAACAGCCTGCGGCGGGCACGGCTTAATCCGGAAAACGAGGCATTTTTCAGTAAGTTGGAGTCCGCTACTCTCAAGGATTTTAGTGCCGCCATCGCTATAGTTTGTAGCTTAACCGTATTCGGAATTCTGATAGATTTTACAGGCAACCAGAGCTGGCTGCCGCTGGCAGGTGTCGTGTTTGCAAATATTGTTCTGTTGCTGCAGATCGTCGCTTCACGCAGATTGTGGCGCAACCTGATGGGCCTGGAAAGCGGCGCTTAGTTTTCCAGCAGGAGCTCTGGGATCTCCACACCCTGTTCGCGATAGTATCGCAGCGCACCCGGGTGTAACGGCACCGGGATTCCCATTAATGCCAGCTCCAGTGCCATCGCTTTGGTCGCAGTGTGAATTTCCTGCAAGGTCGCCAGATTCTCCCACAGCAATTTGGTCAAGTTGTAGACTATTTCCTCAGCAACATCGTCGCGTACTACCAGCACATTCGGGCTTGCCGCCGTGGTGACAATTTCTGCCTGGTACGGGTAGGTTCCAGCGGGCAGTTCATAACTCTCCCACAAGGGAAATTGTTGGTTGATTGCGGTAATTTCGTCTGCCGAGAAATTCAGTATCGTCATGTCCGCACCTAACTGGGCATAGGCTTGAGTGATGGCGGCGACGGGCGCACCGGCGGGGATATTCATGCCGACTATATTGCCATCCTGCAAGGCGCCGGCGGTAGCGCCATAGCCCATGTAAGCCATAGAAAATTTGCTGGCGTAGTCGATGCCCAGGGCATCAAGGATATAAATCCCCGTGTGTTCGGCGCCGGAGTTTCTCATGCCTATCACATAGCGCTCACCATCGATATTATCAAGGTCTGCGAGCGTGCCAGTTGTCACTAAATTACTACGCAGAACGAAATGTTCTACGTTCGGCCACATTGCGCTAATGCTACGAAGATAGGGCTGGGGATTTAGAATAGGGCCTTCGCCGTCTTTGGCCCAGGCGGCGAAGATCGCAAGAATAAGCCCAAACTGAGCCTGGTTGTCTCGCAGTAATTTGATGTTCTCCATGGAGCCGGCAGAGCTGATTGCGGTCAGGGAAAAACCGGCCTCTGCTTCAGCGGTGACCAGTGTCGACAGGGCCACACCCACGGGATAGAAGGTGCCCCCAGTGGTGCCGGTGGTGAGTATGTAGGTACGGCGGGCGCCGGCTTGATCGAAACAGCTGAGCAATAAACTGCTTACAAGCAGGCACAGTAGCAGCAGGCGTAGCAACGGGTGGTCCGCTCCGTGTAGGCGATTCTTATAGGAATAATATTAGTCTACCCTGCATACCTGTCCGGGGCCATCGGCGATTGTTATACAGGACTGACCGCGGGGACACAGCGCCCCCGGCTGCGAGCAGGGGGTTTCACAACTTTTGAATTCGGGTCCCTGGGCGCCGGCTATGCCGAAGTAGGATACACACAGGGTACCGTCTGTACAAATGGCGCTCTCCTCAGAGCAGCCACCACCCTGGGGAATTATATTATCTGCCGTTATTTCGGTAGCACTGTAGACATTAAAGGGGCTGGACAGAGATACCTTGTAGCGGCTGTTATCAATATTGTTAATAACCACCGACTGGATATCCAGGGTGCCGGTAGCGGCATTAAAGGCAGGCTCGGTTATCTGCTGCTTATCGAATTCTTCTACGGTGAACATGGTGCATTCGCCGATGCCACATTGACCGCTGGTCTGGTAAAAGAAACCGCTAATTTGGTGTACTTTCCCATCGTCACTGATCTTCGCCCAATCGACGAAGGAGTTGCCCACTTGCAGGCTCAGGGTTCCGCTTGTATCTACAATGCTGTAGCTGGGACAGCAAACACCACAAGCTGCGGCACAGGCAAGCGTCTCGACAGTTCCGGACAGGCTTACCTTTTCTACTTCCTCCTCGGCAGCGAGTGCGCCTGCAGGCAGTACCGTCAATAATAGCGGCAGCAATCGTTTCAAAAACATAGTAAGACACCTCGTTGTTACTTGTAGACTGCAGCCGGCGGCCACATGTTTGGTATTTAATTAGCAGCGGGCAACTGGCATCCTGCGGGCATCTGCGTAATCCAGCGCCGGACCAGTGAGCGGCCCAGCTTTGGCATCATCTCATCTACTGCTTGCGATTTCATGCGATAAAGTAGAATCGATTGTTGCAGTGCCCGCAATGAATGTTGAGATAAAAGGGGCAAGGAAGTTGCGTTGAAGCTGGCTGCGCGCAACTGGCCAAGCGTCATCGACTCGATGAGCTCAGTTTGATGACTGACAAAGAAGGTCGTGAGCAGTCGCGCGGCGCCACATCGAAAGAAGGGAAAGCAAAATCATTGGGGGCGTCCGGATTGACGAAGTTCATGCCAACATTGTTGAATAAGCACAAGACGTCTCTGCCCTGTTTGCTCAGGGCTTTGGTGCCATCCCAGGCTATGTCCGGTATGGCTGTACCGGTGGCCGCCTGTAGCAGAAATCAAAGGAAGCAGAAGCGCAAGACTTGCGAGCGTACTCTATTTACCTACTAAGCCGACGGCTAGCTCACATTGAACTGTGATTGCAGATTTTTGATGGAGTCGTCTACGCTTTCACGATCCTGCTCAGGAGGCAAGATGACATTCCGATCCCAATTTATCTGCCAGTTACATTTATTGTGGCGAATCTCGTCTACTTGAAGTCCGTTTTGGATGGGTAATACTTCGATCTTGCGCCTTATAAATTCAGCGTAGATTTTACTCTTCAGCTCGTCCTCAGTAATGAGTAGCCGATTCATGCCGTACTTGCCGGGGGGTGATGTGGATTCATGTAATTTATACACTATATTATCCATTGAGATTTAATTGATCTAAGGTGTATTATGGCGAATCTTAGGGAACACTGAAGTCTCAAATATTAACAAGGGCATCGGACTCTCGAACTCAGGCCCAGCACCAAGTTCCATGTATTAATTCTCCGCTATTTCGATCAGATATTCTGTGATGCAGGTCAGGGAAAACAGCACTGCCCGCATTATTTTTGGCAGGGCGGCAAGCTAGCCTATTGACCAGGATGGATCTCCAGTAGCAGTCCACCGCGATCCTGACTCAGGCCACGTCCTGCGTCGAGCATAAGTAGCTGTCCTCTCCCAGCTTGAGCCACGGGAGATTGTGAAGTAGCCAGACTTTGGTCCCCGACCCGAGATGGTGTACTCTACTTTATTCTACAACAGGCTTTACTCTACAACAGGCTTCACTCTACAAAAGATGCTCAGCCTTCTGAGCTTTTCGAAGTTTTAATAAAAAGAACAAAGAGATCAATGCCGAAGCATGAAGAAACTACGCAGGGTTAAACGCTGCATTTTAACTGCGCTGATGTCGCTGTCTGCTATTCCGATCGTACTGCAGTTGTCGTCGGTGCAGGCACAGCAAGTGAATCCACTTGAATCTGATCCCCGCGCCGCGCTCGCAGGTGGGGTGCTGTTTCGCTCTCAGTGTGCCACTTGTCATGGTGGCGATGCCAAGGGAATTACGGGAATCGATGCGCCGGATCTGACCCTGATCTGGTCTGCTGGCGAAACCACCGACGAGGGCGTATTTCAGACCATTAGAAATGGAGTGCCTGGCAGCATAATGCCGTCCCATGGCTTGACCGATCCCGAGACCTGGATGCTGGTTTCTTATCTGAGAAGTGTGGCGGTGACAGGAGCTACCAAATTTTCGGGTGACTCCCTGCGCGGCAGTGCCCTGTTCCTGACCAACTGCGGCCGCTGTCATCGGGTGAAATCTGGGGGTGGCAGTCTGGGACCTGATCTGAGCCAGATAACAACTCGTCGCTCCAGCGCGGCCCTGATAAATTCGGTGCGCGATCCCAGTGCAGTCATAGCCAGGCGCTACCATCCGGTATCTGTAGTGTTTGCTGCAGGTGGTGCAGCCGCAGCTTCGAACCAGCGGCGGGTACAGGGTGCCCTGAAGAGTGAAGATGCCTTCTCAATTCAAATGATGGATACAAATCAGCAATTGCGGGCCTTCATGAAAGCGGATCTGATCGAGATCGTGCGAGAGCCCAATTCATTAATGCCGGCGTTTTCCCGTGCCGCATTAAGCAATGCGGAGCTTGAAGACATTTTTACTTTTCTGCAATCACAGCTGTAAGGAACCTGGATGCTATGACAATTCTGCAACGAGGATTACCTAAGTTAGTGCGAAGACGGAGCGCTGCGATTGCAGCACTGCTGTTGCTTCCAGTCGTCGCCTGCGCCCAGGAAACTTCTGCTCCTGACTACGAGGATATCTTGCAGGGATTGGCTGATCCCGAACGCTGGCTTACCTATTCTGGTGACTACAGCGGCCAGCGTCACAGCCCCCTGACACAAATTAATGTTGACAATATCAGCTCACTGCGACCGCAGTGGACGTTTCAGACCGGTACCACTACCCGCGGTCGTGGTTTTGAAACCACACCGCTGGTGGATGCCGGCGTGCTCTATGTTACCGGCTCAAATAACTACGCCTGGGCGATAGATGCTCGCAGCGGAAGGACTTTTTGGCAGTATCGCCGCAATCTGCCCAGGGACCTGACCTACGGTGCCAGCGCGCCGGTTAATCGTGGTTTCGGGATGCTGGGAAATAGTCTGTTCATGGTGACACTGGATGCCCATTTACTGTCCTTCGATCGGCGCAGCGGCGACATTCTCTGGGATATCGAATTGGCCGATTACCGGCAGGGCTACGCCGCTACTTTGGCCCCCCTGGTGCTGGATGGAAAAGTCATCGTTGGCATCTCTGGTGGAGAGTATGCCACCAGGGGATTTATAGACGCCTATGACCCTGCTAGCGGCGACAGGCTCTGGCGTTTCCATACCATTCCCGGGCCCGGCGAGCCGGGCAGCGAAACCTGGCCCGACGATCCGGCGATTTTGGCGCGGGGCGGCGGCGGCACCTGGATGAATGGCAGCTACGATCCGGACCTCAACCTCATCTACTGGGGTGTAGGCAATCCAAACCCGGATTACTACGGCGATCTAAGGCCCGGCGACAATCTTTATTCCAACTCCATAGTAGCGTTGGATGCCGATAGCGGCGAATTGCGTTGGCACTACCAGTTTACCCCCCATGATCTTAACGACTGGGATTCCAATCAAATTCCCATACTGGCGGATATCGAGTGGCAGGGCAGTCTGCGGCGAGTAGTTATGCTGGCTAACCGCAATGGTTTCTTCTATGTAATGGATCGGGTCACGGGTGAGTTATTACAGGGCACGCCGTTTACCGCCACCACCTGGGCGCGGGAAATTGGCACTGACGGCAGGCCGATAATATTAAACGACGGCCGTGAGGGCTGTGTGCCCGACCCCTGGGGCAGCACCAATTTTATGCCACCATCTTATTACCCCGATCTCGGCCTGTTTTATGTAACTGCTCGTGAGACCTGTGCGACCTACGTGTCCGAACAACCGATTATTGTTCCAGGCCAGGCGAGTTTCGGTGGTGTGGTCTTTATCGACAGTGAAAAGGGCTCTGGCGCTTTGCGCGCTCTGGATGTGCAAACCGGCGAACTGCGCTGGGAGTTTACCTACCCTTCTCCAACTTTCGGGGGCGTGCTGACAACGGTGGCGGGCCTGGTATTTGCCGGTGATCACGAGGGCAATTTCATGGCCTTCGATGCCAGTAGCGGCGAGAATCTCTGGCATTATCAAACCGGTTCGCGCATCTGGGGAGCGGCGGCCATGACCTACATGCTTGATGGGCGACAGTTTGTCCTGATCCCTGCGGGAACCACGTTGACAGCGTTCGCCTTGCCGGAGCCTTAAAGCCTGCCTATTCGACCTGTGGTGAGAGGACTGGCACTCCCGATACCGTAGACTTTTACAGTCTTAGCTTTTATCCTCGATCCTAGTTGAAAGAAGGCGGCAGTACAGCGACTAATGCCAGTGCACTAATTGTTATTAATCGCACTTTTACGATGGTTTTCCATTAAACTGACCGCATAATAAATTTCGGACTCTGAGGAAACAACCAAGGGGAATCTGCAATGATCACCAAACACCTGCTCGCACTTTCATCTTCACTCGCTCTACTCACGCTGCCGGCCCTCGTTCTGGCTCAAGCTCATGATGCCAGCGTGGCCAATCATCAGCCCCATTACTATGATGCCGTCGATTATGGCATCGATCCTGCGAGCGTGACGTTCGCTGACGACATTGCCCCATTGTTACAGCGCAGCTGCCAGAGTTGCCATCGACCCGGTGGCGGCGGCCCCATGTCTTTGATGACCTACGATGAGGTCAAACCCTGGGCACCTGTGATCATGTATAGAACTGCAATCAGGGATCGTATGGGAGCTATGCCACCGTTCTTTGTCGAGAAAGACATCGGCATCGATGGTTTCAAAGATGACTATTCCTTATCCAGTGAGGAGTTGGCGATGATTCAGGCCTGGGTTGCTAACGGGGCGCCCAGAGGCAATCCGGATAATGAGCCGCCAATGCTTAATTTTGACACCGCGGAAGGTTGGACTTTGGGCACGCCAGAATTGATTTTGCGATCTGTCGATGTCAGTCGTCCAGCAGTCGGTCCTGACTGGTGGGGCGATGTTGGCCTGGTGCCGACCGGTCTGACCGAAGATCGCTATGTCAAGTCAATAGAGGTGCGTGAATTCAATGACGTGCCGGTGGATGCTGGTACCAGCACCGTTGGTGGTCGCTACATTGTTCACCACATGACCTACAGCAGCGGTGTCTTGAGTGACGACGGCACCGAGATCGTCGGTGGTAGAACCAGTTGGCCGATACACGAAGTCGGTCGTAACGCTGATATCTTCCCTGATAAGGCCGGTCGCCTGCTGCCCGCAGGTTCCGCCCTCCATCTCGGCGCGATGCACATGCATTCCAACGGACGGGATACCAATGCGCATCTTGAGTTTGGTATTACCTTCTTCCCGGTAGGCTATGAGCCAGAGTACAGTCGACGTGGACCCCGCACCGGTAACGGTGTCGATATCGATATTGTGCCCAATAAAGCCAACCAGGAAATACATAATTATGTGGTGTTGCAGGATCACACCAAGATCATCGCCTTCGAGCCACATTTGCATGCTCCCGGTGTGCGTATGTGCATGGAAGCGATCTGGGGACACAACCAGTTCACTCTCAATTGTGTGGGCTATGATCATAACTGGGTGAAGCAATACGTTTACGAAGATGACAAAGCGCCGTTGCTGCCCACCGTGTCTGCTGTCATTACCCGCCTATGAGAAGATGCGAGCAGAGATTGGTACGGAGGAATTTGAGATAATTGCGATAAATGTGGATGAGGATCCGGAGAATGGAATCTTCTTCCTGGAAGACCACCCGGTTTCTTATCCGGTGTTGAAGGACCCGGAGGGAGATATCGGTATTCCCTATCGCGTCAGGATCCTGCCGGTGTCGTTTTTGCTGGACCGTGAAGGCAATATTGTCAAAAGCTACCGAAGTTTCAAATTGGGCGATGAGGAAGAGATCAAGCAGAACATCGAATCCCTGATTCAGCAATAAGCCAGCGCCAGCGGTTATTGCTTTAGCTCTATCACTGCACTATTCTCCTGAGATTAAAACTCATCCTTGAGTAGAGCTGCCTGAAATTCGTCGAATTAAGCGGCTTTAGCCGCTTGTAGGCAGCGCTGAAGAGGGGGATGAATACTCATTTGGGAGCCTGTAACTCATGAAAAATTCCAGCCCGTATTCCTTTCAATGTGGTATCGCTTTAATTGCCCTGCTAACGATGGCAGGTGCTACTGCTCAGCTAGAGCCAATCAACGAAAGACCGAATCCCTTCAGCTCAGTGGATGGGTGGGCTAGTTTACCGGACGGACGCGAATGGGGCTCTACGGCGGGTGTTGATATAGACCCAGACGGCCGGCATCTGTGGGCAATCGATCGCTGTGGTGGCAACAGCTGCGCTGGCTCCAGCCTCGATCCCATCGTCAAAATTGATCCTGATGGCAATATCGTCGCCTCCCTCGGCGGCGGTCTGATGTTGTTCCCCCATGGCCTGCATGTGGATAGAGACGGCAATGTCTGGGTTACTGATGCGCAGGGCCCCAACCCCGCTAATCCCGCGACCGCGGGCATGGGCCATGTGGTCTATAAATTCAGCCCAGAAGGCGAAGTGCTGCTGATTCTGGGGCAGCCCGGCGTGGCTGGAGATGGCACCGATGCCTTGCTGGAAACCCCCTGCGACGTCGTTACCGATGCCGATGGAAATATCTATGTGGGCGATGGCCACAGTGGACAGCAGGATGATGCGACCGTTGACACCGTTGCTCGAATCGTAAAATTCGATCGTTTTGGGAATTTAATCAAATACTGGGGTGGTTGGGGCGCGGATGCCGGCCAACTTAAAACTCCCCATGCACTGGACATCGACTCAAGGAATCGGCTAATCGTTGGTGATCGCGGCAACAACCGCTTGCAGATCTTCGATCTGGACGGAAATTATATGGGAGAGTTCAAGACGTTTAGTCGACCCAGCGGTATTTATATCACCGCCGATGACACGATCTATGTCGCCGATTCTGAATCTGAATTTGACGACCGGCGTAACCCAGGATGGCATGCAGGGGTTCGCGTAGGTAGCTTGCTGGATGGCATTGTAGATTATTTTATCGACGGTACCGTGGCGGCCTATCCCGACGGCTCGAACCCGGAAGGCGTTGCCGTGGATGCTGCCGGCAATGTGTTTGGAGCAGTAGTTTCTGGTGGTGGCGCGTTGGTGAAATCTTCCCGACGTTAAACCTGGGGTAGTTCTGAATACTGCAGAGGCTTCTTAACCCTGGCTTCTGCTTCTGGCAGAGGAGTAGCGAGCCAGCATTTCCGCATCGTTGTTAAACTGCTTCTCGATAATATCGATGAGTTCCCGCTTGGAGACAGTGCCTATATCCGCAATGATATCTGAGCTTAATACCAGCGCTACGAACAGGATGACGAAGAGCCCAATATAGAGAAATGGCAGTTCCGTGCCGAGAAACCTGAGAGCTGCAGAAAACATTGCAGCAAATATTAAAAACGAACGCACAGAAGTTTCCCGCTTGATTTGCCTTTTGGCGCGCAAGATCAGTTGCAAGTCACGTTCATTCATATCCTGTCTCCTTGATTCTGCTGCTGCGGTGTAGGATTAATGCGCTGTACCGCTGCCCTGAGTTAGGGGTCGCCGAGGTTGCATGCGGGGTATTATCACCCTTGCTTGCTAAAATTAAACATCTGGTTTAAGTTTTTGCTTCGATTATCACAGTTTTAGTCTACCAGCTGTCGCTGGACAACGGCATCCAGCCAGATAGAAACGCGACAGGAGTCATTACCCATGAAAGTTACCAGAGGCGTTAAAGACCTGGTTGCTGAGGCGATGGGCCAGGTGCAAACCCTCAGTCCTGTCGAGGTCGATGCGAAACTATCCCAGGCTGGGGTGCTGTTAGTAGACCTGCGGGACGTACGGGAAGTG
Source organism: Gammaproteobacteria bacterium (assembly GCA_963694865.1). GTDB lineage: Bacteria > Pseudomonadota > Gammaproteobacteria > Pseudomonadales > Pseudohongiellaceae > UBA9145. Next base: position 2,403 of record CAVOFA010000037.1, on the reverse strand, counting down.
AAGCGAGACGGGAAAATTCCCGATTCCTTGCATGTGCCGCGGGGCATGCTGGAATTCTGGATTGACCCCGATAGCCCCTACTACCGCCGGGAATTCGGCGCCGCCGAAGAATTGATTCTGTATTGCAACAAGGGCTGGCGTTCCGCTTTGGCCGCCCTATCACTAAAGAGCATGGGCATACAGAAGGTAGCCCACATGGAAGGTGGTTTCGATAGGTGGCAGCTCGATATTGGTAGGCAGGAAGGTCCTATCTAACAGCAGCACTACTTATAATTGTCCAGGCGCTGGGCGGGTGTTAGCCGCCCACTCTCAGTTGAACTCATTCTACTGCTTGCAGCCAGTCCGCACTGGACGCTGGTACTGCTGTCTGGCTATGATGGCACGACTTTTTGGGCATCGGTGTCAGTAGTCATGAAAACAATAAAATCTCCAGCAAATGTCCCAGCTTCGGTCTCCGTTCGATCGGTTGATCGAGCCCGACGCGCTATGCTCATGGCGCTGCCTGCGCTGGCATTCTCTCCAGGGATAATTGCACAGCCAGCGGCAGCTCCGGTAGCCGTGCGTAAATTGCACAGTTTTGGCCTGCGAGTGACTGATGTGGCGCGCTCTGTGGCTTTTTATCAGGATATTTTGGGGGCCGCGATACAGGCCCGGCAAGGTGATACGGTTTGCCTGCGCATTGGCGATGGTCCACGGTTTTTTTCGCTGGCGCCGGTGCAGGCGGGCGAACAAGCACGCATAAGTCATATTGGCTTAAGTGTCGAAGCTTTCGAACTCGACGCAGTGCGTGCTCAATTATCCAGATTTGGAGTCGAGCCTGGCGCGCAACCGGCGGCGGGACAGCCAACACTGGACGCTGCCATGACATCGTGGACTGTAACACGAGGCCCTGAGGCTGGTGGTGGCGCGGCGGGCACGAGAGATCTTTACTTTGCCGGGGGCGAAGGCCTGGTGTATCAATTGTCAGCCGAAGACCATTGTGGCGGCAGTGGTGAAGTGGGAGCGGTGTGTGAAAGTGTCGAGCTGGCGCCTGCCGAGGGTCTGTTTAAAAGCATTGATTTAAGCCATTTCACCAATTTTTTAGCGAATAGTGCCCGTGCCAATGCGTTTTATATGCAAGTATTTGGCAAGCAGTTCCAGGCCTATCAAGGTCCTTCACCGCTTGTCGGCGTGGGTGATGGTATTCAGTTTCTAATGTACGTCGGAGGTAGTGAGGAGGGACCACCTGCTAACCCTGCCCGCATTGGCCATGTCTGTCTCAGCATAGAAAATTTTTCTGTCGATCACATTCTGTCTAGTTTGGATGACTATGGCTTTTCCGCGCGCGCGAGCAACAGTAATACTCCACCGCTGGTGCATTGGGTGAGTATGCGTATGCCAAACCGGGGCGGAGTTGAAGAGGGTACGCCAGAGGTTTATTTTTCTGACCCGGATGGGCTTCAGATCCAGTTGCAGGACGCGGTATATTGCGGAGGTGGCGGTTATCTCGGCGAGGTCTGCGAAGCGCTGGTATAAATTCAGATTCGGTTGAACATCCCCAAACATGTAAAGTATTTAAAGCAATTAATTAAGGAAGCAGTATGGAGCATCGTTACATAGGGAAAAGCGGATTGAGGGTAAGCCCGATCTGTATGGGTACCATGAGTTTTGGCAGCTGGAGCGACAAGGAAGAATCATTCAAGATCCTGAACACGGCCTACGATCGTGGTATTAATTTCTACGATACCGCAGAGATATATCCGGTGCCGCCAACAGCCGAGTTAGCCGGTGTCACTGAACACATCTTTGGTGAATGGATCAAGACCAAGCCCCGTGATTCCCTCATTATAGCTACCAAGGTAGCGGGTGCAGCGTCGGGCTGGTTTGTACCGCCTATCCGTCATGGCCTGACTGCAATCGATCGACATCATGTTGCGGCTGCGGTGGAAGGCAGTCTGCGTCGACTGGGTGTCGACTATATAGATCTCTATCAGGTGCACTGGCCAGATACCGTGGTTCCTATCGATGAGTCTATGGAAGCGTTGGATCGCTTGGTGCAAGCGGGTAAGGTGCGTTACCTCGGCACTTCAAATGAAAATGCCTACGGCCTGACCAAGGCGAATACCGTTGCAGATTATGAAGGCCTGGCTAAATTCCAATCGATACAAAACAATTTTTCTTTGCTGAATCGACGTTTCATGGATGAACTGGCTAATGTCTGCAGGCAAGAAAATGTCTCCCTGCTGCCGTATTCACCCATCGGTGGTGGGGTTTTATCGGGTAAATACAACCAGGCAGAGCTGCCGAAAAATTGTCGGTTCGGGGACTATCTCGATGACAGCAACCCAAGACAGCAAGCCATGGCCTCTCGCTTCGTCAATGCGGGCACTCTGGCGTCCACCGCAGAATATATGGATATCGCCA
>CAVOFA010000036.1:0-24061 GCA_963694865.1 Gammaproteobacteria bacterium | reverse complement strand
CCAGGGATGGCAACGCGGGAGGGCCAGGGAGGGCCCAATGGAACGATAAAACAGCACCCTGCCCCAAGCCCCGTTACACGCATCAATTACCTACAACACTTTTTAGAAACCTCAGGGTCCCAAGAAAAACTCGCCAAGCAGCATGCGTAATGATTTTAGTCGAGGATGAAATTTTACTCTGACCTCGGCGTTACGAGAATGTTACCATCTGGTTTTTTCTGGCAAGCGCAACTTCATGACTCTTTCACTCGTGCGTCAATGGATACTGACACCGGTTAGCAATTACCGGCTTTTCCACAACTTCGTCAAACAGGATTTTTTTGGTCAGTTTGCGGCATCCGTCGGTGGCTTTCTGTGGCTGTTCTTGACGCCGGTGGTGCAGATTGCTACCTATGCTTTTGTGTTTCGCTATGTGTTCGGCATGCGCGGACCGGAGGAGTTTGGCGAGACCAGCTTTGTTATTTTTATGGTGATTGGTTATCTGCCCTGGTTTGCTTTTGCCGATGCCGTTAGCAAGTCGCCGGGGTTGCTACTGGAAAAGGCGTCGCTTATTACCAAGGTAATGTTTCCGACCCAGATCGTGCCGATAGTGGGGACGCTGGTGCCGTATTTGACCCATGGCATTGGCTTTGGTTTATTGCTGGTGTATCTGGCCGTGGTGGGTTATTTGAATTGGCTGTGGTTGTGGCTGCCGTTGGTTTTCTTTTTACAGTTTTTGTTTACGATGGGACTGGTCGCGGTGCTGGCGGCGCTGTGTGTTTTCCTCAGGGACTTGCAGCAGTTGGTGGGTTTGCTGGTTTTTATCTGGTTCTTTCTGACACCTATTGTTTATCCGATCGGCATGATTGAAAACGAGTTCGTGCAGACTCTGTATTTGTTTAATCCCATGCACAGCTTTGTCAATATTTACCGGGAGGTGATTCTGCTGGGAAACCTGCCGCTGATTAATTTGCAGATTATTGTCCCGGTGTCTCTGCTTAGTTATGTGCTTGGGGGCTGGTTTTACATGCGCATAAAGCATGCCTTCGGGGACGTGTTATGAGTCAGGCACAGCATCCGCTGCGAATTTCCGTAGCGGGCCTGCACAAGGATTTCAAAATCTACAAGCGGCCACAGGATCGACTGACCGAGTTTTTTTTGCGCAAACCCAGGCACGAGCTTTTTCATGTATTGAGTGACATTTCCTTTGCCGTGCCCAATGGCAAGAGTCTGGGTATTGTCGGCGTTAACGGGGCCGGAAAGTCTACCTTGCTAAAATTGTTGGTGGGTACTCTGCAGCCTACTGGCGGCGAAATCTCTCTGCACGGGCAGGTGGCTGCGTTGCTGGAACTTGGCGCGGGTTTTCATCCCGACTTTAGCGGGCGTAAAAATATTTTTTTGAATGCGTCTTTGCTGGGGGTGCCCGATGCCAATATCGCGGACCTGGAGAACGCTATTATCGAGTTTTCTGAACTCGGCCATTTTATTGATCGTCCGGTCAAAACATATTCGTCTGGCATGTATGTGCGGCTGGCATTTTCTATTGCCACCATGGTAAGGCCTGACATTCTGGTTATTGACGAGGCTCTCTCGGTAGGCGACATGGCGTTTCAGAAGAAGTGTGTGGCGCGGATGAATGAGTTTCGTGAGCAACAGAAGACCATGATTTTCTGCAGCCACTCCATGTTTCACGTGCAGGAACTCTGCGACACGGCGATCTGGCTGGATGAGGGAAAAATAAGAGAGATTGGCGACAGCGAAAAGGTGGTCGGTCACTACGAAGACTATTGCAGCAACAAGAAGGTTTATCACAATATCCAGGAAGACATTCCTGCAGGCTTACACGCATCCGGGAATTCCAGTGGTAACGATGAAGATGGCCCCGAGGAAAAGGTTCAGGATTGTAAAATTAATTCTCTGACGGTGAAGTCGCTAAGTGGCGAAGAACTTACCGCGATCACGGCGTTAAGTGATGTGGTGCTGGAGATGGAAATCGAATCTCTGGTCGATAGCATGGAGACTAATTTCGCTTTCGCTTTTATGAAGTCGGCGGAGGAGCCGATTGCCTTGTTTGTGACCAATGCAATCGAGGATGTAAACAAGGGGCCATTCCGTAAGGGTGACAAAATTACTGTGTCGCTGTTGGTGAAAAAGGTTGCTATGCGGGTGGGAGAGTTTTATGTGGTTGGGGGGTTAGCGGACAAGAGTGGTTTGCTTTGGTATGAGACCAAGTATACGAAGTTGAAGCATATTGAGGCTAATAAGGGCCTGGGGCCGTTAATCATGGAGTCGGAGTGGACGGTGCGGCAGCCATCATCTAAATAGCTGTGGTTAGCTTTTTCCTTTTACTAAATTCGGATATATCCGTTTAAGATTGTACTGGCCTCATAGTTACTTCTTTTTAGCTCAGTGTCCCGCATGAATGTGTTGTTCTATTCCGTGACACGCCGTGAATACATCCCTGTAGGCTCGGCGCCCGCTCCCTGTGGGAGACGGTCACGGAATAGAGCAACTCATTCATGCCTTCAGAGATTGTGCTATCCGAAAAATTTCAGTCCTTACAGAATGAGGACAAGCATTATTATGAGTGTTACGTCCAAAAGGCGTTATTGGAACAAATAGTCTTCTTCGGCTACGCGCGGGGGAGCGGTGTCTGGCAGGCGGCCGTAGGGGTCTACTTTGTAACTTCGGGGCAGGTTGTTGAAGCTGCGGACTTCTATGATTTTCATGTAGGCCTGGGTGACGGGGTCGGGGTTGGCGAACGGGTCTTGTTCCAGCATTTCAGCGAATGCTGTGGGGTCGATTTCGATTTCCGGGTAAGCGAAGACTGAGTAAATGTTGGAGGCGTTGTTGCCTACCCAGGCGGAGAGTTCCTGCAGGTTTTCGAAGGGGATGATTTCACCGATCTCGGCGCGGTTTTGTATTTCGTCCAGCTCGCGGTAGGCGATAATATTTTCAATGAGTTCGTCGTCGAGACCGGGCAGCAGTTGCATCGCTTCGCGGGTTGCCAGATTGAGGTTTACGGTGCGGGTGTTGCCGTAGATGGTGAAGGCGGCATCGAGGTTAATGCCTTCGAAGAGTTCGGCGAAGCCGCGGACGTGGAGAATTTCTTCGACGGTGTCGAGCTCGGGATTGTTGCGAGGGTTGTAGCCTTGCTCCAGAGACTGGTAGTAGTCTTTTTCGGCGCCGTTGATGCCCTCCAGATCGTTGAGGTCGGTCCAGTCGGTCCAGGCTGCTAACAGGTCCTGTACTTCCTGGGGATCTGCGTCCTGGCCCCCCAGCCTTTTTTCGATGAGCAGTTGCATGTTACGGCGGGGGATGCGGTTGAGATTGATCTTGCCGGCGTGATCGTAGATTCGTACTAGCAGATTTTCTGCGGCAGGATAGTTCAGAGACAAAATTTGACCGTTGAAGCGCAGCGCCGGGGTGCGGATTTCTCCCTCTTCGGTCTCTTCTAAAGTTTCACCGATCGGGCGCGGCATGCGTTCCAACATCAGTTCCATTTCTGCCTGGTTTACTGCTCCCATTAGTTGCGGCCACAGCGCGCTGGCCTCCTGGTTGTGCAGAGCGGTCTTGGCGGACAGTCGGACTTTGCTGGCCATGGCGGTGACCAGTACCGTTAACAGCACCGCCGTCCATAGGACGATTATGATGACTGAGCCGGTTTGGCGCTGCTGTAATGGGTTCTTCACAGGCCCTGTTGCAACCCCGTGTTGGGTCTGATGGAGCGGTGTTCGTGGTTGCGAATACGGGCGACGACTTCCAGGATTTCCTGGTCGCTGTCGTCGGGTTCGAATCTGACGTAGACGGCCAGGGGTAGGCCGAGGAATTCTTCGGCTTCCCAGTCATCGCGCCAGCGCTTGCTCTCATCCAGCTCTGCGTAGAGGTAACTGAACTCGGCGGTATAGCCCGGCAGTATCAGTTGTGGCTCACTGGCGCTGAGGCGTTCGGCAGGGTTGTCGCTGAAGGCCGGCGCTAATGCCAGGTAGACGCCTTCGCCGTCAACATTGAAGAGTTCCCAGCCGGTCAGGCCCGACGTGCGCTGGGGCGACACCGCCGACACCCAGCTGATGAAGTCGTCTTCACCAGTGAAATATATCTGCCGGGTGAGGGTGTCTTCGTTGGTATAACTGTGGGGGAACGCTCCCTGTAATGCCCGATCGATCTGCAGTATCGCCAGGGCCTCATCGAGGCTGGCATCGAGGCCAGCGGAATTGCGATTCCAGTCCTCGGCGACGATGTAGACGCCGGTGCTGAGCAGGCCCAGCAACAGACTGGTCAATGCCAGTGCCAGCATGATCTCGATAAGGGTGAAACCAGAATGTCGGGCGGGCTGTTTCATTGTGAATTGACGCTTGTCATTGCGGCAGCTCCAGCTGTATCCATCGACTGGCTATTATGATTTTGTCGCGCTGCGGGTCGATGATCTCGTATTGCTCCAGGGTGTAGCTGCTGGCCTGGGTTTTGCGCAGGGGCTCTTCGAGAATATCGATGGCGCGGACCTGGTAGCTGTCATCTTCCAGGATTGCTTCGACGTCGGTGTAGGCATCTTGCAACAGGGCAAAGTTGGTGGCGGCACGTAGCCGGGTTGCCTCGATCAGGCTGGCCTCGGAGCGCCACGACAGTTGTTTGCTGCCGCCCAACAGTGAAAACAGGCTGCCGAGGATGAAGCCGGTAATGGTGAGGGCGACAATTACCTCCAGCAGGGTGAAGCCGGCCTGGCTGGATGGTTGTGGCGGTCTATTCAATGACGTCACCGTTGGCATCCAGGTACGCCGTCGTTAGCCTGCCGGTAAACGGGTTTACTTCGATGCTGACGTTAAGATCATCCTGCGATAGCAGCAGGGTGCCGCCGGTGCTGCCGCCTTCGGGATAGAAGGTGATGTCGACCCCGGCCTCGACATCCATCTCGCGGTCGGTGCTGTCGCGGTAACGCACCGTGGTGCCGAAGCTGTCCCAGCGACCGACGCTGCTGCGAGACGCAGCGCCGGTTCGTGGTGCGTTTTCTTCATTGTCATTGCCGCTGCCGATGAAGAAACTGGCGGTGCTGGGCTGGCCGCTGACCACGGCGCTGCGACGGGTATAGTTAAGCAGAGAATTTGCCTGCTGTACCTGGGCGCGAAAGCTACGGGATTCCAGGCCACCCAGATTCGGCACCACCAGGATACTGGCCATGCCGATGATAGTGAGCACCAGCATTATCTCCAGCAAGGTGAAACCGGTCGCTCGTTGCCCGCGTTCTGGCTGGGGAGTAGGGGGCCTCTGATCAAGCCTATGGCCAAACTCCCGCAGAGTGGTCATAGACTTGATCAGAGGCTCCTTAGAGCCCGATATCGGCGTCATCATCTTCGCCACCGCGCTCACCGTCGGCGCCGTAGGAGACCAGCGTGAATTGCCTGCCGCCGCCGTCATAGACATAGTCGTGGTCCCAGGGGTCTTGCGGTACTGCACGCCGCAGGTAGGGTCCGTTCCAGGAGGCACGCCCGGAGTCATTGGTCATCAGTCCCTCGAGGCTGTCAGGGTACTCGCCCACATCCAGTCGATAGGTATCCAGCGCGGCCTCCAGGGTGGAAATCTGGGAAAGTGTGGCATCGCGCATGGCGCCCGCCTGCTGGTTAAAGATGTTTGGCGCCACCATGATGGCGAGCATGCTGATGATTGCCATCACCACCAGAATTTCGATCAGGGTGAAGCCCGCCTGGCGGTGCGCTTGCTTGTTCCTTACATCTCTCTCTACAGTAGTCCCTGCATTGCTTCTCACATCATTCCCCACACTGTTCTTTTTGCTGGTTTTCACGCCTCTGGCTGCGTTTTGCGTATTCATCGTGGTGCCTTCTAATTCTCAAATTTTCTGTGATGGTGCCATCTCACAAGGTGGCGGTCTCAAACAATTCACCGATCAACTCAAATCTGCCAAGTATCTCGGCGTACTGCGAACTACCTTCGGCGTTAAGGTCAATCACTTCCGGCCGAATCACGATAAACAGCTCGCGTCGCTCCTCACTCTGTTGTTGAAAGGAAAACAGTCCGCCCACAAAGGGTAACTCGTTAAGCAGGGGAATGCCGGTGTTCAGGTCTTCAACCACGGCCTGGATCAAGCCTCCGAGCACCACGTTCTCGCCATTTCTGACCACCACTGTAGTACTAATTTCCTGATTATTGAACACCGGATTGTTGTTGACGCCGGAGGCGCCATTGTCGACGGAAGACAGCTCCTGGCGAATGGTCAAGTTAATGATGCCGTCGTCATTGATCTGGGGGGTAATGGATAAGACGATGCCGGTGTCCCTATACTGGATATTGGAGGTGGCCTGCCCGCCTATGCCGATGGTCTGGCCCTGCTGCACCGGCACCTGGGAACCAATTTGAATCTCGCCTTCCTGGTTGTTGATGACGGTTAGCGAGGGCCGTGCCAACAGCCTGACATTGTTGTTGACCGCAATCGCCTCCAGCGTTGCTTCCACTCTGGCGGCGCCGTCGAGGAAGGTCTTGTTAAACAGCAGACCACCGAGCGCCGGCACGAACACGGTGCTGGTCCCGGTAGAGATCGGATCGATGGCGGCGTTGTCGGCGATGCGGGACCAGTCGACGCCGAAGCGGGTGGCATCGGTGAGGGTGACCTGGGCAATCACGGCATTGATCATGACCTGCAAGGGCACCTCATCGAGCTGGCTTATTATTGTCAGCAGCTGGCGATAATCCCTGGCGGTGCCCCTGATCAGCAAGCTGTTAGTGGCCTCGTCTGCGACAATTTTTACCGACAAATTTGCCGATACCGCAGCGTCGGATACCGGTGGCGCAGCGTCGGGACTATCTACCTCGGTGCCGGTAATCAACGCCAGCGCGTCAGTCTCGTCTTGCTCTGCCACTAGCGCTGGCAGCCGGTTGTCGTCATCGTCCTCGAAGATACTGGAGAGGGTGCTGGCAAGGTCCACTGCATTGAGGTTCCTGACGGAATATCGAAATAACTGCTCGACCTGTTCCTGGCTATCGGCGTCGAGAATCTGTATCCAGCGGCTGATTTCGTTGAAGCCCCGACGCGCCGGTGCAGTGACCAGGATGGCGTTGATACGCTCGATGCCCTTGACCTGATAGGCAGGGTCCTCGCCCTCGATGAGGGTAAGTATTTCTATCAATTCCGCTGCGACTTCGGTGGCATTGGCATTGACCAATTGAAACAGCTGGATGCCCCGGTTACTGAACGGATCGGCGTCGATAAGCAGTAACAGCTGATTGATGCGCAGTAACTCCGACTCGGTGGCGGAGATCGCCAGGACATTGGAATTGGTGAGGCGGATGACGCCGCCGTCGGGTGCCAGCATCGGCGTTAACACTTTGATGGCGGTGGGTGCTGACACATAAACCAGGGGCGTAATCTGCATGATGCGTCCGGCGGTACCATTACCCAGTGTCGCTGGTGTCACGATCTCGACTGGCAGTCCGCTGCTTAGCTTTCTGGCGGTGTAGATATTGCCGACCTGCTCGATCACAACGCCGGCATCCCGGGTTAACAGGCGAATCAGCGGCCAGATATCTTCCCGGCCAAGAGGCCGGTCTGCGGCGGTGCGAAGGCTTACCTTGTCGGCGATGGTGGGATCGGTGCTGATGGTGATATCCAGCGCGTCCGCCAGCTCTTCCAACACCACCTGCAGATCCACCTGTTCGTAATTCAATTCGACTATGTTGGCGCCGGACACGGGAACCGGTACCGGAACCTGCTCGCGAAAGTCCGGAATATTTACTGCCTGGCCGTCGCGGTTGATCTCAGCGATGAGGGCCTGCTGGGCCGATGTGTCGATAGCGGCTATCACCGGTATCGCCTCTGCCTGGCTGCCAACCGGCGCCGGTCTGGTTGTCACTGCTGTCCGAGCAGCGGGGGCGCTGACCGTGCCCTGCTGCGGGTCCAGTACCACACAGGCAGCGAGCGTTAACAGGATCCCGGGCAGGACAAGTAGTTTGCCAATGCCGTGCTTCGATATCCTTGAGTTCAAAATGGTCTCTCCTAGAATTCCACCGCGTTCATACTGAACACGGCAGACAACATAGTGATGGTGATGCCACCGACGGCGATGGCCAAAAAGAGTATGAGCGCGGGCTGCAGCGCCGACACCAGCGCCGACATCTGGTTGCGCACGTGGTTGTCAAAGGTCACAGCCAGCTTGAGCAATATTTTAGAGGTTCTGCCGGACTCTTCGCCTACCGCAATCAGTTGGTGCAGCAGGGTCGGAAACTGGCCGGTTTTCTTCAGGGAAATACCCAGACCGGCACCGCCACGGACATCTTCTTCCACCTGATGCAGGTGTTGGGTCAGCACGGCATTGGAGATGACTTCTCTGGCTACCCGCAGCGCTCGGATTAAGGGAATACCTGCCCCCAATAGTGCCCCCAGTGTTCTGGCGAAGACGGCACAATCTTTATAGATAATGAGGGTGCCCACCATGGGCAGGGAGAGCAGGAAGCCGTGCTTCTGTAATCTGCTACCGGGCTCCTTGTCCATGCGTCGCCACAGCACCACCATGCAGGCGATGAGGATGATGAAAATAATGCCGTAGCTTTGAATGAAGGCGCTGAGGGATAACAGGAAAGCCGCCGACGGCGGGATCTCCGTGCCCGCGTCTTCAAACATGGCGGCGAACTGGGGGATAACAAAAATCAGCAGCAGGGCCACGGACACCACGCCGGTTACCAACAACACGATGGGATAGATCATGGCGGCGATGACAGCTTGCCGGGTCCTGGCGCTGGTTTCCATGTAGTCGGCGAGATCTGGCAGCAACTCATGCAGAATTCCGCCCTCTTCGCCGGCGCGGACGATGTTGATGTACATCTTTGTGAATACCACCGGATGCGCTTCCATGGCGTCGGCCAGGCTCTTGCCTTCTTTCACATCACGCAGCATGTTTAACACCAACTCCTGCATAGCCGGTGATTCGGTGATGCCTTCCAGCAGACGCAGGGATTTGTCCAGCGGTACTCTGGCCTCCACCAGGGTACACAGGCCATTAGTGAAATCGAGAATATCGGCGTGGGAAATTTTGCGGCTACTGCGCCAGCTGGAGGCAGCACTGGTTTGCTGAATTTTTACCGGCGTGAGATTCTTGCCCTGCAAGATCTTGATGGCTTCGCGCTCAGACTCGGCATTGAGTTGGCCGTTACGGACATTGCCAGCGGCGTCGACGGCCTGGTACTTGTAATACATTGTGCTCATAAGGCTCGGGTTACCCGCACCACTTCTTCCGGTGTCGTCATGCCTGCCTTGAGTTTCTCGAGGGCATCTTGCCGCAGCGTGGTCATGCCTTCTTCGATGGCCTGGTCACGAATCACATTGGCGTCGGCGCCGGAGGCGATGTGGTGGCGGATGGCGTCGCTCATCAACAGCAGTTCGTAGAGGCCAACCCGGCCTCTGTAACCGGTATTGCCGCAGAGCTCACAGCCGCTGCCGCGACTAATCTGCGGACAAAAGCTTTTTTCTATTTCCAGCACCGCGGCTTCGTCGTCGCTGAGTGCATGGGACTGCTTGCAATCAGAACAGACTCTGCGCACCAGGCGCTGGGCTTGAATCGCCAATAGACTGGAGCTGATCAGGTAGCCATCGACGCCCATGTCCTGCAGTCGGGTTACCGCACCGGCGGCATCGTTGGTGTGCAGGGTTGAAAACACCAGGTGGCCGGTGAGAGCCGACTCGATGGCGATTTCCGCGGTCTCGTGGTCGCGAATCTCCCCCACCATCAATACATCCGGGTCCTGCCTGACGATTGATCGCAGGCCGGCGGCAAAACTTAAACCGATGCTGGCGTTAGCCTGAATCTGGGTAATGCCTTCGAGCTGATATTCCACCGGGTCTTCTACGGTAATAATTTTCTGTTTCTCGCTGTTGATTTTTTCCAGGGTCGCGTACAGGGTGGTGGTCTTGCCACTGCCGGTAGGGCCGGTTATCAGGATCATGCCGTGGGGTTGGTTGATCAAACCCTGATAGTGTTGCAATAGACTTAGCGGCATTCCAAGCTGCTGCAAGCTGACGTTAGTGTCACCGCGGTCCAGAATTCGCAGTACCACCGACTCGCCGTGCACACCGGGCAAGGTCGACACGCGCATGTCCAGTTGTTTGCTGCCAATCTGGTAGTTGATGCGGCCATCCTGGGGCAGGCGCTTCTCGCCGATATCCATCTTCGCCATCAGCTTCAGGCGGGAGGCGACAGCGGTGTGAATCTTGGTGGGCAGACGCTCGATGCGCGTCATGATGCCATCCACCCGGCACCTGACGTCGAGATGGTTTTCATTGGGCTCAAAATGAATATCACTGGCATTCAAATCCACCGCCCGCGCAAACAGGTGGTTCACCAGGCGGATGATGGGTGCTTCCGACGCCAGGTCTTTTAACTCTTCGTCGTCCTCGAATCCGGAGACAAATATTTCGTCCTCGGTGTTTTCAATCTGCGGCGACAATTCCGCGCGCCAGTGTTTCATCAGGCGCCTGACATCGTCGTCGCTGGCCATGCTGAAGCGCAGTTGTTCTTTAGTGATAAATCTGATCTTGGCTCGCAGCTCAATGGCGGGCAGTTGGCTACAGACAAGCTCGCCACTGTCGGCGAAATCCTGGGCAGGGGCGATGCCTTCAGGCTCCAGTAACTGACTGAACAGTGGCAGTGTTATCGACTGATACGACATCAGGTTTTCATCGCTTTATATTGCTCTGTGTTTTGCTCTCTGTTTTGCTCATTAAACTGTTGCCATTTTGCTAGCGGGAACCATGTCTCTTTATTAACGAGAGTTAGCCACTGCCGTGGCGAGGCCCTCGCTGCGGGCAAAACCGACCACGGTTATGGATCCGCTGTATTGATTGCGGCTGCGGCTCAGGTTGAAGTCGGTGACCCGTAATTTCGGTGTAGAGTTCTCGAGTTTTTCCAGAAATTCTATGGTGTTGCCATCTTCCGAGGTTCGAAACGACATCTCCTGGCTTATCATCAGCCACCCCGCCGTTTCCAGGCGGTCGGCCAGACGCGTCGAGGCTACCGTAATTCCGGAGTCGCGGGCGTGCTGCGATAACACACGCTGTATGTTCGCTTCGATGATAGGAATGGTGGCGCCGCTAAATATTTGCGTTTCCAGTTGCTGCGCTTTGGTTTCGACTTCAACCCGCCGTTCGCGCCATACCAGCATGTCTTCGATAAGACGCTGCTCTCTGGAGATATCAATCTGCACGCCTTCAATATTTTCCTGCCGCAGTTGGTAGAAATCACGCAGCGCAGGCAAGCCGCTGCTGATGGCGAAAATCACCGCAACCGCCGCCGCCAAAATCAGTATGTTTTTCTCTCTTGCAGAAATTTCCATGCTATCGAGTAAAGGCTCCTTCGTCCCTGGCGTTAATCATCGGGAAAGTAACGCCCTGTATAGGCTTCAAAATTTACGTCGCCCAGCCGCAAGTCTATGTAGTATCTGCTATTATTGGTGGCGCGGGAAAATATGACTTCGGTGAACATCGGACTCTGTTCCAACCGTTCCAATAGTGCCTGGGGTTCGCTGCTGGTGCCCTGAATTTTTATGAGGCCTTCGCTCACTTCCAGCGAAGACAAGCGCTCGGGGCTCAGCACCGCTTGCAGTGAGAACATCGCCTGCCTGACGCCCTGCTGGGGAAAGTCATTTATTGCTCCCCACTGGTTTCCAAAATTGACCACTACCGCCTGATCGCTGCGTGGCTCCGCCGACATTTGCCGTTGCAATTCGAGGCGCGCGCTTAAGCCTCGAAACTCGAATGACTGCAAGATAAATGGCGTCGCCGCCAGCAGTAGAGCAACTCCGGCAAGCACTGCGCCCGCCAGCAGTTGTTTGCCTTTTTCGATACGCTTTCTCGCCTGCAGTGCACCCTCGGGAAACAGGCTGTATTCGCTATGGCTGTTTTTGTCCTGCAGTTCAATAAAGTCCTCTACTGCATCCAGCTCCCGGGTTTGCTCAGTCTGTGTGGATGCGAGTAGCTGCTGCCATTGTTCGGCAAATTGCTCCTGTGATAAATCCATCGTGCAAACGTGCAACCAGCGCTTGATGATACCGGCCTTGAGCACGACCGCGGTTTTGCTGTGCAGGTCCGAATCGATGATGAGGCTGTCACCGGCGCTCTCCGGCAGCGCCAGTACCCGCGGCTTTATGGCCGCCAGAAAAAGACCCTGGCGGGCAAAGGCATCGAAAAACTCGGTGATGCGAGAGCTCGCCATCCACAGCGCTATGTGGCTGTCACCGTCTGCCACCGAGCGCGGGTTAACCGCCAGCGTTAGCTCTTCTTCGTAGGCCGGCAATAGGGCATCGACCTGCAATTTCAAAGCGGAGATCAGGCTCTCGCTGGAAACCCCTGGCAGCTCCAGCGAGGTAGATACGAATTCAGCCGGCGGCAGTAACAGCAGTATCGAATGTTCTTGTGGTTGGGAACCCAGCACTGTCTTGCAGGCGCGCGCGATCGCCTCGACGCTGTGTCCATGCTCTGCTTCGTCGCTCTCAAGCTTTGATGATTTGCTGCTTTCGAGGTGAAGCACGCTATCGTTATAGACCACGACGGTGGCATCTATCTTTTCTACCAGGGCACGTCTGGGCCCGCCTTCCAGCAATTGCCTTAAGGTGGGGGGCAGGTATCCCAGTATCTGCTGTTGTAGTTGCGCCATGCCGAGTCGTCGTCTGGTTGTTGGAGCTGTTTGTAGGAACTACTTGTTGTAGCTGCTTGTTTTAACTACAGGACCCTGCCTGCAGGACTGTTCTCAGTTTGGGTTTCCAGTGTTTGTTTTGTCTCTGCTCTAAGACTGATATATCGGCAAAATAGTTTGATCCAGCATGTCTAAATGCCGGATAACCCGTGGTTTTTTGGAGTTGGGCTATCTGGTTGGTGGAGAGAAATAAGTGCTTCATAGTTCGCTCAATTCGGATGTGGGCTCGGGAAATTGGATCGAAACATTCTGGTTTTGGGTAGCTTTTCAGATTTTGAGACTAATTGTAGGTAGTTGATGCGTGTCCCGGGGTTTGGCAAGGGGTGCTGTTTTTTGTTCCAGTGGGCCCTCGCTAGACTCTTTTGCACATGGATGTGCGGTATGCAGGTTTTGCAGGAGCAAAAACCTGCCCCGCGCTCCCATCCCTGGGCGCTAGTCACTGCAAAACAACACCCCTTGCCAAGCCCCTGTCAGGTTCAGTGTTCAATTGGAATTAAAATAGGGACGGAGGGAATGCTTTGTTTTATTCCCTCCGTCCCTATCTCTACTCGAAACGCAATAACTGCCAAGTTTTCACTGAATTGAGCGAAGTCGAGTCGGCTAGTCCCTTTGCGCACAATCAGGCCATGCTTATCTCCTTTGCTTTAGATAGATGTGAGCGAGAACCCACTAGCCGGCGACTCAGTAGGCTAAGAGAAGTATCTATCTTTGAGAATCACAGATCCTCCTGGAGGAATTAGTCTGAATCCCGATTTTTTGCTTGCAAAAAATGGTTGAGTTCCGCAGTGCTGGCTAAAGCAAAGGAGATATGGCCGTGCGCAAAGGGGCTAGGCGACTCGACTTCGCGGGCAGACGGAGAATTTTATTCCCTCCGCCCCTAGTTCTGCAAACGCCTGGGTTTCGGGTTGGATAGAGAGAAATGCGGGGAGCCTCGGGACAAGGCTCCCCGGTATGGATCTTTACTCGCCTGAGGATCTAAGCGAGTTGCGTTCTTTTTCCACGAGAAAATTAACAACTTCCAGCATTTCTTCCTGGGTGCGTACGCTTTCACCGGTGGCGACGAGGTATTTGCCGTTGACGATCATGTTGGGGGTGCTGCGTATTTCGTAGTCTTGCATACGCTTTTCGGCCTGGTTTACCTTGGTGCGTACCGAAAAGGAATTAAATGCAGCTTCGAAATCCGCCTTGGCGATTCCGTACTTGGCAAATAAATCACCGATCTGGCGCTCATTCTGCAAACGGTTGCCTTCCAGGTTTATGGCATTGAACATAGGCTCATGCACAACATCCAGAGCACCCAATGCTTCGGCCACATAGTAGACCTGGGCGTGGATTTTCATTAGTCCGTTCCACATGGCAGGAAAACGCACAAAGTCCACATCGTCTGGCGCGTTTTCTTCAAAATTCACTATCAGAGGTTCGAAGCGGAAACAGTGAGAACAGCCGTACCAGAAGGCTTCTATCACTTCGACCCGGGACGCGTCCTTGGTCTTTACCGGAGCCTTCAGCTCCGTGTAGTGGGTACCTGCCACGTATTTTTCGATCTGCGCATAGCTCGAAAATGCCAGGGGCAATAGAGCCATTACTGCTAACAATTGAATCATTCGTTTAATCATCGTCCTACTCCGTCATTTTTCAGGTGGATCTGATCTCAAAAACATTATCACAGCGCCTCGACGCTTACCAACAAACTCATTGCTGTAGATGAGCTACTGGTCGCAAAACTCGTAGTCCGCCGGCTAGTTCAGGCCGGAAACATAGCTGGCAAGCGCTTCCAGCTCTTTATCCGTGAGACGTTCGACGGTTATGCGCATCATGCTGTTCAAGTCATTGTCGCGCTCGCCGGCGCGGAAGCTCTTGAGTTGCTTCAATGTATATTCGGCATGCTGCCCGCCGAGGGATGGAAAGCCGGCGGGGGCGTTGCCCTGTCCGGTGGGAGAGTGGCAGGCCGAACAGGCAGTAACCGCGAACTGCTTGTTGCCAGCTCGGTACAGGCTTTCTCCCAATGCCAGACTTTCCGCATTTGCTCCCTGCAGGGTCACTGTTTGCGAGGCGTACCAGGCCGCTATGTCCTGCATATCCTGCTCAGAAAGGCTTAATACCATCGCCGCCATGGTGGGGTCGGGACAGGCTCCGGAGTTGAAGTCCACTAGTTGCTTGACTATGTAGGCGGCACTTTGGCCGGCCAGTTTAGGATTAATGGCCAGCGCACTGTTGCCGTCGTTGGCATGGCAGGTGGCACACAGTGCTGATTTTGCCTGACCGGCAGCAGCATCACCCTGAGCAAGCAGAAGACCTGGTGCGGCAGCACACAGGAGCGCGGAAACGAGAGCAATTACAATTCTATTCATGATCATTCCTGGATTTACTTCAACAACACGTTATTTCAACGGGTAGGTCGTCTCTAAAAGCCTAGCCCTGGGATTAGATACCTAATTCGGGGTCGCGCATTATAGCTCAATTCCCCAGACGACTCTATTGAATCTCTTTACAAAAAAGCGTGTGTGATTCGGCCACTTTCGATAGCATGCAGGCCGCATCATCGATATCTGGACCCGTTTGCAAAATGAATTTCAATCTAGCCCAATTTACCACCAGCGCCGCCACCCTGGACGCCTGTCCGCGGGATTCGCTCACCGAAGTCGCCTTTGCCGGCCGCTCCAATGCGGGCAAATCGAGCGCCATCAATGCGATCACCGGGCATTCGCGACTCGCCCGCATCAGTAAAACCCCGGGGCGCACTCAACTTATGAATTTTTTCAGTCTGAAAGCGGGCGCTTATCTGGTGGATCTGCCCGGCTATGGCTACGCCAAGGTGCCGCTGGCGGTGAAGGATAAATGGCAACGGGAGCTGGAGCGCTATCTCCGGCAGCGGGAGGCGCTGGCCGGTCTGGTGTTACTAAGTGATATTCGACATCCGCTGAAGGAGTTTGACCGCATGATGATTGATTGGGCGGTGCAGTCGGATTTACCTTTGCACATTCTGCTTACCAAGGCTGACAAGTTGAAAAGAGGGGCTTCTCAGAACACCTTGCTGTCGGTGCAGACTGAGCTGAAGGATTTCAGTGGGATCTCGGTGCAGTTGTTTTCTGCGATGAAGAAAACCGGTATTGATTCGGTACGGGACAAGCTCAGTGGTTGGTTAGCGCTGCCTGATGATGGCCCTGAAGTAATTGAGAGCACAGAAGACTGATCCTTAGATATCGCCTTGGAAATTGGAAATTTTGTTTTTAGGTGAGGACGTTGAATGTGTTGGTGGTTAGGTGATCATAGTGGGGTCCGCGCTGGGTTAGAGGCTCCTATTGTCTCAGCGGCTTGCACCCCTCCGGGGTTCTCTCACTCGGTCGGAAGCCCAAAATACGGTCTTCCTCTGTCACTCGGTGCTTGCGCCTTAATTGCTGAGTCAACAGGAGCCTCTAACCCAGCGCTTGCAGGTCCCACTCAACTCGGTGACATGAATACTCTTTGCTCCCCCAGCATCCAATATTAAGTAATTTGGAAAAACGTTAGTTGTATAAAGATTCTGCAACGGGCAGCAAAGCGATGGGATGCCGAATCCTTCTGCCTCTGCAATAAAGGCGCAAGCACCGAGTGACCGAAGGAGACCGTCTTTTTGGGCTCCTGACGGAGCGAGGGAACCCGGGAGGGGTGCAAGCCGCTTAGACAGGAAGTTTCGGGAGCACAGCGCGCCTTCACTAAACCACCTTATTTTAGTCCTGACCCTTAGTGCGCCTGGTCCCAGTTGTCGCCAACTCCGATATCTACTATTAGGGGTACGTCGAGGGCGGCGGCGGAGCTCATGCGGAATTTTACGCCTGCGGCTAGCAGGTCGAGGTCGGCTTCTCGCACTTCGAATACCAGTTCGTCGTGGACTTGCAGTAGCATTCTTGCATCCAGTTCAGCCATGGCCAGCCAGTGATCGATGTCTATCATCGCGCGCTTGATGATGTCGGCGGCGGAACCTTGCATGGGCGCGTTGATGGCGGTGCGCTGGGCCGCCTTCCTCAGCATGCCGTTGCCGGCGTGGATGTCGGGCAGGTAGAGACGCCGGCCGAAGATGGTTTCGACGAAGCCTTTTTCGTCGGCCAGGGCCTGAGTTTCGTCCATGTATTTGCGCACGCCCGGATACTTTTCGAAGTATCTGTCGACGTAGCGCTGGGCATCGCCGCGGCTGATCTTGAGTTGGTTGGCGAGGCCGAAGGCGGACATACCGTAGATCAGGCCAAAATTGATGGCCTTGGCACTGCGGCGCTGCGCAGCGCTCACCTGGTCCAGGGGCACGTTGAAGACGTCGGCGGCGGTGGCTTTGTGTACGTCCTGGTCATTGGAGAAGGCATTCAGCAGGCCCGGGTCCTGGGACAGGTGCGCCATGATTCGTAGTTCTACCTGGGAGTAATCGGCGGCCAGCAGTTTGTAGCCCGGGTCACAGATGAAGGCCTGGCGCACGCGGCGACCGGCAGCGGTGCGTATGGGTATGTTTTGCAAATTTGGATCGGTGGATGACAGTCTGCCGGTGGCGGCTACGGCCTGCTGGAACGAGGAATGAATACGGCCGGTGACGGCGTGAATCTCCAGCGGCAGTTTGTCGGTGTAGGTTGATTTCAGTTTGCTTAGTGAGCGGTATTGCAGAATCAATTTGGGCAATTCATAGGCTTCGGCCAGCTCCTGTAATACCGGCTCTGCTGTCGATGCCTGCCCGGTCTTGGTTTTTTTCAGTATGGGCAATTCAAGCTTTTCGTAGAGAATAGTCTGTAGTTGTTTGGGGGAGCCGAGGTTGAACTCTTCTCCCGCCAACTCATACACCGCGCCCTGCAAAACTTCCAACTGTTGTCCCAACTCCTCGCTCTGCTGCGCCAGCGATTTTTCGTCGACACGAATGCCGTTGCGCTCCATCGTCTGCAATACCTTTATCAGGGGTAGCTCGTAATATTTGTAGAGCCCTGCCAAATGTCCTGTCAACGCCAATTGCGCTTCGAGGAAGCGGGAGAGACGTAACACCAGGTCGGCTTTCTCTGCGGCATAGTCGCTGAACTTGTCTATGGCAACCGCGTCGGGGCTTAGTTTGTTGCGGCCCTTGCCGAGCAACTCAGCCAGATCCTGGGTCCCAACATCCAGGTAGTAGCGGGCGATGTCTGACAGTTTATGCCTGCTGGCAACGGAGTTTAAAACGTAGGAGGCGAGCAGGACATCGGACTTGATGGCTTGAAATTCGATGTCATGATTCTGCAACAGGTGGCAGATGTGTTTGAGGTCATACCCTGGCTTGACAATGCTGGCGTTTTCCAACATCGGTTTGAGCGCGGCCAGCAGCGTTTCGAGTGTGAGTTGTTGCGGACAATTTTCAGATTGGTGACTGACCGGAATATAAAATGCCTTGCCCGCTTCGACACTGAGAGCCACGCCCAATATGCGGCCATCCAGAAAATGGCTTGCCATGGTTTCGATGCTAATGCTTACGAACTGCCTTGAATCGATGTCTCGCAGCAGCGTGTCGAGTGCGTCCACGCTGGCAATGCAGGTATATTCAATTGTATCGGGTGCTGCCTGCAGCGCGGCGACGCTGGGAGTTTCTGATTGCGTTACACCGGCATCTGAGTTTCCCCTTCCTGAGTTGACAGCCGGATCAGCTTTTACGCCGCTTTTCTCCAGCTCGCTAACCCAGCTTTTAAATTCCATTTCTGCGAACAGTTCAAAGAGTTGCTGTGGGTTGGCCTCGGCATGTGCCAGGTCAGAGATCTTGAAGTCCAGTTCGACGTCCAGCTTTATCGTCGCCAGTTCATAGGAAAGCTTGAGCAGGTCGATGTTCTCTCGCAGGCGCTCTCCGACCTTGCCGCCAATTTTTTCTGCATTCTCAATAACCCCTGTCATGGAGTCGTATTCCAATAACCACTTCACCGCAGTCTTCGGGCCTACCGATGGCACCCCCGGGATATTGTCTGACTTGTCTCCCATAAGCGCCAGGTAGTCCACAATACGACCGGGGCCGACGCCAAACTTTTTCTCGACCCCGTCAATGTCCAATAGCTCATTAGTCATGGTATTCATCAGGGTCACATTTTTATTGACCAGTTGTGCCAGATCTTTGTCTCCAGTGGAGATCAGCGTGTCTATGCCCAGGGCGGTGGCTTGTATCGATAAGGTGCCAATGACATCATCTGCCTCGACTTTTTCTATCACCAGCAAGGGCAAACCCATGGCGGCGATTATCTTGTGAATCGGTTCGATCTGGCTGCGCAACTCATCCGGCATCGGTGGCCGATGTGCCTTATACTCCTGGTAGATGTCGCTGCGGAAGGTTTTGCCTTTGGCATCGAAGACGATGGCGATATTGCTGTGCGGGTTATTTTTAATCAGACTTCTGATCATATTGATTACGCCTTTGACGGCGCCGGTGGGCTGGCCCTTGCTGCTCACCAGTGGCGGCAGGGCGTGAAATGCCCGGAACAAATAGGATGATCCGTCGACCAGGATTAATTGTTTGGAATCCGCCAAGCGGTTCTCCCTTTTATCAGTAAGTTTTGGGTCCCCGGGCACAATGCCTGAGTGTCTCCGCGGCGCCCTGGCAGGCTGTTGAAAACCTCTCAACCGGCACGATACTGCGTTTAAACCTGGCCTTGTTTCGCACTCATCTGAGAGTTACGCCGCGTTGTTCAGAGGCGCCCTAATTCATACAGTTTGAAAAATCGACCGCTACATTGTTGATCAGCTCAATATACGTGCCTGCTCTCAACACTTCTTCGCCGAGCAGATCCACCGTCACGGTTTTCAATTCATAGCCGTTCAGCATGTTGTCTATGACAGCCTGGCTGGAAGTCGCTTCACGCAGTAAACACCCAGGCCGGTTTTGTTTAATCTGCCTCCTGCCATTTAGTGTCGCCCGAATACCAGGCTCGGTCTCGGGGTCTGCGAGCAAAGCAAACTGGTGTCTGAGGCCAAACTGTTTTTCAAAATATTGATAAGCATTGTGATAAACAATGTAAGTATTGCCAGTACTGCGCTGGAATAAACCCTTTATTGAGGTGTTTAGTTTGTCAGCGCTACGCCGAAACTGCGCAAGATTCTGTTGATACGCCGCGGCGTTAGTTGCGTCCAAATCGACTAGTCGCGCTGTTACTGCCGCGGCAATTATCACGGCGTTACCAGAGTCCAGCCACAGGTGCGCATCGACCTGGCCGGGCGCAGCAGCATGCAAAGTCAACTGGGGTAACTGCAGCGCGGTGAGTGTGATTGCGGCCCGGCTTGACTGTGCATAAAAATCCGCCAGGTAGGTTTCAAATTCAGCCCCAATCCAGAGCAACAGATCGGCGTCGGCCAGCAGTCTGCGGTCGCTCGGAGACAGGGTGAAGTTATGCGGAGATTGCTGCCCGCTAACCACCGCCGTCACGCTGCCGAGGTCCTGCACTATCGCTTCCGCGATAAGCTGAAGAGGACGTATAGTCGCGACTATTGAGACCTCGGCGCCGGCCCTGACGGGGATACTGGCAAGTAGCAGCAACAGTAAAAGACCGGGCAGATTTTTCATCAGCAATGGTGTTGAGGGTAGGGAATTTGACATCGGTGCTATGATAACCCATTGTCCGCCTTGCTCATATTCAGGCGGCGTAATGCCGCTCCTGCGGGCTACAGATAGAGCTATTTACCATTACCTTTTAACAACACCTTTTAACGACACCTTTTTAACAACATATTTAGAGCCGTAGCCCGTGAGCTACTCTGAAGATTCTTATGCAAGCAACAGCGTCAGAGAACAATGTCCTGATAGCGATTAAATCGATCAGCAAAAGTTTTGCCGGTCGCAAGGTGTTGGAGAACATCGACCTGGCGATTACGCGCGGGCGCATAGTCACCCTGATCGGACCAAACGGCGCCGGCAAGACCACCCTGGTCAGAATCGTGCTGGGTCTGCTGCAACCCGATGGGGGCGAGATTCAGCGCCAGGCCGCTCTGCGGATTGGCTATATGCCACAAAAGATACAGCTTGAATCCACCATGCCACTGAGCGTATTTCGATTTCTGCAACTGTCAGGTTGTCGCGATGAGAGCCTGGTTGAAGCAAGCCTGGATTTGCTGCGTATTCTGCACTTGAAGCAACGGCAGTTGGTCGACGTCTCCGGTGGCGAGTTGCAGCGGGTGTTGCTGGCCAGGGCGTTAATGCCCAGTCCCGATCTGTTGGTTCTCGACGAACCCGCTCAGGGCGTCGATCTCGCCGGTCAGGCCGAGTTGTACGAACTCATTAGTGAGATCAGTAACAGTAGAGGCTGTGGGGTATTGATGATTTCACACGACCTGCACCTGGTGATGTCGGCCACGGACGAAGTGATTTGTCTGAATCAGCATATCTGCTGTCACGGCAAGCCCGAGCACGTCAGCAACGACCCGGCCTATCTCGATCTGTTCGGCACCAGGGCTTCACAAAATATCGCCGTGTATACACACCACCACAACCATGAACACGATTTGACCGGCAAGGTCACCCACAGCCACGATGATTGACTCCTTACTACAATTGTTTACTACAGATTTCGTGCTCTATGCGCTTGCGGCCGGACTAAGCCTGGCACTGGTTGCCGGTCCCCTGGGTTCGTTTATCGTCTGGCGCCGGATGTCTTACTTCGGCGACACGCTGGCGCATTCGGCGCTGCTGGGGATAGCAATCGGCTTGCTTACCAACAGTAACCCCCAACTTAGCATCATCGTCAGCTGCCTGTTTTTTGCCGTGATTTTGACTTTGCTGGAACGGCGACCGGGGGTTTCCACCGACACCTTGCTGGGCATTCTCGCCCACAGCTCGCTGGCTCTGGGCGTGGTGGTGTTGGCTCTGTCCGATTCTATCCGGGTGAATCTCGAAGCTTACTTATTTGGTGCTCTGCTTACCATTAGCAGCGTCGATCTGTTATGGATTATTGCCGTGGCGGTCTTTGTTTCGATAGTGCTCTATCGGTTCTGGAACGAGATATTGTCAGCCACGGTGCACGCCGAACTGGCTGCAATTGAAGGCGTAAATGTACGCCGATTAAACCTCATCCTGGTGCTGCTAATCGCCCTGGTGATCTCGGTTTCCATGAAGGTCGTTGGGGTCTTGTTGATAACCTCACTGTTGATAATTCCACCCGCGGCAGCGCGGGGATTGGCGCAGTCGCCGGAACAGATGGCGATGAAGGCCAGCGCCATCGGCAGTATCTCGATTGTATTTGGCCTGGTGGCCGCGTTCTATCTGGATGTGCCGGTGGGGCCGGCGATTGTGGTGGCGGCGAGTGCCATCTTCCTGCTGCTGCATTTCTATCCGGGCAGTCAAAAATCCTAGCCCGAACATTTCATCCGCCAAATCATCTGTTTATAAGTAGGCGGAAAGCCTTGGATAGGTCCTGGTCTCGAATCGGTTGGCGCACAACTGCCTGCAGTTGGCCGGCCTTGTTGATAATGGCGAGGTGACTGCTGTGTTCGATTACATAGCCGTCGTCATTGGTATCGTCATGCTCGGAATGATCTGGCATTGGCGCCGTTACCGAGTGAGCCACGAACAATTGTCGGGCCAGCCTGGAGATGGCATCCTCATCGCCGCTTAGTCCAATGAAGTCTCGATTAAACGAGTTCACATAGCTTGCCATGGTTGCGGGCGTATCCCTGGCGATATCCACAGACACCATTACGATTCTTGCTTCATGCTTGATTTCAGGGTCATCGAGGCGTTCGTAGAATTGCTTTAATTCCGCCATCGTCAGGGGGCAGACATCGGGGCAATTGGTGTATCCAAGCAGCAGAATGCTCCAATGACCGCTTAGGTCCTGCTCGGTAAAACTGTCACCAAACTGGTCTGTGAGCTGAAATGTGGTGAGTGGGGTCGGTTCTGGATAGACGCTCATGCCCAGGGCGTTCAGCTCCGTCAACAAGTCGCGTTGCGAGCGTATCGAGTACAGGGACACCAGCGTTAGTACCAGCAATAGATCGAAGATTACAAAAGCTACGAGTCCTATTTTGGCATTGCGGCTTAGAACCATAGAAAAACTCACAGCCTGCTAGAAAAGGTAGTGGTCAATTACCAGGGCTATGAACAACAGCGCCAGATAGAGAATGGAATAGCGGAAGGTGCCCATCGCCGTGCTGGGCTTGGGCTTGAACATCAATAGTGCCGACCAGGCCAGAAATCCTATGCCCAGGCCTACAGCGGCGCCCAGGTAGAGAATGCCGCTCATGCCAGAGAAGAAAGGCAGGGTGCTGGAGATGAACAGAATAACGGTGTAGACGATGATGTGGATTTTGGTCACGTGCTCGCCATGGGTGACCGGTAACATGGGCACTTCGCTCTTGGCGTATTCGTCTTTGCGGTGAATCGCCAGCGCCCAGAAATGTGGCGGCGTCCAGGCAAAGATGATGAACACCAGAATTAGTGCATCGGCCTCGATGGTCCCGGTTACTGCAGCCCAGCCCAGCAGTGGTGGCATAGCCCCGGAAAGGCCGCCAATGACGATGTTCTGTGGGGTAGCGTGTTTGAGATAGCCGGTATAGATAAAGGCGTAGCCGACGAAGGAGCCCAGCGTCAACCAGGCGCACAGTGGGTTTACCCACAGCAT
The DNA here is from genome assembly GCA_963694865.1 of Gammaproteobacteria bacterium. Taxonomy (GTDB): domain Bacteria; phylum Pseudomonadota; class Gammaproteobacteria; order Pseudomonadales; family Pseudohongiellaceae; genus UBA9145. The sequence goes on along the minus strand of CAVOFA010000036.1, from coordinate 822 downwards.
TAGTATGGTCATGCCGGTGACGCCGATAGCAACAGCAAAGAGGGTGGCGTATTTGAGATCGACACGACCCTGGGCAAGCGGCCGGTTGTGGGTACGCTTCATCAGGACATCAATCTTGCGGTCGATGACGTGGTTTACCACCGCGCCGGCACTGGCTACCAGGGCTATACCCAGGTTACCCAGGATCAGGACATCCAGCGGCACCATCCCGGGCACGGCCAGAAACATCCCCACCAGGGAGGTCAGTAACATGAGCATGACAACCCGGGGTTTGCACATTTCGTAGAAATCGTGCCAGTTGGCTATCATCGAATTTGAAGTTATATCGGTCACAGGCCACGCGGTTCAGAATAGTTGCTTGAGTTAAGGCTGGGGTCGCAATAGAATTATACTCTCTATTTTCCTACGACGAGATATATAAAATGGGCTGTTACCAGCATCCGGTTTTTGAGCGCGGGCATTCAACGATATTTCGCGCAAAATCTCAAGATGATTGGGTGCGACTTCCACATCGCAATGGTGTACGTCGTCAAACCATCTTGGACAAAGTTAGCTCTGATCTAAGAGGCACATTAGCCCATCCGGGTTAATAACTTAGTCTGTTTATCGTAGTGCATTTTCCGGCGCATAGCCAAGGTGGCGATTTTAATCTTGTCGCGTTGTTCCAGTATTTTGTGTCCACGCCCATAATATATATCCGCAGGTGTCAGATTATCCAGTGACTCATGATAGCGCTCATGGTTGTAGTAGTTTACGAATCGCTGTAGATGCTCCCGCAGCTCACTGGGGAAGTAGTAGTTATTGAGAAGAATCTGATTCTTC
>CAVOFA010000035.1:0-24469 GCA_963694865.1 Gammaproteobacteria bacterium | reverse complement strand
GAGAGCATTACAATAACGTGCGACCGCATAGCTCATTGGGTTATTTGCCACCAGTGGTGTTTGCGGAAAGAGCAGCTTAAAATGAATTTCTCATCCTGCGAGTGGTACTAACTCAGGGGAAAGGTCAGTCCCCACCCCCGGGGCACCCCCCGTTTTCTCAGATAACAGCAGGGACCTCTATACATACTAATCTGGACGAACGATTTGATTAATTTTTGGATTGCGCAGCGCGCCTATTGGGAACTGGTTTCGAGGGGCAAAAAATTTTTTTGCAATAAAGCGGACGTGGGTAATCGCTTGATTTCATGCTCGCTTATGACTGCATTCGGCCACAAGCGGACCTTTTACTGTGTATCAATCGGTGCTAATCGCTTCAATTCTTCAAACCAGTTTTCAACCATGGTTAGCACCGCACTACCTTGCGCTGTAACTATTTCCGGCACATCGCTCGGCGCCGATATATAGCGAAGAGACCGTTGCCCGTCATTGGACACGGTAAAATTGGGGGGGGATTACCGGCATACCTCATCTGAGATTCACGTTTTCCTGAACTGATCTCCGGCCCGAGAACCAAGGAAGGAAGGCTCACTGTGCTGCTGGGAAGACCCTACATGGTTTTGAACCGCGTGATATCAGAGCAAAACTAAGCGAGGGGCTACGGGAGCTCTATTAGCTTGAGATGCTGGGTAGAGAAATTGGTTTAATAGTTGGGCCGAAAGCGCCGGGTAGGAAGTCTGATTGGTGAAATCATTCAGCTTTAAACCAAACGAACAGACATTTCTACTTAATAAAGAGTCCCTTGCATGTAATGAAACCTATTTGTGAGTGGGAAAATAAAAATTACACATCAACATTTTTTTGCACCCAGAACTGATACATCCCAATGAAAACATCAGCATTTGCAAGTTCAAAATCGTTCCACGCATCAAGACAATAGATCGATTGCGGATCTGGATACATCTGAATGAATTGCCTTACTATTTTTTCATCTGGAAATTCAAACCCTGCGAAAGTCAAACCTAGCAATTCAAGGATTTCTTTAATTTGAGGCAACGTAAATCTGTGTTCCTTAACATGAAACAAAAGATCTCTCACTTCACTGGTGCTAAAAAAGTCCCCATATTTTGTGATTTTGAAAAGTTTTGAAAACAACCTTCCATCAGGGTCAAGCACTGCAGTCCTGAATTTCAATATATCTCGTGTTGTACCGGAAAGCCCCATTGCTGAGATTACTTCTCTGGCCGCTACGACAGATTTTCGAGCAAATTTGCTGTAAAGACCAATCTTCATCATGCCGCCGGGCTTTAACCGCTTTGTAAGAATTCTCCATCCCACCATAGGATTGCTCATATGATGCAAAACACCGACACTCTCGATTAGATCAAACTGATTGCCCATTGAATCGAGGTCAAGAATATCGGCCTGCAGGTATTCGATATTGATAATTCCCAGTTCTTGTGTCTTGCGGATCGCATAACTCAGACTGCTAAGGCTTAGATCGATCGCAAGAACCCTACTGTTTAAGAACCTTGTAGCGGTTTGAAGCGCATGCTGACCTGTTCCACAGCCGGCAATCAGAATTTCAGGCCTAGCCGAAAAATCCTCCGCGCCATCACTGATCTTAAGCTTGAGTTTATTTGCAACTGCACGTATAGCAAGCGGCTCAGCAGATAGCCTCGTATTTGTCCATCTAGGGTAGGGGTTTTCTTCGTACTGAGTTCGAACGGCTTTGGAGACGTGGTCGTCTATCTGCTTAAGTGTTTGGACCATTGTTCGTATTAAAGCTTCCTCTTGCACCTGCTTAACCTGCTGTTCAAACAGTTCCTTAAAATATTCTGGAACTACTACTTGATGAGACCACCCAAATCGGTGCAAAGGACGATAGCTTGCAAGACAGGCAATTGCGAATGGGCTAGGCTCCTTTCCTGCAGCGAATTTCCTGTCGATATTCGCTTCCAAAGCTTGAACAGCCAATATCTCCTCGTCAGTCTCACCAAAAACGTATTCATTGGTAAAGCAATGTAGAGCTAGTGAAAGCTGAAAATTGAGTGCCTCCCGCCTTCCAACGACCTCTGCGGCAATTGTCAGAAGAGAACAACGCAGCACCCTTAGTAGTTTTTCCACTTCAAGGTCAATGATTGAAGATTTCTCGATAATACGAAGAAACAAAGGGATGTCAGATAAGCTATTACAGACTGCCAATGCTGATTTTTGAATATTGCCACTGCCCAATAATTGCAGCGTTTCTTGGATTGAAGGATGTAGCTTCAAAAGGTCCAGTATTGCTTTAGCTAACTTTGAGGGCTTTACGACTGTTTTTTGATCGAGTAGATCCAGAAAAATACTGGCCCATTGATCGGTGTATACTATAAATGACATTTCGCGTAACGGAATAGAAAAATTCTGCCAGTAATCTTTTCTATCAGCGGCAAGAGATACAGCCTTCATATAACTGGTTACAGCTTCTTCAAGCTTACCAAGATCATATAAGGCAGTACCTAGATTATTATGCGCCTCCGCATAATCCGGCCTGAACTTCAAAGCCTTCGTACAACTGGTTACAGCTTCTTCAAGCTTACCAAGATCACGTAGAGCAACACCTAGATTATTATGCGCCTCCACATAATCCGGCTTGAGCTCCAAAGCCTTTGTATAACTGGTTACAGCTTCTTCAAGCTTACCAAGATCATATAAGGCAGTACCTAGATTATTATGCGCCTCCACATAATCCGGCTTGAGCTCCAAAGCCTTCGTATAACTGATTACAGCTTCTTCAAGCTTACCAAGACTATATAAGGCAGTACCTAGATTATTATGCGCCTCCGCATAATCCGGTTTGAACTTCAAAGCCTTCGTACAACTGGTTACAGCTTCTTCAAGCTTACCAAGATCACGTAGAGCAACACCTAGATTATTATGCGCCTCCGCATAATCCGGCTTGATGGCGAGGGCTCTTTGATAACTAGCAATGGCTTGCTTGAAGCGTCCCAAAGCAGCGTTCACTACTCCAAGTAGGTTAGGCATGAACGGTAATTTCGGAAACTGTTTTTCCAGTGTTTCACCATCATCCAATGCTTGTTGAAACTTTCCTTGATTGTACAGTGCAATTAGACCATTGATTTGTTCTTGAGAGGGTCCAACTTTTGTTGGCTTCTTTACCGCCGTTGGGTGCTGAAGTGCTCTGAGTCCTGCAATTGCACTTTTGTTTCCCGGATATTTTTCCAGAATACTTTTGTATAGTTGTGCGGCCAAGTCAGTCTCACTCTTCTTGGTGTGGCGCTTGGCTTTGCGTAGAGTTTGGTCAACGGACACAGACATGCTTAGTTGAAGTTTTTTAGATTTGAAGTTAGAGCTTGTTTTCATAAGTGGTATTATTAGACAGTCAGCAACCTCAGCGCTTTGTAATTGAATTCTTTAAGTAGCAGTCAGGAGACCATGCAGTACGAAATTTAACTAGAATTGCCTGTCTACTGTTAAAAACCGAAATGCCGGTTCTTCACTTACGAATTCACCTAACTTGGTAAGAGTGCCGTCTTCTTCACGCCACGCCAAATAAGCGTCGTATTTTTCTTGTGATACCCATTTACTTATTACATCTACAGCTTCTGGTTCTGCAGCAAGAAAACAAAGATTAACTTCACTGCATCCATCATAGTTTCTAGTGTCCGGAAGCACCCCATTAAACCAATCTAAAAAAGCCTGTCTTTTCCCGCCTTAATCTTTAACTGCAGATTTACTATAACCATACTGTAACCCTTTAATATTCATATAAAATTTACTAACATAAAATTAATCTATCCACCCATGTTATTGCGATTCGATGTCGTAAGCTAGGTATTATTTATTCAGTTATATTGGGAGAACAACTATGAACAAGATAAACATCAATGCTTTGATACAGATTTTAGGAATGGCAGGTGTGATTGGCTCATTGATGTTTGTTGGACTTGAGATGCAACAATCTCAAAGGATAGCACTAGCAGCTCAGCAACAAGCTCGGATGGGAGTCTTTGGAGCTATAACCGAATCTGGTGTTTAGGCAGTTGAAAAAAAGCGGCGTATCTGGTTGATTTGTTGTTGCGAGACAATAAACAACTAAAAAGGATACTCCACCATGAGTAAGAATAATGTTATTGAACTGGAAGGTCGAGAGGCAAATGCTGATTTATTGACCGGGCTCCTGCAAGCAGGCGCACATCAGCTGATCGAACTAACCGTCGAGGCTTAGTTACAGGAGCTTCTTGCACGCCATGCGACACGCCGTACTGAGTCTGGTCATGCGGGTGTTGTGCGCAATGGTTACCTGCCGGCACGTGAATTGCAGACAAGCCTGGGGCCAGTAACGGTTAAGATCCCAAAGGTACGGGCCAAGACTGGCGAGCCAGTGACGTTCCAATCGACGTTAGTGCCACCGTATATTCGAAAGACGAGATCGCTGGAAGCGGCACTGCCCTGGTTATACCTAAAGGGCATTTCTAGCGGTCAGATGGGCGCTGCGCTGGAAGTCCTGGTGGGACCGAAAGCGAAGGGTCTGTCAGCAAGTACCGTGTCTCGCCTGAAACAGGCCTGGGGGCAGGAGTATCGCCACTGGAGCGACAAACGTCTGGAACTGGATCAGTGGGTTTATGTCTGGGCCGATGGTGTCTACAGCGGTCTGAGAGCTGAACGGGAAAAGCTGTGCGCCCTGGTGATCATTGGTGTGAATGAGCGTGGAGAGAAGCATTTTCTGGCTATTGAAGATGGCGTGCGGGAGTCCACACAGAGCTGGCGCGAGGTTTTGTTAAAGTTGAAATCTCGCGGGATGAGTGCCCCGAGACTGGCGATTGGAGATGGTGCCATGGGTTTCTGGGCTGCCCTGGAGGAAGTGTATCCTTCAACAACCGATCAGCGTTGCTGGATGCACAAGACAATGAACGTGCTGAACTGCCTGCCGAAGTCGATCCAGCCCAAGGCCAAGGGAGCCCTGCATTCGATCTGACCGGCTGAAACCAAAGCTGAAGCAGAGAAAGCGTTTGATCTATTTATTACAACCTATGAAGCCAAGTACCCAAAGGCGACACTGTGTTTGCAGAAAGATCGGGAGGAACTGATGGCATTTTACGATTTCCCAGCAAAACATTGGCAGAGTATCCGAACCAGCAATCCGATTGAATCGACCTTTGGTACAATCCGACATCGAACAAAACGCTCAAAGGGTTGCCTGACCCGTGATGGCATGCTCCACATGATATTCAAATTGGGCATGTGTGCAGAGAAGAATTGGAGACGCTTACGCGGGTTTAATTACTTGGCGAAGGTAATTACGGGAATTAAATTCAAAGATGGAATCGAGGTGACAGCAATCGATCAGGCCGCCGCTTGATTCAGATGCTGAAACACCACTTTTGACAATAACTCAGGGTCACGCTCCGCCAGGTAAACGTTACGTACAATGCCTGCATGACCAGACTCCGTTCGACGACCCACATGGTAGGCAAGAATCGCTTGCAGCTCGGCCTCTACGGCTTGTTCAATCAGCTGATGTCCAACTGCTTGTAGGAGGCCGGTCAATGGATCTGAACTTCTCTCTCGACCTTCCTGTTCAATAACATTACTCTTACTCATGGTGGCGTGTCCTTTTTGGTTGTTTATTGTGTCCCAGCAACAAATCAACCAGATACGCCGCTTTTTTCAACTGCCTAAACACCAGATTCGGTTATAACTCGTTAAACTAAACAGGTATTCGGATAGATGGAGGATAAAGCTAAGCTGAAAAGCACTACGGTCGCCCGATCATTGTCACGTGCAAAAAAAGCAATTAGGAAGGGGGATGGAACTGCCGCTGCAGCAATTTACAACGCAATATTGAAAGAAACGCCAAATCATCCCATAGCTAAAAAAGCGTTAAGCAAGTTAAGCCCTCCAAAAGCGAAAGTCCAAGAATTAGTAACCCTGTATGGACTAGGAAAACTCGCTGAAGTTATCGAAAAAACCGAAGGGTTATTGCCTTTGTTCCCGTATACAATCGGCTTACTTAATATTCTAGGAGCTGCTAATGCTGGCATGGGAAGGTTTGACTCGGCAATAGAGCAGTACCAGAAAGCCATTGAGATCAGACCTGATTTTGCTGAAGCCTATTACAATCTTGGGAACGCCCTAAAAGAAAGCGGGGAACTAGATGCTGCAATAGAGCAGTACCAGAAAGCCATTGAGATCAAACCTGGTTTTACTGAAACCTATTATAATATGGGGAACGCCCTGCAAACAAAGGGCGAGCTAGGCGCAGCAATAGAGCAGTACCAAAAAGTCATTAAGGACAAACCTGACTTTGCCGAAGCCTATAATAATATGGGGAACGCCCTGAAAGAAAACGGAGAACTAGATGCCGCAATAGAGCAGTACCAGAAAGCCATCGAGATCAAACCTGACTTTGCTGAAAGTTATTGCAATATTGGGAACGCCTTAGTTGACATAGTCTTTAATAAGCCTGTGCTCGGTTTATCTGAGATCATTCTCAAGCTTTTAGAGAAAGAAACTTATGTAAGACCGAGTGAGATTTCTAGATCAGTTATTAGCCTTTTGAAATTTGATCTATTTGTAAATGGTATCCTGGAAAAGTGCTCCTTGAATGAGCTAGAACAATCACTGCAGGAAGTCTTACAAGGCCTATCTAATGTTAAGCTTTTACTGAAGCTTCTAAGCGTTTGCCCTATTCCTGATTTGGAATTTGAGGCTCTTTTCACAAATATCCGAGCCGCAGTTCTATTCAGTGTCCCCAATTTGTCCGACTCTAAAGAAATTTTGCCGATTCACACAGCCTTAGCCTTGCAGTGCTTTACTAATGAATATGTATATATCCAATCTGATGCAGAAACTAAATCCCTAGAAACGCTAGAAAACGATGTTGCAAAAATGCTTTCATTGGGATTGCAGCCGCATCCAATAGCAATAGCATGTCTCGCTAGCTACAAAGCTCTTAATGAATATCCGTGGAACCACCTAATTTCAAAAACTGGCGACCTTGAAATAGTAGTGGAGAGACAAATTTTGGAAGTTAAGGAAGAAGAAAAATTACGTGCCTATATCCCGGTTTTTAAGGAAATTTCTGGCAGCATATCCTCAAAGGTCAGAGCACAATATGAAGAAAGTCCCTATCCAAGATGGGTCAATCTCAGTCTAAATCTCAGCCCTAGGAAAATCTCTTTAATCTTAAAAGAAATCTATCTGAGAGTGCCAGATGAGCAAATACATAACTGTGATACACCTGAAATTCTTATTGCCGGGTGCGGAACGGGACAACAATCCATTGAAACCGCATCAAGATTTTCCAATTCTAAGGTGCTCGCAGTTGATTTGAGCTTAAACAGTTTAGCGTATGCTAAGAGGAAAACGGAAGAACTTGGTCTAGATAATATAGAGTATTTGCAAGCTGACATATTGGATTTATGCCGCCTAAATAGACAATTCGATATAATTGAAAGTGTTGGGGTCTTGCACCATATGGAAGACCCGATGGCTGGGTGGAAAGTGTTAATGGGCTGTTTGAAGCCTGGTGGACTCATAAAAATTGGACTTTATAGCGAATTAGCAAGACAGCCTATGATTAAATTACGTAATGAAATTAGCGACGCGGGCATAGGTTCTTCTAGTTCGGAGATAAGGGATTTCAGGACAACCTGTAGTCACTCTAAACTAATTCACCACAAAAATATTCTTACATTTTCTGATTTTTATAGCTTGAGCGAAGTACGTGATCTTCTATTTCACGTGCAAGAGCATCGTTTCACCATTCCAAAAATCAAACAATGCCTTGGGATGCTAGATTTAGCGTTTTGCGGTTTTGAAATATCCAACCGAGACGTTATTCATAACTTTAGATCCTCTAATCCTAATTTTGATGATCTCTATGATCTGGATATATGGCAGGTATTTGAAGAGGAATATCCAGATGTATTTACAGGAATGTACCAATTCTGGTGTCAAAATCAAATACGGTAATCCTCTATTCAGGACTGTAAATTATTCTGTGTAACTGTCTATTATTAGCCCAGATAATGGGTGAGGATAGGCAGATTATGAACAAGAAAGAACTGCAAGTGATAGCCCAAACGGCTGCTAAAAACATTAAAACTGAGGCGGATCTAAACGAGTTCCGGCAGATGCTGACCAAGATCACGGTCGAGGCAGCACTCAATGCCGAATTGGACGACCACCTTGGCTTCGCCAAACATGAGCAGTCCAAAGCAGACAATAGCCGCAACGGTTACACCAGCAAGACCCTGCAGACTGAAGACGGCCAGTTTGAACTGGACACCCCGCGAGATCGGGCCGGCAGCTTCGAACCCCGCTTGGTCAAAAAGCACCAGCGCCGATTTATCACGATGGATGACAAGATTCTTTTCTTGTGCGCCCAGGGTATGACAACCCGTGAGATCGTCACCACGTTCAAGGAAATGTACGGAGCCGATGTCTCCGCCACCCTGATTTCTAAAGTCACCGATGCTGTTATCGAGCAAGTAATCGAATGGCAATCCCGGCCGCTGGATCCAATATACCCCATCGTTTACCTGGACTGCGTTGTGGTTAAAATCGGCCAGGACAAGCAGGTTATCCACAAGGCCATTTATCTTGCTCTGGGCGTCAACATGGAAGGCCACAAGGAGTTATCGGGGATGTGGCTGGCTTGAGGAACGAGGGAGCCAAGTTCTGGCTTAACGTGCTCACAGAGCTTCAGAATCGTGGAGTAAAGGATATTCTAATTGCCTGTGTCGATGGCTTGAAAGGCTTCCCAGACGCAATCAACACCGCCTTCCCGGATACCCATATCCAGCTGTGCATTGTTCACATGGTACGCAACTCAATACGGTACGTGCCCTGGAAGGACTACAAGGCCGTCACCACTGATCTGAAACAGATTTATTAATCCGTCACCGAAGAAGAAGCCTTAGTGGCACTGGATCAATCCTCGTAGCGGTGGGATGACAAATACCCCCAGATCAGCCGTTTGTGGCATGCCCACTGGCATAACCTCAACACGCTGTTTAACTATCCACAGGAGATACGAAAAGCGATCTACACTACCCATGCCATCGAGTCACTTAACAGTGTGATTCGCAAGGCAATCAAAAAACGGAAGTTGTTTCCAACCGATGACTCGGTGAAAAAAGTGGTCTACTTGGCGATCCAGGCCGCGTCCAAGAAATGGACGATGCCGATCCGAAATTGGAAAATGGCATTGAATAGATTTATGATTGAATTCGAAGGCCGCCTGGCGGAATACATTTGAACCTGGCAGTTACACAGAAATCTTTACACCCTCAGTTTCACCGGAGCTTCTAGGAGTACTCCATCCCCATAGTCGCTTTACTCTGGCAATAACTCAGCCACTGCCCGCTGGTAAGCTATTCTCGCTGTTCCTGCAACTGCCAGTTTGGCGTTTAGCCTGGCTATTTCGCTCTCGCAAAATTGCAGAGACTGAATTTCGGCTTTACACTCATCTGACAAGTCATCCAAGTTGTAGTCTTTGTCATCGATTGTAATTGTATTGGTTTCTTCGCTCATTCCTGTTTCCTCATATACTGAAATTCAATCTAATTATATTGAGTCTTTACTCTTCAAACCAAGCATAAACAGGGGCAGTCTGCTTTCTCATCCCTATAAACTACTAGTTTTTCCATTCTACTGGTTTTCACTCTTGATCGCTCATAAAAAACCCCAACGCATTGCTGAATCGGGGTGTTTTATACGTTAGGTATCTTTGCTCAGATACCAAGGTTACTTTGCCTTTCGGTGTTCGCCTTTACTTCATGTTTTGAACATCCTGTTCAATCTTTCGAATCTTTAGAGGGTAGAAACCGGGGATACTTTTAAGTTAGTGCCTTATTAGTATCCCCTTTTCCTAAAGGATAAATTCGTTAAGCTATTATCCTATTAGTGTCCCCTATCTCTGACTAGGCTATACCAATTGTATCAGCCGTTGTTGTAGTCAGGGTTGCGTTCATTGTAGCAACACCGGTTATGCCTACTAGCTGCACTAATGAATCTGTAGCTTGGTTGCTAAAGACCATTGTTGCATCATTGGCACCGTCTCCAGTGCTATCGTAGGCAAATGCTACAGCATCTAAGGTTGCTGTATTCGCAGCCAAATAACCAAGCACATCAGCTAAGTTTGTGGAATTAATTATTAGCTCAGCCGCGTAAGTAGCTGCGTCATCGAATAGAACGACACCTGTTGTAAGACTATGACTTAAAATTACGCCAAAGTCGGCGTGTGCAGTAAAATCAGTAACCGCACCAGTGCCTGCGAAATCAAGGACATCGGCGAGATTTGTACCATCTGCTACATCAAAGCCAGTTATACTGTCGAATGCGCCCACAGCCGCGTTTGAGTCTCCTGATGCCATGACGAAAACTGCAGTAGATGCAACGTTCGTTTTATTTACTCCCACTTTAGTGATCGTATCAACTCCAGTGCCACCAGTGATGCTGATAGCCTGAGAGGTGGTTTGAACAAGAAGCGAGCCAATGGTTACAGAAATGGTATCAGCACCAGCCCCTGTAGAAACGATGATTGAAGAGCCGTCACCAGCAACACCAACCCAAGTAGCATCGCCAGTAACCGTAACTGTGTCTGCAGCAGTACCTGTAGTTATTGTAATATCTGCACCAGCAGTCGCACCAACCAAGAGAGTCGCATCAACAGTTATCTTTACAGCTACAGTTGCCAATCCAGCGGCAAGAGTTAGTGCCTTAGTAGCAGCCATTGTACCGGTGGTAATGGTTGCTGTTCCACCAGAGAAAGCAGTATTAAATGCGGCCCCTGTTGTTAAAGTAAAATCACCTGTGGTATTGGTTAGAGCAAGAACTTCTAGGTTGCTAAGGTTAATGAACTGATTGTCAGTCAACGTAGTCGTTGTATCTGTCAGAGTCAGAGTATCCGTGCCTGCACCACCGTCGATACTACCGTCTGTAACACCATCAGCTGTAACTATTGCAGTAGTGGTGGTAAAGCTATCTTTACCGTCGCCACCAATGTAGGCAGAACCTTCGGCACCAATCGTGTATGTGTCAACGAAAGCTGAACCAGTAATGGTTGATCCAGCAGTCGCACTACCAGAGACAGTCAAACCTTTCACTGAAGCGGCCGTAGTGTTGGCATCACCTGCCAGAGCCGAGCCATCAATGGCTACGGCTTTCGTCGTAGCGATATCAGTAAACACAAATGTAGAACCGGTTAAGTTGATTGACGTAAGAGTAGCGCCAACGATAGCACCCGTAATCGTTGATGTTTGATTAGCAACTGCAGTCGCTGTTGGACCGTTGTTGCTTACCAGGTTCAACGTTTCGAACCCAGTGACCGTTAGGACAGAAGTAGCTGCAGACACGCCTGTAGTCAGACCGGAGCCCAATTTCAGAGTCAGCGCGTCAGAAGTACCCGTAGCAGTTGTCAGTGCAATCGTAGTAGCACCGATGGTGGATCCACTCGCCGTTACGTTGGCAGCTTGGCTAGCGGTCAATTTGCTAATGTTGTTAGTTGCGCCACTCAACTCAATCGCGGTTATGCCACTGACCAGCGATATATTCAAGGTGCCATTCAAACTAAGGGTTTCAAAGTTCGTGTACTTGGCGGCCAGTGTGGTGGAGTTTATGTTGGTAACGTTAGATCCGATAGTCAACTTATCAGCAGCACCAGCACCGCCATCGATAGAACCAGTTGTCAGCACTAACGCAGGTACGGTGATAATGTCAGAACCTGCACCACCTGCATATGTCTGAGTCACTAAAGTACCCAGCTGCGCAGTAAAGCTACCGCCAGTCTGTGTGTTGGTAATAGTCTTCGCTGCATTGTTCAACGTACCCACGGAGACCGCACCAGAGCCAGAAATAGTAATAGTTGCTGCATCCATGGCATTCATGTTTGATGAAACGTCGCCAGTACCAGTGATGGCAAGGGTAGTCGTAGCACTAGAAGTCACCGCACCAGTCGTCACCTTGCCAGTTGCATTGATCGTAATCGACGTACGTGCTGCACCATCAGCGATCGAGCTAAACGTTAGTGCAGTATCACCGTTGATTGTCAGAGATTTGTTTGAGGCAGCATCCGTGAACGCGCCGAGCACGTTTGTCGCACCGGTAGAGTTGATGATTACTGAAGTCAGTTTGGTACCAGTCAACGTCACAGCTTCTGCACCCAAGGTGCCGCCGGAGAAGTTGATTGTCGCAGCAGTGGCAGCAGCGGCGTAACCAATTTGCAACGCGCCGACGTTGCTGACAGACTCATTGCCAATAACACCAAACGAACTACCGCTGGGCATATTAGTAACCTGGGCTGCAACGTTCGAACGATCAAGATTGAAGTCTGTAATACCCGTCCACAAAGACAAGTCAGAGGAGCTAAGTGCGCCACCGACTTGACGAACGTTAATCACCTCGATTGCCGAGACGTCTGCCGCTATGGCCAATGCAGCAGTAGCTGTTGATGTGTAATTCAACGTATCAGTACCAGCTCCACCTTTCAAAGTATCAGCAGCGGTTAAAGTAGTGTTGTCAGCAGTGAATGTGTCATTACCGGCGCCACCAGTGAATAGGTTCGTAGCAGTAGTGAGAGTAAAAGCTTGCGCTGTATAGGTTGTAACCGAGCCAGCAGCATCAGTCGTGTCGGTAGCAGCTGTAGTCACCAGGCCATTGGCAGTGGTCACCCGAGCAGCAGCGGCAGTAGCCGAAGTAGCAGCACTGGTATCATCCGTAGTTGCCGCAGTGGCAGCAGCAGCTGTTACCAGGGCATCTGCAGATGTCTTAGCCGTTGCTGCAGTGCTCGCCGCCGTGGCTGCACTTGCAGTGGATGTAGCAGCCGCTGTGGTGTAGGTGGCGGCTGTGGGAGTTGAAGTAGCAGCGGCTTTCGCGGTAACGGCAGCGGCAGCGTCAGTCTGTGCAGTCGTTAATGCAGTAGCTGCAGCAGCATCATCAGTATTAAAAGTTGCCAGAGCGGCGTCATAGGCTGTCACCGTAGCAGCAGCCGCGACAGCAGCGGCAGCAGCCGCGACAGCAGCGGCAGCAGTGGCACCAGTTACTGCGGCACTGGTAACTGTGGCCGCGGCAAGGGGTACAAGAGCTGCGGAAACTGTGTCATCCGCAGTGACTGCAGTGGCAGCAGCAGCAGTAACGGCAGCAGCAGCGGAAGTGACAGCAGCGGCAGCAGCAACATCGTCGGCAGCACCAGAAGCAGTGATAGCCGTAGTGGCGGCCGTTAATGCGGTGGCCGCAGTTGCAGCAGCAGTATCATTTGCGACAGCTGCAGCAGTAGCCGCCAGATCTGTAGCCGCTGTAGCTGCAGTGGTCGTAGTTGTAGTGGCCGCTGTAGCCGCTGTATCTTGATTAATAAGCAGGGTGCCATTTGCGTTGCTAACATCTGACGCGACGCCGGCTGTAATAGCTGTAGCAAGCGCGGCTTGCTGAGTAACTACGACAGCATCGGCTGCGGCTTGAGCTGTTACAGCAGCAGCAGCCGCCGCTGTAGACGCAGCACTAACCACAGCTAACGCAACAGCATCGGTCAAGGCAGCGGTAGCATCGGCTGCGGTCGAAGCAGCAGCGGCCGCTGTATAAGTAACATCATCTGCTGTAGCGGTCGCTATCGCGGCGTCGGCAGCAGCGATTGCTGCCGTGGCAGCTGTGTTAGCCGCAGAAGTGGCTCCACCAAGTACGGCATTAGCTGTAGTTACAGTCGCATCAACACTGGTAACACCAGTGAGGGCTGTAGCCATGCCAGTATCCAGTTCTAGAGTAATAGTGTGATGGGTGGCCACTTCAACTTTGTTGTTGAAATTTGCGGCTGATGTCCCAAAGCTTACATGCGTTTCAGAGAGACCAGCAAGGTAAGTCGATGCTTGCAGCACCACATCTGCCCTGGTAGAGCCGCCATTTAACAAGCCTTCAATTACGGTTATGCCTTCTGCTAGAGCCGCTGCAGATGCTTGCGGCACCAGGTTGCCAAGGAATTCAGTGGCAAATTCAGTAGATGTTTGGAAAGCAGGATAGGTGCTAGTGAATGTGCTACTAGCTGTGAGAGTGGCTGCGATACTTGCAAGCGAAGCTCCCCCTTCAGATGCAGCAACCAATGTGCTCAATAATGTGGTACCTGGTGCAGCGTTATTCGCTGTAACCACCAGTTGAATAATACTCTTACGTGTTGCAGCTGTTATAGCCATTCCGTGCTCCTTGAAATCGATTTCAATTTATTGTATCCGATGAGGACAGACCAACGCCTGGCATTTCATCCCATTATCGGTGCAACGAGTGTAATCAAGCTTTCTCTCTTAGCTTGTGACTGTCGTCACACGCAAGTGGGATCCCCCGAAAATTCTGTTTACATCAAGCTTATTGGCACACGCACAGCGCCGCCGTCTAGCAGATATCGGCACGATGTTACATTCTCTGAAATATTAAAACAACATTTGTATGGGATTAACTGTAATTAGTTCTTTTAAATGGGAATTGCATCGACTAATGCGCGTCATTTGCCTTGTTTTAGGACCAAATTCAGGGGCAAGCCCAGGCCATCGAAAGCGACCGATTCAGAAGGCCCAACTAATACCAATCTCGGCGCTGGTATCGGTGCTCTGAAACAATTCAATATTGCTGCGCTGGCGCTGGTGGTAGATATTCATCAGCAAGGTGGTGTCGCGTCCCAAAAATTGCAGAGGCTGGCGGTATTGCAGTAGCACATAGCTGCGTCTGGTGGTGCGGGCGGCGCCATTGGCGACCAGCGGGCTATAACCCTCGTCATCGTCCAGGCGGGTATGATTAAGCTGGGCATGGAATGTCCCGCGGGGTAGTAGTAGCTGCCAGTCCAGATTAACTTGCCAGCCACGCCTGTCCTCGCCCAGGCGCCCACTTTTTAACGCCGAGTTGTGTAACGCCCCAAACTCAGCGCGCAGAAGCTGGCTACCATTGGCACTGCCAAGCGGACAGTTAATGCCAACAGCGGCTTTGCTTTCAAGGCCATTGAGCTGGCTCTGCTTATGAAACAGTTGGTGCTGCAGGGCTACGCCATAGTCCGGCTTGCAGCGCCGGCTACTGTCGGCTTGATAGCGCGCATTGACGCCGGTGCCAGAGAACAGGGCGGTGCCACCGAAGAACAGGTGATTCATACCGGCATTCAATTGCCAACTGCGGCGACGGTTGGGACGCAGGAAACTATAGAAGGTGGCTACCTGCAGCAAATTGGATTCCTGGTCTTCGCTTATCCGCCCCCGCACTTCCGCCGACCAGTTGTGCTGGGACTGTGGGGTCAAGCGGCTATGGCGAAGCGCCAGCCCGGTATTGAGATAGGGCCCGCGGATAGGTCGAAATTCCCGGTTCAGCTGCAGTGGTACCGGCTCCCCGGATAAGGTCAGCGTGACCTGGCCCGAGTCCAGACCGCCATTTAGGTTGTCGTCATAGCCTGCCAGTACATCGAGCTGGTAGACAGTTTCCCGGGTCAGTGCCTGCCAGCTTTGTTGGCGGCTTAGTAGTAATGGCGCAAGATTGGGTGGTAAGTCGGTACGCTCAAGCAGCTGTGCGTTAATTTCCAGCGCGGTAAACAACTGTCCCTGTTCATACAGAGCCTGGGCATAGTCGATGTGGGCCGGGCCGCTGTCAGGATCGATGAGTAAGGCCCGCTCCAGCGATTCCAGGCCTGCTGCCAATTGCCCGCTATTGAGCTGCGCGGCGCCGTGGAGAGCAAAAAACTCCGAGCTATCGAGGCACTCAGGCAACAGTGGCGCGAGTTGCTGTTCCAGACTGGCCCAGTCGGGTTGATTGCCCGGATAAAAACCGGACAGGTCCGGGCAGGCCGCCCTGGCATACGCAGGTATAGATAGAAGCAAGAAGAATAAAAATCGTTGCATGCGCCTTGAGAAGCCTGTCAGTTAGCTTTGAGTCGCTGTTCGGGCCACTCCTGATGGAACATAGAGTAGAACACAAAGTTTTCCGGGCACATCGCTTGTCTGAATTTGTGGGGGCAATTATCTTGAATCGCTGCACTGCATGCAAGAACTGCTGGTAGAGTCCGGCTACAACTCAAGGCTAATTCCACAAGACAGTCTGTTAAGCGCAATCCTTTGCCTAAAACCTTTACTTAATGTCTGCCGGTGACCAACTTGAGATCCGGCGGGGTTTGCAGGTCCTGGCGCGAGACATTTTCAGCTGGCGCGAACAGGACGTGAGGAGTCTTAAGACCACTGAGCAGGTAACTGCCCTGGGATTCCAACTCCAGATCGGCAAGCTGGCGGGCGACACATTCACCCAGCAGAATTGGCTGCGCCAGCTCTGCCGTCATCTCCTGAATGCGCAGGGTGATCCCGACCGTGTCCCCCAGCAGCACGTGGCTGCGACGGTGAGCGGGTCCAATCGAGCCAATCAGTACTGGCCCCTGTTCGATGCCGACGCCGAGTGCCAGCGGCTCCAGACCCGGGGCCGAGTGCTCGGGCATGAGGCTGTGATGCAAGCCTGACTGCATTGCCTGTGCGGCTTTTAGGGATTGCTCCGCGGCCTCACGGTGGTGACCATCCCAGACCGCCAGCAGGCTGTCGCCCTTGAATTCATGCACCCGTCCACCGTGTCGCTCGACAATTTCTGTGGCGCGGGTAAAGAAGAAGTGCAGCACGGCGGCGGACTCCTCAGGTGGTCGGGCTTCGCCAAAGGCGGAGAAATTTCTTAAATCGGCGCTAAGCAGGGTGGCGTCGCAACGGCTGGCGTTAATACTTGAGCTTGGTAGGCTGTAAGCAATTTCCCTGGCAATCTCATCGGGCAAATAGCTATTGAGGTTGCCAAACACCCGGCTGCGCTCGACGCGTACCCGGCCTTGTTCCAGCAGCAGTAACAAGCTTGCCGCAAACACGCCATACAGGGCCGGGAACAGCCAGCCCAGCCAGAGATTGAAGCTGCTGAGCAACTGAATATGCAGAGACAAGGCTGCCAGCGGCAGCAACACGGCGGCAACGGGTAAACCATAGGCAGCCCAGCGCTCTCTGACGGCGGCCAGGGCATACAGTGATGCCGCAAAGATCAGGCTCAATAAGCCCAGTAAGCCGCTGGAAGTCCGCGGCGTGTAGGGCATGTCGACATCCAGCAGGCTGCCCAGCAAGCGCGCCTGTAACTCCACCCCGTGGGTGGCGCCGTTATACGGCGTGGGGACAACATCACTCATGCCAAAAGCGGTGCCGCCTACTACTACCCAGGCGTCCCGCAACAGACTGCTATCGGCAGACCCGTTAATCACATCGATTGCAGAAACGGCGCGGTAGGCAGAGGGCGCATTGGCGTAGGAAATTCTCAGGTTGCCGTCCCTGTCCAGCGGTATATCCAGCCCTGGATAGGCCTGTAGCTGCAGCACAAAGGCCGGATCAAGCAGCGAGCTGCCTGGCTGTATTGTCGCCTGCCAGGGGGTACTGCTGGCTTGCAGGAACGCGGTCAGGGCCAGAGCCGGGTAAGGTGAGCCATCCACACAAACTACGGCGGGCGTTTTTAAGGTACTGCCATCGGCAGCGATGATAGGTGTGATGTGACCTTTGGGAATTGCTGCAAAAGCGGCAACCGGGGCCAAAAAGGTAGTCGTATTGCCCAATTGTACCCCTGCGGGTGCAGCATCACAGCTAATTCCGCTCAGCGCATGAGTCATGACCCCGGCACGGGTAGCTTGACCCGATTGTAGATCCGGTAACTGGGCTATTACTGCGCCCTGGGCGGATTGCAGGGCTGCCAGCAACACGGCATCGCCGGTTCTGGCTTCAGGGTAGACGATATCGTGGAGTTGCAGCTGGGCGCCGGCTTGATCGATGGTATTAACCAGCCTGGCCATCTGCTCCCGAGGCCACGGCCAGGGGCCGATTGCAGCCAGACTCTGCTCGTCGATGGTGACCAGGGTAATACGCTGTTCCGGTGCAGTATTGGGGCTAAGAGTCCAGCCCAGAGCACCCAAACGCTGTTCGAGGGTGGCCAATGGTGAGCTCAGCATCAGCATGAGGCCGCCACTGACAACGGCCGCCAGTGCCAGAATCAGCAGGCGCGCTCTGCCTGCGGTCATGCCGAGGGCGAATCCCAGTGTATTGAGTGGCAATTGCCTGATGTCTGCAAACTTCGACATGGCTACTGACCGCTTCCCCACAGTGTCAGACCCTGGATATTGCCGACCTCTAACTGACGGTTGAAGAGGTAACCGGCCTCGCTGCCATCTATGCTAACGGCGCCAGCGATCCTCTGGGTATCGGTACGGGCATGGAAAAAGCCGCCGTCGAAGAGTCTGCCGCTGGCAAGAAAATCCACGGCGCCGATGGCGCTGTGGCTCAGATTGAGTTCGGTGGCGAAGCGATTTTCCTGAAAATCGATGCCGAGGGTGCCACCACCAACCTGCATGGCGACGACTCCGCTCTCCGAGCTATAAAAAGCCTGGGCACTGGCGAGGGAGAAACTGACAACACCCAAACCGCTGTCTACGCGCTGGCTGCCGTTTTCGGGGCGGAACAGGCCATAGCCGGTGTTGCCCACAGTGATGTTACGGTTGGCGCTGGCGGCGGCGAAACCAAGGGTGATTTTTTCCTGCTCACCGAAGCCATTTGCAAACCGTCCCCACACCAGCTGGCTGGTGGTTAATTCAACCGCCGCTACGGTGGTGGCCGGGGTAAAATCCGGGGGTGATGGGGGCTCTATGATTGTTGCCGCATTCGCTACCAACTCGACGTCGGCATTTACCTTTACCGCAGTCACGCCCTCAAGATAGGTCTCGTCTCTGGCAGGTCCGTCGGTGTCGGATTCGACGCTGGAGGCAATAAGCTGCTGGGCTTCTTCACGCATCATGTTCGGGTCCCTGACATTTGGCGCCGGTAACAAGCGTGGCAGGGCAGAATTATCGTCAAGCTCGATTAATTGCAGGGACAGGCCCGTCAGTTCAACGGCATTTTCGGCACAGGGACCTAAGCTAGCCGCGGAACAACCCTCGGAATAGGGTGCCAGTACAATCGTGCCCTCATTGACCAGCGCTCGGGTTGTAGATTCAGTGGCACTGACGACAAAGTCGGTGCCGCGCACACCTATCGCGGCTATGGGGGTATTGAGCCGAAAACGATCTCTCGCCGCTTTCGCCGCAGCCCCCGAGATAGCCCGGGTTACGCCTTCTACCAGTTTGAACTTCACAGTGGAACGTTCCGGGTGCTCGGCGTCAAAATCGTAGCTCTCAATTTCCAGCCGGGTTTGCGGCCGCAGACTCATCAAGGCCTGATCGACAAAGCGTATATGCACGTGTCCATTGGCCTCGGTGGTAATCTGGTCATTCACTTTGACTACCGTGCCTTTGCGAACCCGCTGCCGGGGCTGACCCGGGGCTTGCAAGTACGCCCGGCCCAGTACCAGGCTAACCTCACCGATGCCGGGGATAGCCGCAGGGCTCAGGCCCTCGGGTTCAGAAGCCTGAGCCATAGACACGGCCAGGCATAGCGGCAACGCGGCGATGAAGCTTGCGCCGAGGTTAAAGATTGTTGAAAATTTGACGAAGAACTTTTGTGTCATCAGAGTCATAATTGGTGTTGAAATAGGTTTCATTGCAAGTCTCTCGCTTGGTCCTCGGAGCCTGGACCTCGGAGCCTGGTCTCTCGGCCAGACGGCATTGTCCAGACTATATGGCAGAGGAAGATACCGCAGGCCGCGGGTGAGTCGCGTGACTTAGATCACACGCAACCACGATACTCGCTTTTGCTAATTCATTTCAAGCACTTATAATGCTCGAGCAGCCGCAGTAATAGCTGTTCCCGCACTGATGTCAGGTGAATTTTCATGGTGGTTACCCCGGAGCTATTAGGCTCCTTCCCAATCCTCAAACCGCTGCCAGCAGCCGTTCTTGCCGAGCTCGCGCCGGGGTGTGTGCTACAGAAATTTAGCCGCCGTGGAATCATCTTGAATGCGGGGAAACAGGAGGATCATCTGTGTTTCCTGTTCGAAGGGCGCTTACAGGGCGTGGATTTTACCATCGATGGCAGAGAAGTCGGCTTGTATTTCGTCGAACCTGGTGACTTTTGTGGCGAACTTGGCCTGTTTGATCACGGCCCACAGCCAGAGTACGTCATCGCCCTTACTGCTTCCGTGGTAATCTTAGTGCCAATGATCAGTATGCGAGAGATCATGTTGAAGGCGCCGGGGGTAACCAATGTGCTGGGGAGTAAGCTGGCTGCCAGGGTGCGACAAATGACCTATCAGCGCTCGTTGCTGGGGCTACCCAATATCGCTCAGCGTGTGTGTTGCCAACTGTGGCTGCTGGTACCGGACAAAGATAAGAGTAAGCAGCAAAAAGCCGAGATACGAAATCCACCCACGCACATGGAGATTGCAATCATGCTGAATGTGAGCAGGGAAACCGTCACGCGGGTGTTTCAGACTTTACAGAACCGGCAGATAGTTAAACGGGATGGGCCGGCGCGTTTGCTGGTGAACAATTTGCAGATCCTCAAGCACTTCGCCGAAGGCGAGGAAGAGCTGTAGGGGTGCGCAAGCGTTTGCGCGCTAAACTGGCGCAGCACAAAATTATGTAAATTTCGTGGCACAGGGTTGAAAATCACCCAAATGCCCCTATTTATGCCCTTTCAAGAGTAGAGTAAACCGAGCCTCTGGCTTAACGCCGGAATAAACAGACGACCACCAATAATAAGTACATGTCCAAATGAACAACAATGCCAACAGCGGCCGCTACCCAGAACTCACTGCGGCTTTAAAGGACGTCAAAAGCTATTTCATCTATGCCGGTATTTTCAGTGCCGCCGTCAATATACTGATGCTGGTGCCGGTCATCTATATGCTGCAGGTGTTCGATCGGGTGGTTTCCAGCGGCAGCCTGTCGACCCTGGCCAGTCTGACCGTGTTGATGATGGTCCTGCTGATGGCCGTGGGTGGTTTTGAGTGGGTGCGCTCGATGATTCTGATCAGCGCCAGTAATCGCATCGAAAAAAATCTGCGGCAACGGGTGTCCGATGCCACCTTCAAACGCGCCCTGCTCAGCGGTGGCATGGTCAGTAATGCACAGCCCCTGAGCGACCTTTCCGGCCTGCGCCAGTTCCTTACCGGCAACGGCCTGTTTGCGTTTTTCGACGCGCCCTGGTTTCCTATTTATGTGGCCGTAATGTTTATGTTTCACCCCTGGTTTGGAGTGTCGGCTATCCTTTCTGGTATTGTCATGGTGGTGCTGGCCTTCGTCAACGAGAAAGTCACCGGCAAAAAAATGAAGGATGCCAACAGTCAGGCCAACCAGGTGAGCGCCCAGGTGGGTGGCAGCCTGCGCAATGCCGAAGTCATCGCCGCCATGGGCATGGCCGATGATATCCGCAAACGCCAGGAACACAACTCCGATAAAGTCTTGCTCTTGCAAACCGATGCCAGCAAGTGGGCTGGTGTACTCACCAGCCTGTCGAAATCGTTTCGCATGATCGTGCAGTCACTGCTGCTGGGCATGGGCGCCTTGCTGGTGCTGCGGGGCGAACTGTCTCCCGGCATGATGATTGCCGGTTCATTGTTGCTGGGCCGGGCACTGGCACCTATAGATATGATGGTGGGAACCTGGAAAGCATTCGTGGTGGCACGGGCACAATACGAGCGCCTCGGGCTGTTGCTACAACAAATACCCGCTAACCGGGATACCATGAGCCTGCCACCACCCCAGGGCAGGCTCACTGCCGAGCAAGTAGTGGTGGTACCGCCGGGATCCCAGACCGTCGTGGTCCGCGGAGTTTCCCTGGACCTACAGCCTGGAGAAGCACTGGGAATCGTTGGCCCCAGCGCCTCCGGCAAATCCTGCCTGGCGCGGGCCTTACTGGGTATCTGGCCAACCCACAGCGGCAAGGTGCGCCTGGACGGCGCCGCGATTGCCGCCTGGGATAGGGAAGAGCTGGGACCTTATCTGGGTTACCTGCCCCAGGATATCGAACTGTTTAATGGCTCAATTTCGGAAAACATCTCCCGTTTCGGCGTGCTGGACCCCGAAAAGGTGGTCGAGGCAGCAAAACTGGCGGGTGTGCACGACATGATTCTGCAATTACCCCAGGGCTATGACACCGTGATCGGGGCCATGGGTGGCATTCTCTCCGGCGGCCAGCGCCAACGTATCGGCTTGGCACGGGCGGTGTACGGCAATCCACGCCTGCTGGTGCTGGATGAGCCCAACTCCAACCTCGATGACGCCGGCGAAAGAGAATTGGTGGAAGCCATACACAGAATTAAGGCGCTGAACTGCACGGTGATTATTATTAGCCACCGCACCATGGTGTTGAGCAGTGTCGACAAGATGCTGGTGATGAAAGACGGCGCACCTTTGAAGTACGGCCCGCAGAAAGAAGTGCTGGCCAGCCTGATGGCACCAGTGGCGGCGCAGAAAACGGCAGCGGGCTAAACCGCGCTAAATACCCGCGAGGAGATGCTGACGGCGAAAATCAAGCGGCAACGCTACCCGGACCCGGCTTACTACACACTCGTTCGACAATTTTAAAGAGACAAGACAGTGACAACAGACAGTAATCCAAGCAGCTCCCTGCCTATCCCGGCTGATAAAGCCGCGGCAGCGACAGTAATCGACTACGAGGAGATCTCGCCGGATACCAGTATGGCGATGCCACGGCGGGTGGGGATGATCATTTTCTTCCTGGTGTTTGGTGTGTTTGGCGGTTGGTCGGCGTTGGCGCCGCTCGATGGTGCGGCACGGGCGGCAGGAACAGTAACTGTCAAATCCTACTCAAAGGTGGTGCAACACCTGGAAGGCGGCATTGTCGGCGATATCTATGTCCAAAATGGAGATCATGTTGTCGCCCAGCAGCCGCTGTTGTTAATGGATGACACGCAGTCAGTGTCGCAATTGGGAATTACCAATAGCCAGTTTGTGGCACTGAAAGCCAGAGAATCTCGATTAATGGCCGAGCGTGACCGTGCAGACGTTGTGGCTTACCCGAGCGTATTGGTTGCGAGCGAGACCAATGTTGGCGAAGAGATCGCCTCCCAGAATCAGATTTTCGCAGCCCGTAAAGCGGCCATGGAAGGCAGCATTGAAGTGCTGGAACAGCGCATCGTGCAGTTGCAGTCCATGCTGGTGGGGCAGGCCGCACTGAAAACCAGCAAGGAGACACTGGCCGCTTCTTTTGCCGAAGAACTGGTAGATGTAATTGCATTGTTGAGCCAGGGTTTCTCCGACAAGCTGCGGCTGCGGGAATTGGAGCGCAATGTCGCCAGCCTGGAAGGGGAAGCGGCCGAACTTACCGCCAACATCGCTGCTACGGAAGTACAAATAGGCGAAGCCCGGCTGCAGATATTGCAACAGGACAGAGAGTTTCATAACGAGGTGGTGAATGAACTGGGAAACGTGCAGACCAGTCTTAAGGATATTAGCGAGAGAGTGATTGCGCTGCAGGATATTGTCAGTCGAACCGTGGTGAGGGCGCCGGTGGATGGCATAGTCAACGGTATGCAGTTTCACACCATCGGTGGTGTCATCGGCCCGGGCACTCCCATCGCCGATATCGTGCCTCAAAGTGATGAGTTAATTCTGGAGGCCAAGGTTCCGGTCATTGACATCGACCGCGTGAGCGTGGGGCAGGAGGCGATTATTCGTTTCTCCACCTTCGGTAGTTCAACTCCTACTATCTACGGCGTGGTGCTAAATCTTTCTGCCGACAGCCTGATCGACGAGGTGACTCGCATGCCCTATTACCTGGCCCGGGTTGAAGTGACTGAAGAAGGTATGGAAGAGCTGGGTAGCCTGGTGCTACTACCCGGCATGCCCGCAGAGGTTTTTATCACCACCGGGTCACGGACTTTTCTGCAGTACCTGTTCAAGCCTTTTACTAACGCTATGGCTCGCACCTTTATCGAAGACTGATCGCTATGAAGAAATATTTAATACTGCCTGCAATCGGGTTTAGCTGCATCTGCAGCTGGTCCTCCGTGAATTATGCTGCCGAGGCTTCTGCACTTGGGAGCGCTACGAGCGTCGGCTCTACCCTGGAAGATTTCTTCACCGCTGCGCTCAGCTACAGTCCAAAGCTTAGAATCGCCGCAGAGCAGCTAAACATCGGTTCAGCCCGCAAACGGGCGGCTAACGGCGCGCTGTTGCCACAGATAAATGCCAACGCCAACCTGTCGGATAACCGGCGCAATGAGTTCGGCCAATTGCAGGAGTTTGATGGCGAGCGCTTCTCGGTGTCGCTGAGCCAGACGCTGTTTAACTGGGAGGCTTTCGCCGCACGCAGCGAGGCGTATCTGCGTGAAGACCAGATGGAAGCGACCTACTACGCGGAGCTGGCCCTGTTGCTGACGGATGTGGCGGAGAGATACTTTACCGTGCTGCAGTCCAGCGATGCGCTGGAGTCTATTAGCTCGGAGCTGGATGCAATCGACAATCAGGTCAACCAAATTCAGAGTTTCTACGATCTGCAGTTGGCTCAGATTACTGACCTGTACGATGCTCAGGCGCGCCAGGCCGCCGTGC
>CAVOFA010000034.1:0-25131 GCA_963694865.1 Gammaproteobacteria bacterium | reverse complement strand
TTCGAATTCCGGCTTGTCTGCAAAATCCCTTGCCGCGTCCTTGCCCCGCAGCATCTCTTCGTCGTTGACGTAGCTCTCAGGTATACCGTGTTTGCGGGCGCGGCGGGCTTCTTTGCGCTGTGCACGCTGCTCTTTTCTGGCGGCGCGTGCCTCTTTGCGATGCCTGCGCCTGGCGAAGCGCTCGGAATACGGCGCATTCGGATCGGGGTCAAATACAAACATACAGATAATATAGGCCCAGAATGTGAATGGACCGAAGACAAACAGGGAAAGCAGGGTGGCGAGTCGAACTGAAAACGCGCTAACTTCGAGGTAGTCGGCGATGCCGCTGCAAACACCCGCTATGCGCTTATTGCGCTGATTTTTGTAAATAGGTTTACGGTAATTCACTTGCCTGAAGTGATCTGCCGTCTTGCCATTGTTGAAGTAATCGCGCACGGATTCCGGCGTGATGTCTTTGTCGAGACAAAAGTAGAGTACGAAATAGCCGATGATCAGGGTAGGCCAGGAGATCACACAAATAACGAAAATAACTCTGACCAGGGTGGTGGGAACGTCGAGCCAGTCAGCGACGCCGGCACACACGCCCAGGCAACGGGCATTGGTTCGATTTAGTTTTATGCCACTCACTGCGTCGCCTCGGTTTCATTCTGCTGTCTCCAATCCGGGACTTCGGCATCCAGAATGGATTCGAGTACAGAGATGCGATCCTGCATGGACTCAGCCATCGTCGACAGTTCGCTCACATCGTAGTGTCCTTACGGTTGCGCGCGCTCTACGCGCCGTCCCTTTCTTAATATGAGTATCCAGATGGTGATAGCACCCAGTACCATTGCTACTATAGAGGTGACGAACTCCAATACGCCCATGATGAGAACCTATTTGTTTTGGTTGCTGTCTTGTGTTTTGCCGCTTTTGAGCTTGGCTTTTAGGTCTTGCAGTTCCTGCTCAATCGACTCTTGTTTCTCAAGTTCATCGAACTCTGTCTGCAGACCACTTCGTGCTATATGGTCGCTGTCCATCTGACCTTCCATCTGATCAATCTTCTTTTCGTAATACTCAAATTTGTCCATGGCATTGTCAATAGAATAGTTATGCAGCTGCCGATTTACATTTAGTCGGGAGACCGTCGCCTTGGTGCGCATAACAATCGTCTTTTGACGGGCACGGGCATCGTTTAGCTTGGCCTGCAATAGCTCTATTTCGACGCTAAGTTTATCCAGAGTCACCTCGAGCTTAGCCAAATCCTTTTTCGTCGGCCACTACGGCGCTTTTATGGCAGTACACCTGCTCTTTATCGTTGGTTTATTCGGCGCAGGAATTGACGGTGGCGCCGACATACTTACCAGCGAAGTGCTGGCTGGTTTTATTGAGCTGTTGCCAGCGTTGTTGGCCTATGTCATCAGCCACGGCATTTCTTTTTATCTGAATTATCTTCGGCGCCAGGAGTATCAAGGCAAGGATATGGCCCGGCAAATGGGAGAGCCCTACAAGCGCATTGTTACCATGCACGTGACCATTATCTTTGGTGGCTTCCTGGTAATGGCTTTCGGCACCGCCTTGCCGGCTATGATCCTGTTGATCTTGCTAAAACTGGCGACAGATATGCGAGCCCATATGGCGGAGCACAAGTAGGCGAATGCTTCAGGCAAAGTCCCGTAATAAGGACTGGGTAGTGGTGGACGGCAGCGCGTCGGTGCTGTGTTGATAATTCGGATGAGAACAGCGAATAAGCCAGTTCGCACCTTCGCGAGCTGCAGCAATCATTTCAGCGCTGAACTCAAAGCGTAAAAAATGCACTGCCGAGGTTTTCTCTTCCGTGGAGCGGGGCAGGTCCTCGTTGGCAATTGCATACACCGGATCGAAGTCATCGATCTGTATTGAGATCATTGCTTCGATGCCAATCAACTGGCTGAGTCTCTGTGCGCGCTCTGCTGCGTCCGGGAACTCCAGCATGAAGGTGACTTTCAGGTTGCTGCCGTCGGGGATGAGTGGGTTGTAGGCCTCAAGTTCTTCCTTGAGGTTTTGCTCGCCGCTAATCTTTTCCACGCGAATGAGTTCCAGCACCTGGTAACGCATCACCCTGTAGTCTTCGAAATGCAACATGGCATTTGGACCGAGGGCGACGCGTCGAATTTTCTTGTGTTCCATCATGGCCTGGCGAATGCCAGGGCGTTGCGCCGCATAGGCTTGGGCGGAAGGTAAATCGTTAAGGCTGAGCTTCTTCATAGTCGTTACCGGCGCCAGCCGATCCAGGTTAAATTCCATAGGCCAGGCACAGCAGATCGATTGGATGCATCGCCTGCTGACCCGAGTCGAGGTTGTTCTCTATATGCTTGCCAGCGATGGGGCAGTCGCTGCCGTAATAGTCCGGTTCTTGCTCTTGTAACTGCCTGACAATGGGTTTCACAATTTTATTGGCAAATTTTAGGGTTTCAGTTTTCACGCCGTAGGTTCCATCGTGGCCGGAGCAGCGCTCGATGCTTTTAACCGTCGTCTGCGGAATCAACTCGAGAATTTGCCTGGTCCTCGGGCCAATTTTCTGCACGCGTTGGTGGCAGGCAACATGGTAACTGACCTTGCCCAGTTCGTGTTCGAATTCGGTGTTCAGCATGCCCTGCTTGTACAGTTTGTGCAGGTACTCAAACGGGTCGTGGAAGGCCTTCGCTACGGCCAGAACCTGCTCATCGTCCGGGTACAGCAAGGGCAGTTCCTGTTTGAACATGAGTACGCAGGAGGGCACTGCGGCGATAATGGCATTGCCAGCCTGGACCGACTCAAATAACACCGGTATATTTCTCTGCTTGAGTAACTCCACGGATTTCAGGTCTCCCAATTCCAGCTTGGGCATACCACAGCAGTGCTCGCGGGCAGCCAGGTCCACCTGCACTTTGTTGTGCTCCAGGACTTTTATCAGGCTGTCTGCAATTGATGGTTCGTTGTAGTTACAGTAGCAGGTGGTAAACAGGATAACCCTGTTCACCACCTCTGCGGCAGCACCCTCGGTAGCACCGGCAGGATCAAACATCCGTGCGCCATGTTTAACGCGAGCGGGTTCGCGGCTGTACCGGGGTAGCTGTGCATCTTTGTGAATACCCAGGGTGGAATCGAGGATGTTTCGCACCAGGGAATTCTTGTTGCCGATATTCACCAGGCTGTTGATGATTGGCTTGGAGGCGACTTTCCCAATCAGGTCGGTGCTGGTAATTAGTTTGTCGCGAAATTTCGTTTCGCCTTTTTTGAACTTAATGGCCTTGGCGCGCAGCATCACGTGAGGAAAATCTACGTTCCATTCGTGGGGAGGTACATAGGGGCATTTTACGAGATAGCACAGGTCACAGAGATAGCACTGGTCTACAACTTTGCCGTAGTCGGCGACAGCAACACCGTCGATCTCCATGGTGTCGCTAGCATCCACCAGGTCAAACAATACCGGGAAGGCATTGCAGAGACTGACACAGCGGCGACAGCCATGACAAATGTCATAGACCCGTTCCAGCTCCTGATTGAGATCAGCTTCGTCCCAGAACCTGGGTTGGTCTTGATGCAGCGGGTGTCTGGTGGGTGCGTCCAGACCTCCTTCTCTACTTTCATCGGGCATTGATCAGAATTTTCCTTGGTTATTTTGGTTTAGAGCCTGAATTATTCCCACAAAAATTTCGCTTTCTTTATCTGGCTGTTATAAGACTATTTGGTGTTTCTCCGATGGTAAATTCCGTCTCGGAGTTAGGGGCGGCAGCATGGTATGGTCTGAGACCAAATCAGGCCACGTTGTAGCTTGCCACTCTTGTCGGAGTCTTCGGCGAGGATTGTTTGAATCCCGGTTTTTTGCTTGCAAAAAACGGTTGAGTTCCGCAGCCGCCGACAAGAGTGGCAAGCGTGTGGCCGGTCTCAGGCTATGCCATGCTGCCGAACCGGGGCCGTTCCCCTCGAAGTAAAAGGGCTATTATCGTAAGCGATTCAGTTGTCAATGCCCTCTGCTACGAGTCAGAGAGAGTGCCGTCTGCCCACGAAGCCGAGTCCCTTTGCGCACGGCCCTCCTTTGCCTTACCCAGCGCTGAGGAACTCAACCATTTGACTACGCTGACCCCGGTTATCTAATTTCCCTTGACTAGTCGTCCAGGGAATCCAGTGCTTTCTGGAAACGATTTGCGTGTGAGCGCTCGGCTTTGGCCAGAGTTTCCATCCAGTCGGCGATCTCGTCGAAGCCTTCGTCGCGGGCATCTTTTGCCATGCCCGGATACATGTCGGTGTATTCATGGGTTTCGCCGGCGACAGCCGCTTTCAGGTTGTCTTCGGTGCCGCCTATAGGCATGCCAGTGGCGGGGTCACCAACTTCTTCGAGGTACTCGAGGTGGCCATGGGCGTGCCCGGTCTCGCCTTCGGCGGTAGAGCGGAATAAAGCTGAAACGTCGTTGTAGCCTTCCACATCAGCTTTCTGGGCAAAATACAGGTAACGGCGATTCGCCTGTGATTCGCCGGCAAAAGCCGCCTTGAGGTTTGCTTCGGTCTTGGATCCTTTTAATGACATATTGTCTCTCCTGTGGAATGTTCTGTGGCGGTCGGATAAATGGGGTCAGCGTAAAATGACATTGCAGTCAGTTTAATCGCGAGCAGGCTATTGAATGTCATTTTACGCTGACCCCATTTATCACAGTACGGGATTTTCTCCATAGAATCTAATTGATTTTTCAGGATGCTTTGATCGGTTTTTTCGATTATGATTTCGACCCATGATGCCCTCGGTCAAACAATTGAAGTACCTGTGTGCGGTGGCTGAACACAGGCATTTCAGCAAAGCGGCTGCAGCCTGCCACGTCACCCAATCGACGCTCAGTGCCGGCATACAGGAGCTGGAATCACAGCTGGGCGTGGTGGTATTCGAGCGCAACAAGAAAACGGTGTTGATTACCCCGCTGGGGGAGAAACTTCTGCATCAGGCCCGCATCATCCTCGGTGACGTGGAAGATTTTGTCTCCCTGGCTCGAGCCAATGAAGGCGTGCTCGCCGGAGAAATTCGCCTGGGTGTGATTCCGACAATCGGGCCGTTTATCCTGCCGGCAATTCTGTCGGATCTGCGCCGGGCTTATCCCAAGTTAAAGCTCTACCTGAAAGAAGAGCTAAGTGCGCAGTTGCTGTTGCAACTGCAACAGGGGCGTCTGGATTTGATCATGCTGGCTTTCCCCTATGCCTTGCCCGATATGGAAACTGTCAATCTGTTCAAGGATGAATTTCTTTTGTGCCTGTCACCGGGACACAAGCTGGAAAAACTGAAACAGGTAAAGCAACAGCAATTGCGTGGCGAAAGCCTGCTGCTGTTGGAAGAAGGACACTGTCTGCGAGACCACGCGCTGGAAGCCTGCAAGTTGCAGAGCGCCGATACCGACCTGGTCTACCAGGGTACAAGCCTGCATACTCTGGTGCAGATGGTGGCTAACGGCCTGGGTGTAACCCTGTTGCCGGAGATGGCGGTAGCGGCAAATGTGCTGGGCGATACTAACTTGCAACTTAAACATTTTAGTAGTGAGAATGTGTGCAGGAAAATTGGCATGGCATGGCGCAAATCTGACCCGCGTCGAGAAGACTACTTATTGCTGGCTGAATTTATCAAAGCGCACGTGGTGAAACCGGATTAAGTCAATTAACTTCAAGCTGTCGTTAAAAGTGGTGAGGTAGGCATTGCCATGCGTGTCTTCGCCCTGTCTGATATCCATGTGGACTATGCCGAGAACCTGGACTGGGTGCTGCAACTGAGCGCTGCTGAATACACCGAAGATATCCTGGTTTTAGCCGGGGATGTGTCTCACAGTATTGAGCTGCTGTCTCAGGTTTTTGATTCTCTGAAGTCAAAATTTCTCGAAGTACTTTTTGTGCCGGGCAATCATGAGTTGTGGGTGCAGGGTCAGGCCTTCGATTGTTCGTTGCAAAAATTTGACGCCATCGATGATTTATGTAAAACCCTGGGTGTTCGTAATACTTTGTTCGAACACGAAAGCGTCAACTTCGTGCCCTTGCTGTCATGGTATGATTTTTCCTTTGGCGAACCTGATCGGTATTTACGACGTGCCTGGCGGAACTTTCGCGCCTGCAGTTGGCCGGACACGCTGGATAGCAGTGCTGCGGTTTGTAAGCACTTTCTACAGAGAAATTTACCGCTGCCACCGGCCAATGGCAAAATAGTAATCAGTTATTCTCATTTTCTCCAGAGAATAGATGTAATGCCAGATAGAATACCTGCGGATAGAAGGCGGGTATATCCGGTTCTTGGCAGCGATGGTCTTGGCGATCAAGTCAGGAAGTTACAACCGAATATTCATATTTACGGGCACAGTCACATCAACCAGGCGATCGAACTGGACGGTATTAATTTCGTCAACAACGCCTTCGCAACTCCAAGTGAGAAACGAATATCTCGCAAGCGCTTGCACTGTGTTGCCGACCTGGCCGAGTCGAATTAAAGAGGCGAATACGACGTGCAGATTATCGATTCTGAAATTCACCTCTGGCATTGTAAGCTGGCAGACTTTTCCCTGCAGGAATTGCAGCGCAGCTGCTTGCATTGGCTAACCGATGTAGAATTGCTGCGTTATCACCGATATTTTTTCGACAGACACAGGAAACAGCTGTTGCTGGGCAGGTTCCTGATTCGTAGTGTGTTGAGTCAATATGTCGAGAAGCTTGCTCCTCAGCAGTGGCGCTTTGTCCACAATGACTTTGGCAAACCGGCAATCGATCCTGCCCAGAATGAAGCGAGTCTGTATTTTAATCTGTCCCACTCCGGTGAGAAACTAGTGTTGGCAATTTCGAAGATAGAATCGATCGGTGTCGATATTGAAAACGGTGATAAATCAAGAAGAGTAAGACGAATTGCCGGCCGGTTCTTTTCCAGGCAAGAAGTTAGTGATCTCTTGGCTCTGCATGAATCCCAGAGACTGGGTAGATTTTACCAGTTGTGGACTTTGAAGGAGGCTTATATCAAGGCCCGTGGTTTGGGACTCGCCATGCCCTTGCAACAGTTCAGTTATGCCTTTCCGGCCCCAGGCCAGATCGAGATTTCATTTGCCGAGGAACTGAAAGATAATGCATTGTTCTGGCAGGTCTGGCAGTTCGACATTGCAGATAATTACCCGCTGGCTCTGGCGGTAAAATCAGGATCTGCTGCACGAATTAGCAGTATATCGTCCTGGAATTTACCCGGGCTCGACGACTATCACTCGATGGATACTATAATAATTGGGTCCATGTGAGTTTATAGCTAGCGCTAGAGGCGGTTGGCGCGACATTAAATGGGCTGTTACTGGTCTGCACCAGGCAACAACGCCTCAACACACTATCTGCTTCGAGCAGCAAGTACGAGCAGCAAGTACGAGCAGGTCTACGAAGAAGGAGTACTGTTATGCTAAAGAATAGTTTTATTGCACTCGCTGTGTTTGCAGCTGTTACCGTGGTGAACGCACAAACGCCGGTGGCACCGGCTCTGTATGTGAAGGCTAGCGATATCGCGTCGGCGTTGGAACAAGCAGCGGCACAACGGCCAGCCATGGCAGTCTCTTCGATCACCACTAGCGAAGAGTACCGTATCAATCTCATTCGTCGTACCGAAGCAGCCGGTGCTATCGTTCATCAGCGTGGCACGGAACTGCATTTCATTACGGAAGGGGCGGGCACGATTGTTACCGGTGGTGTTGTCATCAGACCTGCCGACGGCGGTCGGGCGACCATTGAGGGTGACCGAGCAGTGCGCGTATCCACTGGTGATGCGGTGCTGATACCCGAAGGTACGCCGCATTGGTATAGCGCCGTTGAAGGAGCAATTAGTTACCTGGAGGTGCGTTTTAACGTTGCTGTTGCCGAATAGGGCCACAGCAATGGGTCACTGTTATTCAGAGAGAGGTGCGCTGGTTTTAGAAATCAGTGCACCGCTGTGATCCGGAATTTTGCCAAAAGCGTATTTCGCGTTGTTACTAATTTCACTGATCTGGCTGCCACATTTTTACAGTGCGGATGACGTTGTCTTGAACCTGCACAATTTAGGCGTAGTAGCCATTAAGCTCGATACCCACCGCCGATTCCGGGATGGATTGTAAAATTTCTGTTAGCAATCCATTCAGGGTTTTGGCATTGCCACTGTCAAGCTTCCAGGAAAGTGCACGATTAATGTCACGAATATTGGCGGAACCATCAATGAGGAAAACGCCATCACCCTGTTCATGAATCTCTTTGCTACTGGCAGCCAGGTCAGTGGTAAATTCACCAACAATTTCTTCGAGAATATCTTCCAGTGTAACCAGGCCTTTTACGGCACCATACTCATCAACCACCACTGCCATGCGCAATTTTTTGTTCTGAAAGTTGAATAACTGAGTGTGCAGTGGTGTGCTTTCTGGAATGAAATAAGGATCCATGGTTTCCTGGATAATAACTGCCTTATTCACATGTTCTACCTGGATTAGTTTGCCAACGCTACGCAGATGCAGGATGCCGATAATGCTGTCGATATCTTGCCTGTACACTGGCAACAGCGTGTGTTGGGCGGCAGCGATTTGATTGAGGATGTCGTCAATATCAGCTTCAATGTCAAGGCCGATAATATCGTTCTTCGGCACCAGGATATCGTTGACCGTCACTTTTTCCAGATCGAGAATATTCAGCAACATGCCCTGTCGTCGCTGAGGTATGCGGCCGCTGGACTCATCAACGACTGTGCGTAATTCATCCGGAGAAAGTTGGTGGTGGCTGTCGTCAACACTGGACTTAAATCCCAGGGCGCGAACCAGTCCGTTAGACACAAAATTCACCGCCCAGACCACCGGGTAAAGTACTTTTAATAAAACATTGAGAAGCAGGCTGGAAGGATAGGCAACCTTTTCCGGATGCAGTGCGGCAATGGTTTTGGGAGTTACTTCCGCAAAGATAAGCACGACGAGAGTCAATACAACGGCGGTAAGAAGAGGTGCCGGTTCTCCCAGTATTAGAATTGTAATCGAAGTGGCGATGGACGCCGCAAGGAAATTGACAAAATTATTGCCAATCAGGATGACACCAATAAGTCGGTCTGGCGTCTCGAGTAATTTGCTTACGCGACTGGCACCCGGATGCCGATTGCGTTTTAAATGCTTCAGGCGATAGCGATTCAGTCTCATCATTCCGGTTTCTGAGCCGGAAAAATATGCGGATGCGATCATCAGCAATACAAAAAAGCCTAGCAGCAGTGCTAGTGAAGATTCGTCAGCGTTCATGTGAGAGAGTTCTCAGGCGCTCCCTAGCTAAAGATATATTCCAGCGCAAACTTGACGCCGTAGTAGGCGACGATCAGCAGTGCGAAACCACTCAGGGTACCCTTAATAGCCGTATTGCCACGCCAGCCTAAGCGATGCCGGCCCCAAAGCAGCACGGCAAAAACAACCCAGGCGAGCAGGGAGAAGACGGTCTTGTGGATGACACCATCGAAACCCCAGATATCTTCGATGAACAACAAGCCGGCGACGATGCCTAGGCTCAACAGTATCTGACCAACCCAAAGTAGCTCAAACAGGAATACTTCCATGTCCTGAAGTGGAGGGAATTTGCTGACTAAGCCACCGGCATGGCCATGTCTCAGTTGATGATTCTGATAGGCGAGGAAGCCGGCCTGAAGTGCGGCTATGGTGATAAAACTGTAGGCCAGAATCGATATCAACACGTGGCTGGCAAGCCCCAGGCTCATAGCCGTCGGTGGGTACTTGCTGCTAATTGTCAGCGACGCGATGATGGTAACGATAGCAAGCGGAAATAAACCAAGGAATAAATTGTCCAGCGGCTTGCGTATGCTACTGATCAGGACCAGCAGGGAGATAGACGCAGTTATCAGTGTGCTGATTTCGGAGATACCAAAATGAAACCCGGTAGTCGTGCGAATAACACCATAGGCACTGATAGCATGTGCAATAACGGCCATGATGCCGAAGCTGAATACCTTGTTGCGAGTGTTTTTATCAAAGGCGAAGTTGAGCCCCTGAAAGACTGAGCCAATCAGGTAGAAGCAGACGGCGAAGAGGCCGGAGACTACAGTCACGTACATGTTGCTTAGTGCTTTTGGATAGTGGAGATGGAGACAATAGGGTAATAGAAAGTTTTGCACAAGTAAGCCGAAGCTTGAAGTGCTTTTTTAAGGCTCCATGATTTGGCTATAATGCATCGCTGCCGCTAGTGCTCGGCTCCATGAAGTAGCTATTATCGAGCGGGAGGACAGTGCTTTCAGTAAAATACGTCAACACAATGGGTGGATTCAGCTTTGTTCGATAATTTAACAGATAGACTTTCCGGAACCTTTAGAAAGCTCACAGGCAAGGCAAATCTCACAGAGAGTAATATCCAGGAGGCCCTGCGCGAAGTGCGTCGTGCTCTGCTGGAGGCCGATGTTGCCCTGTCTGTAGTCAAGGATTTCATCGATCGGATTAGTTTGCGGGCGGTAGGGCAGGAGGTTGCCAGTAGCCTCAGCCCCGGACAGGCTTTTATCAAGATCGTTGAGGCCGAACTGATCAGTCTCATGGGCGCGGCGAACGCCGAGTTGAATCTGAGGGCGACACCGCCGGCTGTGGTATTGATGGCCGGTCTGCAAGGTGCGGGTAAAACCACGACCGTCGCCAAGCTATCCCACTGGCTCAAGCAGGACGCCAAAAAATCGGTGATGGTGGTTAGCGCAGACGTCTATCGCCCAGCGGCAATTCAGCAACTGCAGACCCTGGCCTCCGAAGTCGAGGTCGAGTTTTTCGCCAGCGACAGCAGCCAGTCACCGGCCGAGATTGCCACCGCAGCACTGGCTGAGGCCAAACGAAAATTCGTGGATGTGCTGATAGTAGATACCGCCGGCCGGCTCGCTATCGATCAGGAGATGATGACTGAGATTGGGCAATTACACGAGTTGCTGAATCCAATCGAAACCCTGTTCGTCGTCGATGCCATGACCGGACAGGATGCTGCCAACACCGCCCAGGCCTTCAATGAAGCCCTGCCGCTGACAGGAGTCATACTCACCAAGGCTGATGGTGATGCCCGTGGTGGTGCCGCCCTGTCGGTTCGTCACATCACCGGCAAGCCGATTAAATTCATCGGTATGGGCGAAAAATTCGATGCCCTGGAGCCGTTTTATCCCGATCGTATCGCCTCCCGCATCCTCGGCATGGGGGACATGCTCTCCCTGATAGAGGAGGCCGAGAAAAAGGTCGACAAGAAAAAGGCCGAGAAACTGGCGCGTAAGATCAAGAAGGGGAAGGGCTTCGATCTGGAGGACTTCAAGGAGCAACTGCAACAGATGCAAAATATGGGTGGCGTCAGCAGCATCATGGACAAAATGCCGGGTATGGGTGCGCTGCCGCCTGGCGCCAGCAAAATGGTAGACGATTCCCAGTTTCGTCGCATGGAAGCCATTATTTGCTCTATGACTATGCGTGAGCGCCTGCACCCCGAGATTCTCAACGGCTCCCGCAAGCGCCGCATCACCCAGGGTTCGGGCACCCAGGTTCAGGATCTCAATCGGGTTTTAAAGCAACACAAGCAAATGCAGAAAGTCATGAAGAAGATGAAAGGTGGCGGCATGGCCAACATGATGCGCGGCCTCGGCGGCATGCAGGGCCAAGGCGGCCCTGACGGATTTCCGCGAATGTAGTTAGTTTAGTGGGTCCTATTGTCTAAGTGGCTTACTACCTTGATCTTGAGCCAGCGAAATTCAAAAATCATTGTAGGGAGTTGATGCGTGTGTCGGGGCTTGGGAAGGGGTATTATTTTTTCGTTCCATTGGGCCCTCCCTGACCCTCCCGCGTTCCCGTCCCTGGACGCTAGTCACGATAAAACAATACCCCTTCCCAAGCCCCTGTCGGATTCAGTGTCCGTTTCAACTTCAAACGGAAATAGGGACGAAGGGAATAGAATTATGAGGTTCTAACCATAAAACAGGAACGAAAGAATTCCCTACGTCCCGGTTTTCGCTAACTTGGGTTACTCGGAATGCAATAGCTGCCAAGTTTTCACTCGATCGAGCGAAGTCGAGTCGCCTAGCCCCTTTGCGCACAATCAGGCCATGCTTATCTCCTTTGCTTTAGACAGATGTGAGCGAGGACTGTCTGAATCCCAATTTTTTGCTTGCAAAAAATGGTTGAGTTCCGCAGCGCTGGCTACAGCAAAGGAGATATGGCCGTGCGCAAAGGGGCTAGGCGACTCGTCTTCGCGGGCAGACGGCACTCGCTCTGACTCGCAGCAGCGCGCGTCACCGAACCTAACCAAGTCAGAATCCTTCGCCGTCTGTGCATTTATTCAAAGGCAATCAGGCTTATTACTCGGCAGATTGTAACCGCAGCGAAGCCGCGAGAATGCTGAGTTTGGCGGGGTTTGATAAGGGCTTCGATAAGACTTCCAATAAGCTCCCATTTAACATAGAATACCCGCCTTTTTATTCGGGCCTAACTGTGTGCGCCCAAGCCACGCCGCAAGCCTGTATAATCATTACAATTAATTTAAATGGATACTATTTATGGTCACGATTCGATTGGCTCGTGGTGGTGCTAAGAAGAAGCCTTTTTACCACATCACAGTAAGTGACAGACGCAACGCCCGTGACGGTCGTTTTATCGAACGTATAGGGTTTTACAATCCTTTCGCCAAGGGTCAGGAAGAAAGACTGCGACTGGATCAGGAGCGCCTGGCGTTCTGGAAGTCTCAAGGCGCCCAGTTAAGTCCTCGTGTTACCAACTTGGCCAAGGATGCGGCTGCCCCCAGCACCGAAGCGTAATTCGCGGCTGACGGGCGACTGACGAATGGCCAGCAGCCTGGACAAGGATGCAGACCTGGTGGTGTTAGGTCAGTTTGGTAAAGTCCATGGCCTCAAGGGCTGGCTTAAATTAAATTCTTTTACGTCGCCGCTGGAAAATATACTCGACTATCCGCAACTGGTGGCGGTAATCGATCAAATTCGGAAGACTCTCGAGATAGACCAATCCAGCCGGCAGCCAAGGGGCTTGCTGGTACATGTGGATGGCTACGACGACCCGGAGGCAGCCAGGCAACTCACCGGTGTGGAGTTGTCGGTGGCAGTCAGCGCCATGCCTGCATTGAGTGACGGTGAATTCTACTGGCACCAGTTGCTGGGGATGAAGGTGGTTAATCAGCAGAATGAGCTGTTTGGCGAGGTCGAAAAATTGCTGGAAACCGGTGCCAATGATGTGCTGGTGATTACACCGACAGAGGACAGCCTCGATGACAGGGAAAGACTGATTCCTTATCTGGTCGATGCTGTTATCGCTGGAGTAGATCTGGATAGCAACACTATCACGGTAAAATGGCAGGCCGATTACCTGGATTGATTGTCGTAGGTATCACAGAACGTAGAGTGCAAATAAGTAGCGACAGGGGTGTAGTTAAAAGAGGTGTGGCTAGATGCATATTGGCTTGATCACCCTCTTTCCCGAGATGTTTGCAGCCATTACGGAACATGGCGTCAGCGGTAGAGCAGTGCGGGAAGGGCTGGTCTCTTTGGACTTTTGGAATCCGCGGGATTTTACCAGCGACAAGCATCGCACCGTGGACGACAAGCCCTTTGGTGGTGGTCCCGGCATGTTGATGAAGACGCAGCCGTTACTGGCTTCGATTCAGGCCGCCAAGCGTGAGTTAGGTGATGGCGCTTTGACTGGCGGTGGTTGCAAGGTTATTTACCTGTCACCGCAAGGTAAGCCGCTGACCCAGCAACGTGTTGTCGAGTTGGCGCAGCGCCAGCAGATGGTATTGGTTTGTGGCCGCTATCAGGGCATCGATGCCCGGGTAATAGATGCGGAGATCGACGAAGAAGTCTCGCTGGGTGATTTTATACTTAGCGGTGGTGAGATTGCAGCCATGGCCTTGATAGATGCCATGATTCGGTTTCAGCCTGGTGCCCTCGGCGACGAGGACTCGGCGCAACAGGACAGCTTCGCCGCTGGCTTGCTGCACAGTCCGGACTATACCCGGCCCCAGAGCTTTGGCGGTGCCGACGTACCAGCGGTGCTGCTAAGCGGTGATCATGAAGCGATTCGCCGCTGGCGATTGCAACAGAGTTTAGGTGCGACCTGGCTGAAACGACCCGATTTACTGGCAGCAGTGACTCTCAATCAGGAACAACAGCAACTGCTGGAGCAGTTTAAAGACGAATATCGAAGCACTAAATAATTGTAGTTGGCAGATCAGTACCAGGCAGTTAACTTTGAGCGCTACTTAGTAACTGAGTGGTTAAGAGAATTAAGTTCAGGAGCATTACCATGAGCAAGAACAAGATAATCCAGCAGATTGAAGATGAGCAGATGTCTAAACAGCTGCCGGATTTTGGTCCCGGCGACACCGTGATTGTGCAGGTCAAAATCAAGGAAGGCGACAGGGAGAGATTGCAGGCATTCGAAGGCGTGGTTATTGGCAGGCGTCATCGTGGCCTGAATTCATCCTTCACGGTGCGTAAAATTTCCCACGGCGTTGGTGTGGAAAGATCATTTCAGGCCTACAGCCCGTTGGTAGACAGCGTTAAATTGAAGCGTCGCGGCGATGTTCGGCAGGCCAAGCTCTATTACCTTAGAGAACTCACCGGCCGTGCCGCCAGAATTACCGAAAAGCTGGAAAAGAAATCCAGCTAAGCCCGTTGCCTCCAGTTGGTTTCGGTCCGGTGCAGTCAATTGGGCTAGACCCGCCGTCATGAGTAGAATGCAATGAGAAGACTGTGAGTCACAGTCTTCTCATTTTTGTTTCTGCCGACACAGTATTCAGGCGTAATGTGTGTAAAACTGTAGTTTATTGAATTGCTTTGGCCATTTTTCGGTCTATTTAGTGGCCTATTCCTGAACAAATCGCCGCACATGTGGTTATACTTCGAGCAGTAGCCAGGCAGCTATCGATTTGCTAGGACCGTACGGGGGCTGGATCGGTTGTACGGGAGTTAAATTGATAGACCGAAGTTAATACTAGGAGACTCAGTGTGAAAAAATTACTGATAGTACCTGGGCTGATACTGGCCGCATTAGCCGCCTCACTCTCTCAGGCGCAGCTTGCTGTGATGGACAAGACCTTGCGTGAAAAATTGGTTTTAGCCATAGAGGTCGCTTCACAAAACCAGTTGCAGATTCTGGATATTAAGGCAACGCCCCTGCCTAATATGTTTGAAGTCGAGCTCAATACTGGCGAGATTCTCTACACCGACATCTCCGGTGATTTTCTATTTGCCGGTGATATGTATCAGACCAGTACCGAGGGTCTGTTAAATTTGTCAGCCACCAAGCGCCAGTCCCGTACCATAGAAAAGGTGCAGGCGGTGCCTGATGATCAGAAGATAATTTTTACTCCCGATGAGGTGAAAGCCTCGATTACTGTTTTTACCGATGTCGATTGCACTTATTGTCGGGCCCTGCATCGTGACCTTGAAGAATTGCTGGCGCTGGGCATTGAAGTTCGCTATATGGCATATCCTCGCGGTGGTGAGCAGGCAGGTTCCTACGATAAAATGATTTCGGTGTGGTGTTCTGACGATCGTCATAAATCTCTGACCCAGGCTAAGAATGGTCAGAATATACCGTCAAAAGATTGCAACAGTCCGGTGCTTGAGCATTATGCCCTGGGCAATGAACTTGGCATCACCGGCACTCCCGCTCTAATCTTTCCGGACGGGCGCCTGGTGCCGGGATATGTGGAGCCGGACCGTCTCGCCGCTCTGTTGCAGATAGACTAGTGCTATAGCAAGCATAATCTTAAGGTCATCCGACCTTAAGATTATGCTCGGTAGCCTTGCACGCCTTCTTTTTTTACGACCCCTTTTTTTAGCTCTTGTGCTATCACCTGTACTATCCCTCCTCCCAGTCCTTACTCGATTCTGTTAGCAGCTCTTTGACGCGCAAGTTTTAGCCGGCTTTTCTTGCCATTGATTGATGTGCTGGATCTCTATCTCTCTGGTGGGTTTATGCGGTGTTTCCAGTATAATCCGCGCGTGCTTGTGTAACTGTTTGAGGCAATACATTGAACTCCGAGTCTGTAAAAACACTAAAGATTGGCATCTGCGGTTTGGGTACCGTCGGTGGTGGTACTTTTGAACTTCTGCAAAGCAACAGTGAAGAGATAAAGGCCAGGCTTGGCTGTGGCATTGAAGTTGTCGCCGTTGCCAGCAGAAGCCTGGATGTGTCCGCCTGGCGTGACTCGGCGCAGGCTGCGACCGATGTCTTTGCGGTGGTGAACAATGCCGCCGTCGACATTGTGGTTGAGACCATAGGCGGTTTCGAGCCGGCCTTTGAAGTGGTGAAACAGTCGTTGGCGAATGGCAAACATGTTGTCACTGCTAACAAGGCACTAATAGCCGAGCGCGGCAGTGAGCTGTTTGCAATTGCGCAGAGTAATGGCGTGAACCTGGCTTATGAAAGTGCGGTTGCCGGTGGCATACCAGTGATCAAGGCGCTGCGGGAAGGGCTGGCGGCAAACAAGATCGACTGGTTGGCTGGCATTATCAACGGCACCGGTAATTTCATCATGACCGAGATGGCCGCCCACGGCAGACAATTTGGCGATGTATTGGCAGAGGCTCAGGCCCTGGGTTACGCTGAAGCCGATCCGGCCTTTGACGTCGAAGGTATCGACGCGGCACACAAACTCACAATCATGGCATCCATCGCTTTCGGTATTCCCCTGCAATTCCATAAAACCTACACCGAAGGCATTAGTCACATTACTCCAGAGGACATCGCCTACGCGGAGGAACTGGGTTATCGAATCAAGCATCTGGGTATCGCAAGATTATCGGACCGGGGCGCCGAAATCCGAGTGCACCCGACGCTTATTTCAAAGAAACGCCTGTTGGCGAATGTGGATGGCGTTGGCAATGCCGTGCTGATACATGGCAATGCCGTGGGCTCCACTTTATACAGCGGTCCCGGCGCCGGCGCCGAAGCCACCGCCTCAGCCGTCATTGCCGACATAATAGATATCGGCAGGTCGATACTCGCGGGGGTGGCAAAACCCTTGCTGCCTGCCCTGGGATTTCAGACTCTGCGTGAGGACATTGCGGTGCTGGATATCGAAGAGATTGTGTCCGAGTACTACCTGCGGATTCCGGCCCAGGATAAGGTCGGTGTGATGGCGAAGATATCAAATGTGCTGCAACAACATGCCATCAGCATCGAAGCCGTTATACAGAAAGAAGCCGTGAGTGCGAGCGTGCCGATCGTCATACTGACCCACAGCGCGGCGGAAAAACAATTGAATCAGGCCATTGCGGCGATCGAGGAGTTGGAGGATGTCAACGGCGCAGTAATGCGAATTAGAGTCGAGTCCTTTGCTGACGAATAAGCCTGACAGCCGTGGTTGTTGGGCCTTTTTGTCAAGGCGAAAATCTTTAGCGTGAGAAAAACCGGCGTGGGGAAAATCAGGGAGAATGTGTGAAATACATTAGTACTCGCGGCGCCTGCCCCGAGCAAAACTTTGAACAGGTTTTATTGGCTGGAATGGCTCCCGACGGCGGCCTTTATGTGCCTGCCGAAATACCACAGTTCAGTATTGAAGAAATACGCTCATGGAAAACATTGAGCTACCCTGAGCTCGCATTAAAAATCATCGCACCTTTTATGGGTGATGAAATCGAAGCCGGTGCCCTGAGTAAAATAATCGAAGAGAGTTATGCTGAATTCGATCACCCGGACATTGCACCTCTCACAGCGCTGAACCAGAACGAATGGTTGCTGGAACTCTATCATGGCCCGACCCTGGCGTTTAAGGATTTTGCTCTGCAGGTGCTGGGCAGGTTACTGGATTATGTGCTGGTAAAGAATGATCAGCGCGCCGTGATTCTGGGCGCGACCTCAGGAGATACCGGCTCCGCGGCGCTGGAAGGTTGTCGTCATTCTGATCGTGTCGATATTTTTATCCTGCACCCTCACCAACGCGTGTCGGATGTGCAGCGCAAACAAATGACGACGGTCGCCGGGGATAACGTGTTTAACCTCGCCGTGGAAGGGAATTTTGATGACTGTCAGCGCATCGTCAAGGCTGCATTTGCGGACCAGTCGTTTCTGCCATCAGATTGTCAGCTAGTGGCAGTAAATTCCATTAACTGGGCGCGCATCATGATGCAGATCGTCTATTACTTTTCGGCGGCATTAAAACTGGACGGCCCGGATCAGGTGGTTTCATTTTCCGTTCCCACCGGTAACTTCGGTGATATCTATGCCGGTTATCTCGCCAAGCGTATGGGCTTGCCAATAGCGCAGTTGGTGATAGCGACCAACAGCAACGATATTCTCCATCGCTTCATTAGTCGCAATGAATACACCGTTTCTGATCTGATACAGACGTACTCACCGAGCATGGATATTCTGGTTTCGAGTAACTTTGAGCGCTATCTGTTCGAACTGTTTGCTCGCGATGGCGCTAAATTGTCAGACTTCATGGCGCGCTTTACCAATGGAAATAGAGAAGTTCTCAGCGTCTCCGATCAGCAATGGCAGCAAGTGAAGGCATGTTTTGACAGCGCCAGTGTCGATGACGATACTATCTGTGTGGTTATCGCGGAGGTATTCCACAGCCATGGCGTAGTAATGGAT
Source organism: Gammaproteobacteria bacterium (assembly GCA_963694865.1). Classification (GTDB taxonomy): domain Bacteria; phylum Pseudomonadota; class Gammaproteobacteria; order Pseudomonadales; family Pseudohongiellaceae; genus UBA9145. Next base: position 6,562 of record CAVOFA010000034.1, on the reverse strand, counting down.
CCGCATACGGCGACCGGGGTGCAAGCCGGCCGTCTCTGTAATAAAGACGCTGCGGTGCCAATGATTATGTTGTCTACTGCGCACCCCGCTAAGTTTAGTGACGCCATTGCAGCGGCTGGGGTCGAGTTGCCAGTGTTACCGCATCATCTGCAGGATTTATTTGATAGAGAAGAGCGCTATGCCGTTGTTGCCAATGACTTACAGGCAGTGACGGACTACCTGAAAAATCACAGCTGAACTGCAGGGGTCTGATGTCTATTCTCATCCAGCGCCGCCGCGCCAACCCTGACCTGGATCTTCCAGCTTCCTTACATCCGCTGCTGCGGCGAATCTACAGTCATCGCGATCTTAACAGCGCCGAAGAGCTGAAGCTTGGGCTGGGAAACCTGCTGGCACCCGATTTATTCAGCGGCATGGAGGCAGCCACTGCTTTGCTAGTGAAGGCTTTGCACCAGCAGCAGCGCATACTAATCGTTTCCGATTTCGATGTTGATGGAGCCACCAGTTGTGTAGTGGCTATGCAGTCTCTGCGCGCTTTTGGCTACAGCCAGGTAGACTATATCGTGCCCAACCGCTTCGAGTACGGGTATGGCCTTACCCCCGAGATTGTTGAGTTGGCCAAGGCCAGGCGCCCCGACCTCATTATCACCGTAGACAATGGTATTTCCAGTATTGGGGGCGTAGCCGCCGCCCGGCAGGCAGGTATTACGGTACTCATCACTGACCATCATCTGCCCGCCAGGCAGACACCTGTTGCCGATGCGATCGTCAACCCAAACCAGCACGGCTGTGATTTTCCCAGCAAGTGTATTGCCGGAGTGGGGGTGATCTTCTACGTGATGCTGGCCCTGCGCTCGGCATTGCGGCGCCTTGACTGGTTTGCGCAGCAGGGGATAGCGGAACCGAACCTGGGCCGCTTGCTGGATTTGGTGGCGCTGGGCACGGTTGCCGACGTGGTACCACTGGACCGCAACAACCGCATTCTGGTCGATGAAGGCTTGAAACGAATTCGCAGTGGCAGAGCCTGTGCTGGTATAACATCCTTGCTCGAAGTCGCAAAACGGGATGCCCGCAAGATCACGGCATCGGATCTGGGATTTAGTGTGGGCCCCAGACTCAATGCGGCTGGACGTCTGGATGATATGTCCACCGGCATTGAATGCCTGCTGGCGGAGCACCGTGGCGCTGCTTATAAACTGGCATTGCAACTCGATGAGTTGAACAAGGATAGAAAACAAATTGAAGCCGGTATGCGAGATCAGGCTTTTGAATATCTGAGCGAGCTAGCCATCGAGGCTGACAAGTTGCCTGCTGCCCTGTGCCTGTTTGATCCGCGCTGGCACCAGGGGGTGGTGGGTATACTTGCCTCGAGAGTGAAGGAAAAATTTCATCGTCCCGTCATTGCCTTCGCGGATGTTTCCGAGCAGAGTGACGAGTCGGTGGAATTAAAAGGTTCGGCGCGCTCCATCAAGGGCTTTCACATTCGCGATGCGCTGGATGCGGTGGCCAGCCAAAATCCCGGCCTTATCAGTAAATTCGGCGGCCATGCGATGGCGGCGGGGTTAAGCCTGGACAGAGAAAAACTCGGCTTGTTTGAACAGGCGTTTCAGCAGGAAGCTGCGCGCTTGCTGGACACGGATCAATTGCAGGCCAGAATACTAAGCGATGGTCTGGTCGAGCCAGAGTACTTTTCACTGGAAGCCGCTGCGGCCCTTATCTGGGCGGGGCCCTGGGGTCAGGAGTTTCCGGAGCCGGTGTTCGATGGCAAGTTCAATATTATTAACCAGCGGCGTGTGGGCGAGAACCACCTGAAGTTAACTCTGAGCCTGATGCAGGCACCACAGCAGATTGTAGATGCCATTGCCTTTAATGTCGCTGCGGAGCAATGGCCCGTCGACACCGCTCGAGAAATTGAAATTGCCTATAGGCTACAAATCAATGAATTCCGCGGCAATCAGACTGTGCAATTACTGATCGAGCACATTCTCGCCTACAGCTAAGCTTGGCAGGCTCTTTTTCGAAGAGCTCAGCAGCGCGGGAAGTCAGCAGGGGTTTGCTATTCTGACGTTGCCTGGTTTATTAACCAAGCCGCGGCTCGCTGCATTAGTTATTAGCAGGCGCTGTGGTTATAGCTGCACGAAAATCTGACAAATCGGGTCTATAACAGGGAAGGAACTGCTTGTTTTTGTTACTTATTGGCACATAATTACCGATTGTTTTGGAGTAAGCTTCAAGGCTAGGGTCAGTTGGAGTGTAGATGCGGAATATAATTCGTAATAGTCTGATTTTATTGGGTTTATTGTCTATAGCTGCGAGCAGCTATGGTCAGGTTCACAAGACTGATCAGATTGAAGTCGAACTCATCGCGGAAACAAGTAATGTTGTTGCCGGCGAAACGCTGTGGTTGGCGATCCGCCTGCAGCCAATCGAACACTGGCATACTTACTGGAAATTTGGCGGTGACAGCGGTCAGGCCACCGAAGCCACCGAGTGGCAATTACCCGCCGGTGCGAGTGCCGGCGACATCGTTTGGCCTATTCCGGAGTGGACCCCGTTCCCCGGTAGCGATCTGGTTACTTTTACCTACGAGCGCGAAGTACTCCTGCCTATACCGGTTACTGTGCCAGCGGACTACAGCGGCAGCCGTTTTGATATTTCCACCAAGATTGACTGGCAAGTTTGTGACGAAATCTGCATCCCAGGCAACGCCATGTTTTCGCTGTCGCTACCGGTTGGCGAGAGCTCTCAAATTGATACTAATTGGCAGCAGGCGTTTGCCGATACCCGTGCCTTCACACCGCTTGCTGTAGACCAGCATGATCTGGTCGCCACCTTCAATGCCTTCGACGGCAAAGTAAACGTCATGGTGCAGGCGCAAGATGCCTTGTTCGAGAACGTCGATGAAGTCTGGTTCTTCCCCACACAGCGCCGGCTCATGAAATATGCGCCGATGCGCAAGGCCATGCTCGACGGTGATCGGGTACAGCTGTCCACCGAACAGCATCGGCGTTACCCCACGGAGTTGACAGAGATGGAAGGCGTGTTGTCATTTGTCGACAACGATGGCAACTGGCAGGCATTCGATGTTCGGCCGCAGTTGAGCAGTGTGGCCTGGGATCACAGCATCGAAGTGGAACTGCTTGCGGAAACCACCACTATCGTACCCGGCGAAACTACCTGGTTAGGATTGCGACTGAATCCTGCAGAGCACTGGCATACCTACTGGAAAATGGGTGGCGACAGCGGCCAGCCCACCAGTGTCAATGAATGGAGCGCACCGGAAGGTACCGTCATTGGCGATATTCAGTGGCCGGCCCCGCAGTGGTTGCCGTTCTATGACACTGATCTGGTTAATTTTGGTTACGAGGCGGAGGTGCTGCTACCTATCGCGGTGACAATTCCCGCTGACTATAGTGGTGAGACAGTAGAGCTTTCCACGCTGGCGTATTGGAATGTCTGCGATCAGATTTGCATACCTGGTGAAGAACGGCTTGCCATTTCCTTGCCCGTGGCGGCAGTGGCTGAGCTGGACGCCGAGTCGAGCCAGTTATTCGCGACCGCGAGAGACAGACTGCCGGTAGTCGATCACGATTTGAAATCAATCATTGCCGTCGCCGGCGAGCGCGTCAGTCTTGGCTTCGAATCTGCTGAAGCTAATTTTGCGGATTATACCGATGCCTGGTTCTTTCCGGAGCAGCGCCGCATCATTAAGCCCGGTCCGCTGCGAGACGTCAGCATTCAGCCAACGCTGATGCAGATCACACACCAGCAGCCGCGACGCATGCTGGCTGATCTTAGCGATGTATTCGGTGTGTTGGTGCTGGAAAACGATGCCGGCGAGCGTACCGCGTACGAGTTTGTGAATCCCGCCGTCGATGCCAACGCTACCACAATTATGCCCCTCGCTGGCGTCGATAATTCCACTGCTAATTCAAGTTCGAGCGGTGGAGTTGGTGGCAGCCTGTTGCTGTATATGTTCTTCGCCCTGCTGGGTGGATTGATTCTGAACCTGATGCCCTGCGTGTTTCCGGTGCTATCGATGAAGGCGCTGAGTTTTGCCAAGAATGCAGGTGCTTCACAGCACAAATTACGCATGGATGGACTGGCCTATACCCTGGGGGTCATAGTTGCCTTCGTGGCGCTGGCAAGTGTACTGATTGCACTGCGTGCCGGCGGTGCCAGGGTCGGTTGGGCATTCCAGTTTCAACAGCCCTGGTTTTTGGCAGTCATTGTCTACGTATTTTTTATGATGGCTCTGAGTCTGTCTGGCGTGTTCGAAATCGGCACCAGCTTGATGGGCACCGGCAGTTCTCTGGCACAGAAAAAAGGCTATAAAGGCTCTTTCTTCACCGGCATACTCGCCACCACCGTTGCCACTCCCTGTACCGCACCTTTTATGGGACCCGCTCTGGGATTTGCCCTGACGCAGCCCTGGTTGATTGCCATGCTGGTATTCGTATCCCTGGGTATGGGGCTGGCCTTGCCAATCCTGTTGCTATCCTTCATGCCGGCGCTGTCTCAATACATGCCGAAGCCGGGTGCCTGGATGGAAACCTTCAAGCAGTTGATGGCGTTCCCGCTGTATCTGTCGGCGCTGTTCTTCCTCTGGGTGCTGGGTAATCAGGTTGGTGTAATGGGCATGTCGGTAGTACTCGGCGCCTGTATTGTGCTGGCCTTTGCCGCCTGGCTGTATCAGCGTAGATATACCTTTGGCCCGATTCTGCGTAGCGTGAATTATGCTGTCGGCACCGCCGCTGTGGTGTTTGCACTTTACATTCTGCAAACCTCTTTCCTGCAAACTGTGCCGCTGGCAGACGTTGCAGTGCTGGATGCAGACGGCAATTCAAGCAGCAATTACGAGGTTTTCAGTAGCCAGAGACTGAACGAATTACAGGCCGAGGGCAGGCCGGTTTTTGTCAATATGACAGCAGCCTGGTGTATTACCTGCCTGGCTAATGAGCAAACCACCCTCGGTACTGAGCGGGTGTTACAAGCGATGCGTGACAACGATGTCACCTATATGAAGGGCGACTGGACCAACGAAGACCCGGAAATCACCGCGGTGCTGGAGCGATTTAATCGACCTTCGGTACCCCTGTACGTGTTTTACCCCGCTGATACCAGCAAAGAGCCGGTTATTTTGCCGCAAATTCTGACGCCCGGTATTGTGGTTGAAACCTTCGAGAGTATTTAGCTTTTCCAGATCGTTTCAAGCTGATGCCCCTTTGATCCACAGAGGTAGATCAAAGCTGGCGCGCGCAGCCAATTTCGGCCCATTGGAGTAGTAAGCCCTGTGCTATGATTACCTCAACTTTATCCTCCTGATATGTTTGGCCTGAAAAATGCAACCAGGACTTCCTCTTTCTGGATTAAGTAGTTTTTTTCTCAGTCTGACTATAGCGCTGTCAATGAGTTCTGCGCAGGCAGCGGATGATGTTGCTAGCATAGACACTGGCTCTGCTTCCAGCTCTGCTCCCTTCCATATCGACTACAGCGCCGCCCATACTGCGGCACAACAGCTTCCCCGTCTCCACAGCCTGCTTATCAGCCACCGCGGTGAGCTGGTGTTCGAGCGCTACTACAACGACACAGACCCGCGTCGACCCCAAAATATGAAGTCGGCGTCCAAGAGTGTGATTTCGGCCCTGATTGGTATTGCCATAGCGGAAGGCTTTATCGAGTCGGTGGAGGTGAAGATCGCCGACTATTTTCCGGAATACATCTCCGATCAGCATAATAGCGACAAGCAATTAATCACCATTGGTAATCTTCTGAGCATGCAATCGGGCCTGGAAACCACCAGCAATCGCAATTACGGCAAGTGGGTGTTGAGTGACAACTGGGTAGAGTTTGCCATCGATCAACCCCTGGTCGCCGTACCGGGTACCCGCATGCTCTACAGCACTGGCAGCAGCCATTTGCTCTCAGCCATTATCACCCGTGCCACGGGCATGGATAGCAAGCACTTTGCCCAGGAGAAACTTACCTCCAGGCTGGGCTATTCCATGTCGTATTGGTCGCAGGACCCTCAGGGGGTCTACTTCGGTGGCAATGATATGGAAATGACGTCACGACAGATGCTCGCCTTCGGCAGCCTGTACCTGAACCAGGGTTATTACGATGGACAACAGATAATACCTGCGAGCTGGGTGCAGGCATCCTACCGCCCCCATGCACGTTCACCTCGTGGCCAGGGGCGATTTTATGGCTACGGCTGGTGGTTACGAGATTTGGCGGGAATGCAGGTGCCAGTTGCCTGGGGCTACGGCGGCCAACTCATCTTTGTGGTTAAGGAACTGGATCTGGTAGTCGTAGCGACATCCGACAGCCGGCCCGGCCCGCAACGGCGAGGACACCTGGGGCGCCTCTATGAACTGGTAGAGCAACAGGTGCTGTTGGCGCATCTGGACGCAAACCTGGATTAGCCCCCAGCTTGGTATCGACAAGTTAACTCTCTAAATCCAAGAAAAACCCCGTCAAGCCGCTCTTACATTGCCACTGCCTTTTCCCAAGTCGAAAAGGCACGCAGCCGGAAATATCGATAATTCTCGGCTGACACCAA
>CAVOFA010000033.1:0-25140 GCA_963694865.1 Gammaproteobacteria bacterium | reverse complement strand
CGGTTCGGAGGAGGTTGCCAGGGCTGCGGTATGGTGGATGTAACGCTTAAGGACGGTGTAGAAAAGGCGTTGCTGGAACAGATACCACAACTCAAGGAAGTTCGAGATGTGACGGATCATTCGGTTACGGAAAATGCCTACTACCAATAAACCCGGCGGCTACGTGCGTACCAGTGTCAGCTGAGATCGTTTTAACCTTGATAATAGCTTTTGTCTGGGTAGTGTCTTTTAGTCTGGATAGTACCTTGTGAGTTCCGCATAAACGTTGTCCTTGAAGTCTGGCGCAGCCGGATCCAACACCGCCAGAATTTCAACCAGGTACTCATTGTCTTCCCGACCCTGCCAGATTTTCTGATAGCTTCCTTCCTTGTAGCCATGGTCCTGACGAAAGAAGTTAAGCACATTCTTGCCAACATACTGACAGTAGAGCTCGGTCCACTCAATCTCACAATCCACCATGATCGATGCAAAGACGGCCAAGTCTATGCGGCGAGCAGCGGATAGTCCGATTAACAGTTCCAGTTTGCTCACTAGATCCAATTGTCGTAATTCGAATTGCCGGCCATCAAATTCTATAATCTGTTTATCCTCACTCTGTGTTAGCAGCCGAGTGAGTTCCTGCCTGGAGACAAGCTCATCGCCGCCATTGTTGAGTAGCAATTCGGAGAGGATGAAGTGCCATATGTCAATAAGCTCCATCTGTAACTGTGGCAGATCTTTGTCCTGCTGCTTCCACCATTTCCAGCCGTGATGCTCAATAGCCTCCGCGGCTTCGATGACAACGGCTAGTAAGTAGGGGTAACGGGCAGCAATCCAGTCTGAATCGACTCTGGCGTTCATGCCCGCTTGTAGAGAAAGCATGACTTCAGCTTGTGCTGTTGACAACGTGGTTGGTTTTGACGGCATGGAGCGTGGGGTATGAATATCCTGCAGGAATTCTTGGGGTTTGGGAGCAGGCGGTTTGCCTGCGTTTATATTTAGCCGGCGACGGCCTGGCGCGCGGCCTGCTTGGTCAGGGAGCTTAGCATCTCTTTTCGGCTACGCAACATGTCGTCGTAGGATTTGCGCGTGGCAATAGATTCCGCATCGCCAGCATCTTTTTCCTCGAGTTCTATCAACCACGCCTCCAGCACCTCGATTTCACAGCTTAATTGCTGTGTTCCTTCCTCAATAAGCTGCTGATCGATAGAAATATTGCTGCCGTCTGAATCTGCCGCAGTTGCTTCTGTGCCCATGGTGTTGTCTCTCGTAATCCCCGTGCGCTCCACAATCGGAGCAATGCTGCTGTTTGGATCCGGTTAGGTAGAACTTGCTTATTATTTTAGCCGTTCAGCTTTTAATTAGTATGGCGCCGGATTTTTAGTTGCTGACTGCTGGCGCTGTAATTGTCTGAGAGTAACCCAATTACAATGTTGGAACTTTTTTCGCCGCAGAAGTTCAGGATGTCATAGACCAAAACAGGGGTCAAGAATCAACAACATGAAAATTGGCGGCAGGGGATAAGTCGGTAACTGTTGCAGTGGGTGTACAGTCAAGGCAGCCTAGCTTCGATTTTAGCCCACCATTCTCTATGCAATTCACGTGGTTGCTGGTGTTTTCCGGGCTGGCCCCACAGCGTTTGCATGAGCTTGATATCACCTTTACGGAGCAGTCTCAGATGCGCATAACCCAACTCGGGATAGGGCATCTGCAAGCTGGCAGCAGCTTTCAGGTCAATGCTTTTGCGCTGCTTGTTGGTTAGAGGGCGTAAATCAGTGGATTTGTCATGCAGTAATTCGGCCAGAGCAGCCGTTTGGTATAGCTGGCTGAGTTGCTTGTCTCTGGCCTCGATAGAGTCTGAGGCAGAATCCAGGCCGCTACGGAGTAGTATACAGGCTTGGTTAAAAGCCCCCCATAACGGATAGGCACGCTTGCAAATGTGCAGTGCAGCCGTCAGATCGCCGGCTTGTTTTTGTGCGGAAACTCTTGCCTGCCAAGTGTTGGGCTTGGGAACGCTGGCCTGGCTGTGCGTGGATTTGGCGGTTCGCCGTGGTTGCACCTTGCGTGTACCCCGAGCGCGTGTATCCCGGCTGCGTCGAAGCCGGCTCAGGTTATCCAGGTTTGCATCGAGTGGAGGCAGGGGCAGCATGCGATTTGCACTGACTTTAACCTCCATAGTCTGATATCTGTGCAGTCCGTAAACAACAAGCGTAAGTAAGGCTATGCTTATCGAAATGGAGAATATTGCCAGCATGAAATCTCCGCGAAATTGGCTATAAGCCTAAAGAGATCGCTAGAAGGTCGTAAAATCTCAAAAGGGGGCAAGATACTAACAGGTTTCGGAATAATTCCTGCCTATTTTCACCGATTGCGCTTGACTGCGCAGGCCAAGCTTCTTAGAATCCTCCGCTGCCTGAACATGCGAGTTCAAAGTTGTTAAATTGTCCCCTTCGTCTAGAGGCCTAGGACACCGGGTTTTCATCCCGGCAACAGGGGTTCGAAACCCCTAGGGGACGCCACACATGTAAAGCCCGGCTCTAGCCGGGCTTTTTTGTCGGCGCATCTTCAGCTGCTTTGCTGCTATAGCCGAATTTGCTTATCCTGATGACAATAGACATACTCCAGCGGCACTCTTTTTAGCCAACTGAATACCTCATGACAATCGCAATCTCAATCAAAGACCTTCGCAAGGTTTATGCCAATGGCTTCGAGGCTTTAAAAGGTATTTCACTTGACGTAGAGGAGGGTGATTTCTTCGCCTTATTGGGACCAAACGGTGCCGGGAAATCAACAACAATTGGCGTAATCTCCACGCTGGTTACTAAAACCGGGGGTACTGTGGAGGTGTTCGGTAAGAAAGTCGACACCCACGTGTATGAGACCAAGCTGGACCTGGGTGTGGTACCGCAGGAAATTAATTTCAGTCAATTCGAAAAAGTACGTGACATTGTCATGACGCAGGTCGGTTATTATGGGCTGCCACGCAAACTTGCCAGGCAGCGCTGCGAAAAATATCTTCGCAAACTGGGTCTGTGGGAAAAGCGTGATGAGAGGTCGCGATCGCTGTCCGGTGGTATGAAGCGGCGATTGATGATTGCCAGAGCCCTGGTGCACGAGCCCAGACTGCTGATACTCGATGAGCCTACGGCTGGTGTAGATATAGAATTGCGTCGCTCCATGTGGGAATTTCTTACGGAAATCAATAGCAATGGCACGACAATTATTCTCACAACCCACTATCTGGAAGAAGCAGAGCAGTTGTGCCGAAATATAGCAATAATCGATGAAGGTAAAATTATCGAGAACACGAGTATGAAAAGTTTGCTGGCGGATCTGGATTCCCAGGTTTACATTCTCGATGCAACAGCGGAGTTACCTGCGAACTTGACTCTTGAATTGCCGAAAATCAACTTGCGAAAGATAGATGGCCATAGCTTCGAATTAACTGTTAATGGCGAGCAAATGATAAATGAAGTATTTTCAGAGCTTGACCAGCAGGGCGTAAAAATAAGTAGCATGAGAAACAAAACCAACCGGCTGGAACAGTTGTTTCTTGCACGGTTGCGAGATAATTAATTGCTGTCAATACAATTCCAGGGTCCCTGAGTAAGTCATGTTTTCCAATCATAAATTAATTGCCTTCGAAACTATTGTGGTCAAGGAGGTGCGGCGTTTCTCGCGAATTTGGTTACAAACTCTGGTGCCACCATCGATAACAATCACTCTGTATTTCGTGATTTTTGGCAACCTGGTGGGGCGTAGAATCGGTGAGATGGGCGGCTATCAGTATATGGAGTTCATCGTTCCTGGCTTAATCATGATGTCAGTTATTCAGAATTCCTATTCCAATGTTGTGTCTTCATTCTTTAGCCACAAGTTTCAACGCAGCATCGAAGAATTGCTGGTCTCGCCGGTGCCTAATTACATCATTTTATCGGGTTTCATTGTCGGCGGCATGGCGCGAGGACTGGCGGTCGGTGCGATAGTTACTGCTACCGCAATGTTTTTCACCGAGCTTACTATTCAGAACCCGCTTATTACAGTTACCGTTATCCTGCTAACCTCCATCGTGTTTTCCCTGGCAGGTTTTATTAACGCCATATTCGCCAACAGTTTTGATGATATTTCCATCATTCCAACATTTGTGCTGACGCCGCTGATATATTTGGGAGGCGTGTTTTATTCGATTCAATTGCTGCCTCCGTTCTGGCAGGTCGTGTCGGGCCTGAACCCTATTTTTTACATGGTGAACACCTTCAGGTATGGCATTCTCGGAACATCAGATGTTGATATCTATTGGGCATTTTTAATCCTGGGCGTGTTCATTACAGTGCTGTACAGCAGTTGCATCTTGCTATTACGACGGGGAACCGGGATAAGGAGCTAGGACGATATGTCGGAGAACCCTCTGGGCGAACAGATTCCTAATCCCAGCAAATATGATCCCGGGATTCTTTACCCGATTCCCAGGTGGGCAGCAAGATCCTTGTTAGAGGTTGACAAACATCTGCGCATGCACGGCCTGGATCATTGGCACGCCTACGAACTGTCCTGGCTGAATGGAAGTGGTAAGCCACAAGCTGCAATTGGCGAGTTTTATTTCAGTTCGGATTCGGAAAATATCGTCGAGTCAAAATCCCTCAAGCTGTATCTGAATTCTTTTAATCAGGAAAAATTTGATTCCCCCGAAAAATTAGCAGAGATAATTGAAAATGATCTCTCAGCTGTCAGTCAGTCCGCTGCGAAGGTTTTTGTGCAGCCATTAGGGCAACTATACGAAACGCCCTTTCAAACTCGAATTGGCAGGTCCATCGATGGCCTCGATGTGGTGATAAAAAGTTACCAGCCAGACCCGACTTTATTGCAATCAGAAGACGATGTGGTTTTCGACGAGCAGCTATTCTCCGATTTGTTTAAATCTAACTGCCCAGTCACAAACCAGCCTGATTGGGCAAGCTTCGAAATACAATATACCGGAACCAAGATCAATGAAGCCAGTCTGCTGTCCTACATTTGCTCATTTCGAGATCACCAGGGTTATCACGAGGAATGTGCCGAGCGTATCTATAGAGATATAATGCAGGTCTGTCGCCCGATCGAGCTAAGTATAGCTCTGAACTTTCTGCGCAGAGGAGGCTTGGACATAAACGTGTATCGAAGCTCCGAACCACAGGGCATGGAGGTGGTGAAATCCAGATTCATACGCCAGTAACAGGCTTGCAATCCGCTTACCCCTAAGCTAGAGTTGCGCCGGTTTTTACTGCCAGCAGAAAGAATACGGTGAGGTGTCCGAGTGGCCGAAGGAGCACGCCTGGAAAGTGTGTAAGTCGTAAGGCTTCGAGGGTTCGAATCCCTCCCTCACCGCCATTAATTAAAAAGCCCGGCTGCAAGTCGGGTTTTTAATTAACGCGGGCGAGGCCGGGAGAGAAGCCTCCGGTTCGAAAGCTGCGCAGCAGCGCAGACGGCTGCAAGCCGCCCCGCAGGGGTGATAGGTTTAGCACAGCTAAACCTGGAATCAATCCCTCCCTCACCGCCAATAACTAACTGAATTTAAAATAAAATATATTTTTTAATCAAACAATAAGAAAAACTTGGGGGGCGACTAAATGATCAAATAGTCCTGCCTGTCTTTGCCTAACTCTGCCTGTCCTTACTTAGAAATCACAGGAGTCAGAAGTTTTATCGCTGCGTTCTGCTTCAATCCAACGAGACCCTATAGACTGCAACTTACAGTTGCCTGACAGCAGTAAGGCCCCTTCCTACTCATAAATTTCCAAAATCAGAAAAGATAGATAATATATGGTAGCTAGATGCAGTAATCGGTAGAGCACTTATATTTAGATGTATCTCAGCTCCGTCCACGTTAGGTTTGAATGCTGTATCTGGAGGCGGCACTCTGAAGAGTTTGTGCTTTACCGAGCTCCAAAACCTTTCAAATTGAATAATAAGAGAGCAGGTCATGGTTTTCTCTAGATTTCCTTTAAAACTTTTCTGCGCTCTGGTCGTTGTCAGTGTCGGAATGGTCTCGATCTCAACCTGGATCCTGTATGACACCACTATAAACAATGAGATTGGAAGCTCGAAATGCTTTCACACAGCCATGCTAATTTAATCAATGCTGTCGCAGATTTTGATATTGAAAATAATAGTCAATTTGCTGAGGGTGGAGCGCGTGGAGGCACGATCTCTCAAATCTTGGCTGCCCACTTCGAAGACATTGGCTTTTGCCAAACAGTGTGGATTCAATCGGGCAAGTGGTCCAATTATCTTGACAGTACCTCATGAAGTTTTTTGAAGAGAAAGGGAATGGCCCGCAGCACTCGAACATGGGACCAGCGGGTTCTGAGTCCACATCTCTAAACAGTTAAACTACAGTGCAGGTTTCTCAGTTGTCTGCTGTAATATCCCAATCACCTCCAATAATTAAAAAATCCGACACACAGTCGGATTTTGTATTCGGCCCCAACAGATTTCCAAGCCCCAGCCTTTAATGTACTATCCATAGGCGTTTAACAACCTATACCCACGGGGGTAACATGATTGCAAGACTTCCTCAAAAGTTGATTCTTTCTGTACTGCTGGCGGCATTTTCCGGCGGGCTCTATGCCACTGACTGGCCCAGTTACGGTGGAGACAACGGCTCCAGCAAGTACTCGCCATTGGACCAGATAACCGCCCAAAATGTAGACGAACTGACGATTTCCTGGAGCTGGGATAGTGTTGATAATGAGACTGTTGCGGCAAATATAGCCGGCGATAATTCCACCGCCGTACCTGGCCCCTACAAGGCTACGCCAATAGTTGTGGGGGGAGTCATGTATATCCCCACTTCTTTTGGACGCGTGGTTGCCCTGAATGCACAAAGCGGCGAAGAACTTTGGATGTTCGATACGCGAGCGTGGGAAGCTGGCCGGCCAGCCAATCTTGGTTATAACACCCGCGGTGTCGCTTACTGGGAAAGAAGCGGCAAGCGTAGAATTTTCTTTGCTACCAATGATTCCTATTTGTGGTCTCTGGACGCCGCCACCGGGCTGGTCGATTCGGCATTTGGAGAAGACGGCAGAGTTGACCTTAGCCAGGGTTTGGGCCGGGACATCGACAAGCGACAGTATGGCGTAGTATCACCGGTGCTGGTTACCAATAATAAGGTGATCGTCAATTCTATTGTCAGCGACGCTCCTGGCAGCAAAGAGATGCCGCCGGGTCATGTGCGGGCTTTTAATCCAGAAACCGGCGAACTCGAATGGATGTTCAAAACTATTCCCCAGGCAGGTGAATTTGGCAATGAAACCTGGGAAGACGATTCCTGGGAATACTCTGGAAACACTAACTCCTGGACTATCATGAGTGCCGACGATGAATTGGGGATAGCCTATATTCCAATTGGTACACCCACTAATGACTGGTACGGCGGCCTGCGCAAAGGAGACAATCTGTTTGCGGAAAGTCTGGTAGCGATAGACGTCAATACTGGTGAGCGAATCTGGCATTTCCAGATGATTCATCACGGTGTGTGGGACTATGATTTGCCGGCGGCGCCCACGCTGGTGGACATTACCGTGGATGGTCGGCCGATCAAGGCGGTAGCTGCAATTTCTAAGCAGGGATTCACTTATGTATTCGATCGTGTCAGCGGGGAACCGGCCTGGCCCATAGAGGAAAGAAGAGTACCCCAAAGCAATGTCCCTGATGAGCGCCTGTCACCGACTCAGCCTTTTCCAAGCAAGCCAGCACCATTTGAGCCCCAGGGAATATCGGACGCAACCCTGATAGATTTCTCATCGGAATTGCGGCAGGAAGCCCTGCAGAATATTGAAAAATTTGATTATGGGCCTGTTTTCACACCACCTACGCTGCGCGGAACAGTTCAATTCCCCGGTTGGGGTGGGGGCGGAGAGTGGCATGGTGCTGCTTTTGATCCCGAAACAGGGATGTATTACATTCCTTCCGCATCTGTACCTATCGTCGTGCAATTGATTGAGGGCAGACGCGGTCGGGAAGAGATGGGTTATGTGCGTGGTGGCGCGAGAAATGTTGCAGGCCCCCAGGGTCTACCGTTGATTAAACCTCCTTATGGCCGCATCACGGCCATCGATCTCAATAGCGGTGATCATGTATGGATGGTGCCCCATGGCGAGGGAATCCGGCAGCAGATAATTGCTATGGGGATACTTGACCCCGGGCCGGTGGGAAGCTACGACAGGACCGGACCGCTACTGACCAAGACTCTGTTGTTCATGGCACAAAGGGATGGCAATCGTAATCTGATAAGAGCTTTTAATAAGGCCAGCGGTGAGATTATCCATGAAATTGAATTGCCACTGCGGCCGGGTGGAACGCCTATGACCTACGAGATTGATGGCAAGCAGTACGTGACTATTGCAGTTGGCGGAGGCGGGGATGCCAGGGTAGTGACCTTGAGCTTGCCCTAGGCCTTCAATTTTCGCCAATTCAATGCTAAGTGAGGACCGGTTGGTCGCGTGCGGATAATTCCCCCTTAATCCGCCGCGGCATAAAGCCGACTATGCTATTATACTCCATGGTATCCCTTGTCGGTCCCCGCGCAATGATAGGTTACAAACCCCGCCAGGCCCGGAAGGGAGCAACGGTAGTGGCTGACTCGTGTGCCGCGGTGTGGCTGGCAGGGGCTGCCTCCAGCATCGCTCTGCGAAACTGATCTGCTGACTGGATTCACATCTTACTGACGAACACACAAAATGAGCTATCAAGTACTTGCCAGAAAATGGCGACCCAAAAACTTTACCGAAGTAGCGGGTCAGGCTCATGTACTCAAATCTCTAATTAATGCACTTGAAAATAAGCGCCTGCATCACGCCTATTTGTTCACCGGCACCCGCGGAGTAGGCAAGACTACCCTGGCACGTATTCTGGCGAAATGTTTGAATTGCGAGACCGGGATAACGTCAACACCTTGCGAAAAATGCGGCTCTTGTGTTGCGATAAACGAGGGTAGATTTATAGACCTGATCGAAGTTGATGCCGCCTCCCGCACCAAAGTCGAAGATACCCGAGAACTGCTGGAAAATGTCCAGTACACCCCGTCTCATGGTCGCTATAAAGTATATTTGATCGATGAAGTACACATGCTGTCCAACCACAGTTTTAACGCCTTGTTGAAGACTCTGGAAGAACCACCTCCCCACGTTAAATTTTTATTCGCGACAACCGACCCACAAAAATTACCGGTTACTATCCTTTCCCGGTGCCTGCAATTAAACCTTAAAAACCTGAGCCTCCAAATCATCGTTGAATATTTAACCACGGTGCTGGAGCGGGAAGAAGTAGGGCATGACGAAGCTGCCCTGTGGCAGATAGCTGCGGCCGCTGCCGGCAGCATGCGTGATGCGTTGACGCTGACAGATCAGGCGATATCCTACTGTGAGGGTGAAATAACTGACAACGGCGTAGTAGAGATGTTGGGTGTGCCTGAGCAACGACAAGTATACGAACTGTTGGACGCGATGGCCTCCGGAAATATCCAACAAGTCATTAGCCTGATGAATGTAATGGCAGAGCAGACTCCCGATTTCAATCACACCCTGGATAGTCTGTTGTCAGTCTTACATCGCATAGCAATTCTGCAGGTATTGCCAGATGCGACCGATAATAGTTTTGGTGACAAACAACAAATTCAACAACTGGCAAGCCGCTTTGCTGCGGAAGACATTCAGCTGTATTACCAGATAGGCTTGAAGGGTCGCGAAGAATTGAGCTTGGCAGCAGAAGTACGAACAGCCTTTGAAATGCTCATTATTCGTATGTTAGTTTTTTCTCCTAATTATGTTTTCCTGGAGAGTGGCACACAAGACCTGCCTGCAAATTCAGTAGCCGATCTGGAGAGCCAACAAACGGGCAACACTGACGCTACACAGGATCAAAAAAAAAAGCACAGAGTAGCTCCTGAGCGAAAAATAATAGCTGACAATGAACTTGTCTCCTCTGCGTCGGTGGTGCTAGCGCAAGTATCTGCAGAGCCATCGTTAGAAGATAGAAAGGGAAAACCCGCCCAACTCGATGAATTACCACTGGATCACGAACGTTGGCTACAATGCTATCCAGATATTTCAGTGAATGGCATCGCCGCCAATATTCTCGCCAACACGGAGTTGAAGAAAGCCACTGACGAGGCACTTTATTTTGCATTGGATCAGAGTCAAAGTTCCGTATATGGCGATGAGATTTTGCCCAAACTTGCACAGATTCTCAGTGATTTCTTTGGTAGAGATTTGACGGTGCATATCACTGTCGGCACAACTGAAAAAGAGACACCTGCAGAATTGGCTCAGCGGCTAAAACAAGAGCGAGACATTGCAATGGTAAGTGATTTTGAACAGGACGAAAATGTTCAGGAATTACTAAAACACTTCTCGGGCACATTGGCAAAAGACAGCATTGCCCACGTAAAAATTAAGGACACCCATGACTGATCTGAATGAAATAATGAAGCAAGCCAAGCAAATGCAGGAACAGTTTCAGAAGGCACAACAGGATCTGGAGAATTTGGTAATTGCAGGAGAATCTGGTGCGGGCCTGGTAAAAGTCAGTATGAATGGACGTCATGACGTAACTAAAATTAATCTCAGTGATTCACTAATGTCAGAGGAAAAAGAGGTGATTGAAGACCTCGTTGCTGCCGCGTTCAACGACGCTGTACGAAAATTGGAGGAGAAGAGCAAAGAGTCTCTTGGCAGTATGACCGGTGGTATGAAATTGCCTGAAGGGTTTAAGTTGCCGGTTTAGGAAAGCACTGATGAAATCCAGCCCTCTCATTGATCAATTAATGGAAGCCTTTCGCTGTCTCCCCGGAGTAGGTCCGAAATCGGCTCAAAGGATGACACTGCACCTGTTGGAAAGAAACCGGGAGGGAGGTAAAAACCTTGCCATAGCCCTGGAGCTTGCACTTGACCGCGTTGGTAATTGCATTCAGTGCAGAACTCTGACCGAAGAATCTGTCTGTAGAATCTGCGCAAGTGCCTCAAGAAATCGTAAAATATGTTGTGTCGTCGAATCGCCAGTAGATATCTATGCAGTCGAGCAGGCAGGCACGTTTCGAGGAATTTATTTTGTCTTAATGGGGCACTTGTCCCCAATAGATGGAATCGGTCCGGAACAACTTGGTATCACTCAGTTGTTGGAAAAGGTTAAGGCCGAGGAAATTGAAGAAATAATCATCGCTTGTAACCCTACTGTTGAAGGCGATGCCACCGCTTACTATTTGGCAGAACAACTCAAGTCTTCGACTGTTGTGGTTTCAAGGATCGCTCACGGTGTCCCCGTAGGAGGCGAACTTGAATTCGTCGATGGCAGCACTCTAAACCATGCTTTTGCCGGTCGAACAAGCATGGATGATACCTGACGCCATGAATGCGAGCAGTTCGAAAACAAGCAGATTAGTCGACAATACCGAGCAGTTTAGTAGCCTGTGCCGACAGTGGCGGGCTGCTGAATACCTGGCTCTCGATACCGAGTTCATTCGAACTAATACATTTTATTCCAAGCTTGGTCTGTTGCAAATTGCAGACTCTAATGCCTGCTATCTCATAGACCCGCTGTGTATCACTGACTGGACTAAGTTCTCATCGCTGCTCAGCGAATCTGAATGTTGTTTCGTTATACATTCCTGTAGCGAAGACTTAAATCTGCTTTTTACGTTTCTCAAGGTGTTGCCAGTAAAAGTTTTTGACACTCAACTCGCGGCTGCCTTTCTTGATATGGGTTATAGTGTCAGTTATCAGATGTTGGTAAATGAATTGCTGGGAATCGAGTTGGCAAAGGATGAGACTCGCTCCGATTGGTTGCGGCGTCCTCTAAGCGCTAGTCAGTTATCCTATGCCGCCGCAGATGTTCAGTTTTTATTAGAAATACAGAAACTATTTCAACAACAGCTTGCGGACAAAGGCGTTCTGGAGTGGTTCTACCAGGAGTGTGAGCAGAGACTTAAAATAGCTCCACTGTTCGAGGATCAAAGCCGGTGGCAATCACTCTATGCCAGCATCAGTAACGCCTGGCGCTTGAGTGATAAAGGCCTGCAGATATTGCAACAGCTATGTTACTGGCGGGAGCAGGAAGCGCGACATCGGAACAAGCCGAGGTCCTGGATTGCCAAAGATCTGGATTTGCTCAATATCGCTATTCAGTTGAGCGAAGCCGAGAGTGTCTCCTCTGCGGTCTTACTCGAGAATGAACATATCGACAAGAGATTGATCAGGCGTTACTCAGAGAAATTTCTTGCCCTGGCGCAGGGCCATGATTCTGATTTTATCGAGATCGATCGGAGGCTGATAAATACTCCATTGACACCTCCTCTGCGGCGTAAATTGAAAAGCTGTCAGTCCTTTGTTACCAGCAAAGCACAGGAACTGGCCGTCGCGCCGGAGTTGCTGGGGCGTAAAAAACAATTGCAGGAGTTGATTCGGAGCTACGAGAACACCGGCGAATTGTGCTGGGAAGGGGAGTTGTCTGGTTGGCGCAGGCAAATACTGGACGCCGATATCAGTCGAATACTACTGAATACTGCTTAGATATTCACGGGAATCAATAATGAAGCAGGGTCTGCAACAAGACGAATTGCTCAACAAGTTTTGGGAAAAGCCGCTTGCGGAACTAAGTGATCCAGAATGGGAGCAACTCTGTGATGGTTGTGACCGCTGTTGCCTGGAAAAATTACAGGACGACGACAGTGGCGAGACGCTCTACACCCGGGTGGTGTGTCGCTTTTTCGAATTTTCAACTAGCCGCTGTACTTGCTACGAGCAGAGGACGCAGTTGGTTCCTGACTGTGTCAAGGTTAAAAATGTCAATGCCAGTGCCTTTGATTGGATGCCTTCGACCTGCGCCTATCGACTTCGGTTCGAAGCTAAGCCCCTATACAGTTGGCACCCACTGATTAGTGGTTCCAGGCAAGCGATGGAGGCAGCAGAGATTACTATCAAGGACAGAGTGATCTCGGAAGAATTCGTGCATCCCGAGGGCTATGAAGAGCACATCATTGGTTGGGTGAGGAGCTGATGGAGTCTGCACCCAATTATGGCTTGATCTGGTTTGTCTATCTCTCCGCAGGAGCGATTTTTTACACCATCTTTTGGCAGCTTACCCGTTTCAAAACAGCACACTGGGCAGCTTACTTACTACGTGCGCTGTTGGCGGCGCTAATACTAACCCCTTGGTACGCCAATTCTCAGCAGGTCGTGCTGGCGCCTGCGCTCATGGTGGTTCTCATGGACGCTATAACCCTGGACGGTGCTGCAGCGCCCAGAGCGATGGTGCCGCTGCTGCTGGCTGTATTGCTGGCCTTCTTCGTTGCACTTGTGGTGCTGGGCATTAATGTAAGAAGGAGGAAAAAACGTAGTAAAAACAATTAAATATGATGATCAATCAGCCTTCTTCATGGTCTGTTTCACTTACCTGTCGCTTCCACACCTGTGCCGACGCCGCCAAGCCTGAGCGGCAAAATTCTCCTCAGTCAAGGGCGTGACAAGCTCTTCTAGTCATTGGGTTTTTCTGTATTAATGTGGGTTGGCTGTTTACAATACGCGCACTTAAAACTTGCAGTGGAAGTCTCTCGATGAAATTTACCGGCACACAAGATTATGTCGCCACTGACGAACTACAGATGGCGGTCAACGCAGCAATACAGCTGCAAAGACCGCTGTTAATTAAAGGTGAACCTGGCACTGGAAAAACCACACTCGCGGAGCAAATCGCGCAGTCGCTGGAACTGCCATTGGTACAATGGCATATCAAATCTACCACTAAAGCCCAGCAAGGCCTGTATGAATATGACGCGGTTTCTCGCTTGCGAGATTCCCAGTTGGGCGACGAGAAAGTTCACGATATTTCCAATTACATCATCCCGGGGAAAATCTGGCAGGCATTCACATCGGATCAGCAGTGCGTGTTATTAATTGATGAAATTGATAAAGCCGACATTGAGTTCCCCAACGATCTACTGCTGGAACTGGACAAGATGGAGTTTTATGTTTATGAAACCAAAGAGCTGATCAAGGCTCAAATCAGACCTATTATTCTTATTACCAGCAATAACGAGAAAGAATTACCGGATGCATTTCTTCGCAGGTGCTTCTTTCACTACATCGAGTTTCCCGACACCCTCACCATGGAAAAGATAATCGATGTGCATTATCCAGATATTAAAAAGGAATTGGTCAGACAGGCGATGGATGTTTTCTTCGACCTTAGAAAAATTCCAGGTTTGAAAAAGAAACCGTCAACCTCGGAACTTATCGATTGGTTGAAATTGTTGATGGCCGACGATATTCCTGCAGATATCCTCAAAAGCCACGATACCAAGAATGCAATTCCCCCGCTGTATGGCGCCTTGTTGAAGAATGAGAAAGATGTGCATTTGCTTGAGAAATTGGCATTCATGCACAGAGCTAATCGTTAGTGTTGGTAGGTTTCTTTATGACGCTCAAAAAAGAGCGGCTGCCGGTATCATTTACTGAGCTATTTTCTTTGCTGGAATGTCTGAATCAGAATATTGTGTTCGGAAATATCGATGATTTTTATTATCTGTCCCGCCTGTGTTTGGTAAAAGATGAGAAAAACTTCGATAAGTTTGATATAGCCTTTGCCAAATATTTCGAAAATGTAGATATTATTAACGATCTCTCGCTCCACGAAATTCCAGATGATTGGCTGCGTAAGCAATTGGAGTCCATGCTGTCAGATGAGGAAAAAGCAAAAATAGAAGCGCTGGGTGGGCTTGAAAAATTAATGGAAGAGTTCAGAAAACGCATGGAGGAGCAGCAAAAGCGTCACCAGGGCGGCAATAAATGGATAGGTACAGGGGGGACTTCGCCATTTGGAGCATACGGTTATAATCCTGAAGGTATACGCATAGGACAACAGGAAGGACGCAATCAACGCGCCGTCAAGGTGTGGGACAAACGTAACTATAGAGACCTGGATGATTCCATAGAAATTGGTACACGAAACATCAAGATGGCATTGCGGCGTCTGCGTAAGTTTGCGCGCACCGGTGCGATTGAAGAGTTGGATATTGATGACACTATTTCCTCAACGGCGAGAAACGCAGGTCTACTGGATATCAAAATGGTGCCGGAAAGGCATAATGCCGTTAAGGTCTTGCTGTTTTTTGACGTCGGCGGCTCGATGGATCCCCACGTAAAACTCTGCGAAGAGCTATTCTCAGCCGCGCGATCTGAATTTAAACATCTCGAGTACTACTATTTTCACAATTTTATCTACGAATCTGTGTGGACGAAAAGTCACAGGCGCCATGCGGAAACAACTTCTACATTTGATATAATTAATAAGTACTCGAAGGATTACAAAATTATTTTCGTCGGTGACGCCACCATGGCGCCTTACGAAATTACTCATGTAGGTGGCAGTATTGAGCACTACAACGAGGAGGCAGGCTCAAGCTGGTTAAAGCGCCTTACAGATGCCTATAATCATATAGTATGGATGAACCCAACACCGAAGGACTATTGGGAACACAGCTACTCAATAGAAATCGTGAAAGAGTTGACGGAAAATAGAATGTTTTCGCTTTCGGTTAAGGGACTTGAAGAGGCAATGGCTCTGCTAGCCAAGTAATTTCATGATAGAGAAACTGGCGGACGATCTCAGACCTGAAAAATACACTTCTCTGGTGCAGGTGTTCGAGTTTATCGTAAACGAGCATTCAGAACTGCCAGCCTTTAGCTGCTACAGTCGCACCCTCAGCTATGCCGAAGTTGATGACTTGAGTAATAGATTCGCGCATTATCTGCAGAATCACACGGCCCTTAATCCGGGTGACAGGATTGCCATTCAACTCCCCAATGTGCTGCAATTCCCCGTGGCTTTTTACGGCGCGGAAAAGGCGGGTCTGATAGTGGTAAATACAAATCCCCTCTACACGCCTACGGAAATGTGCCACCAATTTAGAGATTCTGGTGTAAAGGCAATTGTTATACTGGCAAGCTTCTGTGCCAAACTCGAAGAAGTTATTGCTGATACCAGTATTGAAACTGTAATAGTGACGCAACTGGGGGATTTGCAAAAACCGTTGCGGCGTTTGCTATTGAACTTTGGCGCAAAATATATAAAGAAGGTTGTGCCTGAGTATCATTTACCCGGGAGTGTTGGATTTAAGTTGGCAGTGCGTTCGCCGGCTAACTACAGCAAAGATGTGAATCGCGGTGCCGCAGATGATGTGGCGCTGATCCTCTACACCGGTGGCACTACTGGTTCTGCCAAAGGAGCTATGTTGAGCCACCGCAACCTCATTGCAAACATGATGCAATTACGTTGCCGTTGCCTGTTAGTGATTGAGGACAAGATTGAAAGTATCGTGGCGCCGTTGCCGCTCTATCACAGTTATGCTTTTCTATTGCATTGTCTGGTTTTGCCCTATGGGGGAAATCACAATATATTGGTAACTAATCCCGGCGACTCGGATGGCCTCGTCGAGATACTGAAGAAGACGCCTTTTACGGGTTTTGTAGGAATCAATACCTTGTATCTCGCCTTGCTTAACCACAATAAAATTACTTCGGTGGATTTTAGAAAACTGAAATTTTGCGGTGCCGGTGGTATGGCCATGACCACCTCGGTTGCTAAGCAGTGGAAACAGTTGACCGGCTGCGAAGTAATAGAGGGATACGGTTTAACGGAGTGCTCGCCAGTTGTTAGCGTCAACATCCCGGGCAAGGTTAAATTGGGTACCGTAGGCCCCTTGGTGCCGGAAACGGAGATCAGGATAGTTGACGATGCAGGCCGCGACGTGACAGCAGGTGAAAAGGGCGAGCTCTGGGTGCGAGGCCCCCAGGTCATGTGCGGATACTGGCAGCAGCCGCAGGCAACAGCGGAGACAATTACCGATGATGGCTGGCTCAAGACGGGCGATTATGCCCAGCTTGATGAGGATAACTATCTGTCTATTGTCGATAGAAAGAAAGACATGATTCTGGTTTCAGGATTCAATGTTTTTCCAAATGAGATCGAAGACTGGGTGTGTAGTCATCCGCAAGTTTTGGAGTGCGCTGCTATCGGTGTTGCCAACGAACGCTCAGGTGAATCGGTAAAACTATTCGTTGTCTGCAAAGATGGAGATACTGATCAAGAGGAATTGATAAAACACTGCAAAAAGGGCTTGGCTGCGTATAAAATCCCGAAAGAAGTCGTCTTTGTTGCAGAGTTGCAGAAGTCAAACATTGGTAAGATACTACGGCGCGAACTAAGAGAGTGAGGCACTTCCGACTGATTTTCAGGAGGTCCTGATTTTAGCCCTATGCCGGTGGTATTGCCTTGCTTAAAAAACTGTACAACGAGTTAAACACATGTCAGCTGATTGACCGGTATCGGTTGCGCCGAAAATTAGGCGATCTTGAGAGACGATCGGGCAGGGATGCTCCTTATCGAAAAAGTGTCGAAGCGCTGTCATCCGCCATCGATAAATCCCAGCGTGCGGTGCAGAAAAGGGTTGCTGCGATTCCAACGCAGATTAAATACCCAGATAATCTTCCGATTAGTGCGGCTACTGAGGAAATAGGCAAACTCATCGGCAAGCACCAGGTTGTGGTCGTCGCCGGTGATACCGGTTCCGGTAAAACCACACAAATTCCCAAAATATGTTTGGCAGCTGGCTTTGGTCGCCTCGGGCTGATAGGACATACGCAACCGCGGCGCCTTGCGGCTGTCTCGGTTGCAAACAGAATTGCAGAAGAACTGGAATCCGAGCCCGGCCGGGGTGTGGGTTATCAGGTGCGTTTCAATGAAAGGGTTTCTGATGCCACCTATCTGAAATTAATGACAGATGGAATTCTGTTGGCAGAAATCCAGCAAGATAAATTTTTAAACAAATACGAAGTGCTAATTATCGATGAGGCTCACGAAAGATCATTAAATATCGATTTCCTGTTCGGCTTCTTGAAGCAGCTACTGTCGAAACGGAAAGAGCTAAAGCTGATAATCACCTCTGCCACAATCGATGTGGAAAAGTTCTCGGCACATTTCGCTGATGCCCCTATAGTCAAAGTGTCAGGCAGAACCTACCCGATAGAAACGCAGTACAGGCCACTGCTACCGGGCAAGGACGAGTCGACAGCCGAGGACCTGCAAGTTGGCGGCATCATTTCCGCACTCCAGAGCATTATCAAACTGGACCGACAGAGAAATCAGATCAGCGGGGACGTGCTGGTATTTTTGAGTAGTGAACGGGAGATTCGAGAGACGGCGAACTCATTGCGCAAACGGAAATTTGAAGATACGGAGATACTGCCACTGTATGCTCGTTTGCGACATTCCGAGCAGCTACGAGTGTTTAAGGCACATAGAGGCAGACGCATTGTGCTGGCAACCAATGTTGCCGAGACCTCAATTACGGTGCCGGGGATTAATTATGTAATCGACACCGGCTTTGCCCGGATTAGTCGCTATAGCTTCCAAAGCAAAGTGCAGCGATTACCGATCGAAGCTGTGTCCCAAGCCAGCGCCAATCAACGCAAGGGGCGCTGTGGTCGCCTGGCAAATGGGCTCTGCATCCGCTTGTATTCTGAAGAAGATTTCGATTCGAGGAGCGAATTCACCGATCCCGAAATCAAACGCACGAATCTGGCCTCGGTTATCTTGCGCATGAAACAACTCAAGCTTGGCGATGTCGAAGCGTTTCCCTTTCTTGAACCGCCAGAACAGAAAGCGATCAATGAAGGTTTTAAATTATTGATTGAGCTGAACGCACTCAACCCAAAGAAAGAGTTGACCGATTGCGGCAGAAAAATGGCGCAGTTGCCAGTAGACCCCAGGTATGCGCGCATGATTGTGCTCGCCAATGAGCAGAGGTGCCTGCGGGAGATTCTTATTATTACCAGTGCCCTGAGCATTCAGGACCCCAGGGAGTTATCGGCTGAGAATCGACAGCAAGCAAGCCAGAAACTTGCCCGTTTCAATCATCCTGATTCGGATTTCCTTGGTTTTGTTAACTTGTGGGATCAATATGAACGTGAACGACAGAACCTCACTCAGGGCCAATTAAAGAAATTTTGTAAAGCCAATTTTCTGTCCTATATGCGGATGCGAGAATGGCGTGAGGTACACAGGCAGTTATTGCTGGGTAGCCAGGCTTTGGGATTTGGATGCAACCAGGATGAGGCGGACTATACGTCAGTTCATCAAGCAATAATCGGCGGGGCCTTGAATCAAATCGCCTGTGCTACCGAGGGCAGGATGTATCTTGGTAGTCGAAACAAGAAATTCTCCCTGTTTTCCTCGTCTGTACTGGGTCGTGGCCAGACTAAGTGGATCGTCACCGGGGCATTGATAGAAACCTCACAAACCTTCGCTACGCTAGCGGCAAAAATTCAACCGCAATGGGTTGAACAAATGGCATTGCATCTGGTCAAGCGTAGTTATTTCGAACCGCACTGGAGCAAGCAGCGCCAGCAGGTGATGGCCTATGAAAAAGTGCATCTTTATGGCCTGGTGTTACTTGAACGTGAATTGGTGGAATTTAAAAAAATTGACCCCGTGGCGGCCCATGAAATATTTATCAGTGAGGGCATAGTTGCCAATAAATTGATCACGCGAGCGCTATTCTATCAACACAATATGGATTTTTTGGCGGAACTTAACAAGTTGGAAGAAAAGATCAGGCGACCAGATTTTATTGTCAACGATCGTGATATTGCTCGCTTTTATGAGCAACGGCTACCTCAGCAGCTGTGTTCAACCCGGGATCTGGAGCGCTGGATTAAAACCGAGTCTGAAGCTGCTGTAAACAGCCTGAAAATGTGTCGAGAAAATTTGATGGATTCTGACGAGGAAATTACAGGGGTAGATCAATTTCCGGATTTGGCGTCACTGCAACAAAATCAACTTAGCCTGACTTATGTCTTCGATCCTGGCACCCGGCAAGATGGTGCTACCATCGACGTGCCGTTGGCGTTGTTGGGTCAACTCACTCAGGCAGACGTAGACTGGGCGGTACCGGGAATCATCAAAGAGAAGTGTATAGCCCTGATTAAGGGCTTGCCCAAGGCTGTAAGGAAAAAATTCATTCCGGTTAATGCTTTCGTTGAAGAAATACTGACCCAGATGCACAGCTCAGATGGTGAACTTGTTAATTCTCTCATCGCCCAGATTCGCAGAGTTAAAAAATTACAGATCGAGAGGGCAGCATTCGATGGCGTCGAATTAGCCGGCCATCTTAAAGTTAAGGTCAGGGTGCTTGATGGAGATGAAGCCGAGCTTGCTTTTGGCGATGATCTGGCTCAATTAAAACAAGAGCTGGCGGTTTTAGAATCCACGCCGACAACGTCACCAGGGGCTAATTACCAACACGAACTGGAAGCTCAGGGGCTAAGCGATTGGAGCTTTGCGGAGCTCCCGGAGAAAATCGAAACGGGGGAAAATCTGGTGCTGATACGTTATCCAGCGATAGTGGATAAAATCGACTCAGTTGATCTAATTTTGTTGGCAGATCAAACTGAAGCGCTAGCCGTTACTAGAAAAGGCGTGTTAAGGCTCTGTATGTTTCGTAGTGTGCAGCAAAGAAACAGTATTCAGAAGAAATTTGCCAGACTAGTTAATCGTAATGCCTTGAAGTGGTCGCAGCAGCTAAGTGGAGTCGAGGAGGCTGCGGTGCAGGAAAGTTATATCGCTGCATTTGAATTGGATGCAGTTCTACCTCGCAGCAAATTGGAATTTGAATCCCTGTTGGAGCGAGGGAAACCACAGATTCTAAGTGCGGCAGATAGAATTGAAAAACTACTGATTCAGATTATTGAAATGTATTTCGACGTTTCACGTCAACTGCAAAAACTTACTGCATCTTCGCTGACTTACTTGCTAGATGACATTAACAGGCAGCTGCACAATTTGGTCTTCGAGGGTTTTTTATCGGCAACAGGGCTCGACTGGCTACAGCAGTATCCACGATATTTTAAGGCCATCAATATTCGCCTTGCAAAAGCACCTCACATGGGAGAGAAAGACCGCAGCCATACCGCTCAATTGGCGCACTACTGGGATAAATACGAGTCCCTGGCACTGGCAGAGAGCGGGCCTGGAAGCTCTCACGCAGAGACAAGGATGCTACGTTGGATGCTGGAAGAATTTAGGGTGTCGCTATTCGCCCAGGGCCTGGGAACTCGAATGCCCGTGTCTGTCAAAAAGATTGACCAACATATCGAAAACTTGCTTTCCTGATACACTGATTAGTGAAATTCTGGGTAATTGCACAGGCAGCGGACCCATGATGTAAAGCTCATGAACAGCTGTTTGCGTTCAATGAAATCATGGATGAATTGGTGGTTAAACCAAGGCAGGATACTGCGGGCAAATTCTCGCCTTTTGAGGCGTTGGCGCTGGCTGAATTCAACCCTGAATACTGTTTCTTGCACTGTGCTTGGTTTTGATAAAGTCGCGATGCGATACGTAGATCAATTCTGATATTCGCCTGATTAAATGTTCTTCATATTTGTCAAGCACGTTATCTGAGTAAGCGATTCTCCACATATTTTGGATAAGCGCGACCTTGTGTTCATAGTCATATCCGGCGTTTATCAGGCTGGTAAACTCATACAGTGACGTCGCCTGCTTGGCTTCGGTTTCAGCCAGGGCAACTAATTCGGCTAAATCGTCATCTCCAATATTGAGACGCTTTTGCAATATGCCTATAAATTCGGTGGCTTCTCTTTCGTCCAATTCGTGATCCGATTTCATTACTTCGATGAGGAGACAGGCGCTGGCGAGATCGGTTTTGAGAATGCCGGATGTTTCTTCTTCTTCGATATGCTGTATTAGCCTGGCTTCGAAAAAAGTCTTAATGGTTCTGTTCATAATCTGTACCGAGAGCTCTCTGTGTAGGGCGCTCTTATTGAATGTAAGTGAGTTAGTTTACGTGAGAAATCGCATCAAGTACTACATTGATGCTGGCATTCTTCTTATGGCTGTTTTCGCTCAAATGCCGCCGATACTGTTTGCCGCCTTTCTCTCCGCGGAATAGCCCTAGTAGGTGTCTTGTCATGTGTTGCAGGGGCGTGCCCAGTTCAAGCTGTCGCTCCATGTAGGGCAGGTATTGGTGGATATACTGAATCCGATCTGTAGTAATTTCAGCTGCTCCGAACAACTTGCTATCTACCAAGTGCAGCAGGTATGGATTTTGATAGGCTTGCCTTCCCAGCATCACGCCATCTACTTTTTGTAAAAGTTCCTGCGCCGACTCCAGCGAAGATATGCCGCCGTTGAGCACTATGGTCAATTCCGGGAAGCGTTGCTTGACGGCAACTACCCGCTCGTAGTTAAGAGGAGGGATTTGACGGTTTTGCTTTGGGCTAAGACCGGAAAGTATCGCTTTTCTGGCATGAATGATGAAAATTTTACAGCCAGCATCTGCTACCACCCGAACAAAATCGAGCAAATTGGCCTCGCTATCGTAGTCGTCAACCCCGATTCGACATTTTACCGTAACCGGTATTGATACGGCCTCCTGCATGCTCGCTATACAGGCGGCGACAAGAGGTGGATCACGCATCAGGCAGGCACCAAAAGTGCCCGCCTGCACCCGGTCGCTGGGACAGCCAACATTGAGATTTATCTCGTCGTAACCGGCGATTTCGCCAAGCCTCGCCGCTGCCGTTAACTCTTGCTGCTTACTGCCACCAAGTTGTAAGGCAATGGGGTGCTCTGTCGGGTCGTATTGCAATAGATAGTCAGCATCTCCATGTGTTAGCGCTGCACTGGTTACCATTTCGGTATAGAGCAGGGCACGGCTCGAAAATTGACGCAGGAAAACTCGATCATGGCGATCGGTCCAGTCCATCATCGGGGCAACACAAAATTTATGATCAGGCATGGAAACCGGAGATTGAGTAGAATCGGGAGAAGTTTTTATCCAATGTTCGCACCCAAGTCAAGGTTTAGAGTTAATCATGCAGAATAGGATTTGAAAGTGAATCGGGTATAATCCCCGGCGTGTCCTCAAAATCATCGCTTACGCTGCCGTAGAACAGTATCTAATGCATCAGATCCGCACCAGAATCGCACCATCTCCCACCGGCGACCCCCATGTGGGGACCGCCTATATTGCACTATTTAACCGTTGCTTTGCCCATAAAAACAACGGCAAGTTTATTTTAAGGATAGAAGACACTGATCGGCAGCGTAGTAATAAGCAATCGGAAGCCGATATTCTGGCTTCGTTAAAGTGGTTGGGACTAAGCTGGGATGAGGGGCCTGACTGTGAGGGTGATTTTGGCCCCTATCGCCAGAGTGAACGTGCCGATATCTATTCTCAACACATACAGAAACTATTAGATGGGGGTTCTGCATTTCACTGCTTTTGCAGTACAGACAGGCTCACGGCCTTGAGACAACAGCAGATGCAGGAGAAGCAGGCGATTGGTTACGACGGTTGCTGCTTGCAGCTGTCTGCCGAGGAAGTAGAGGTTCGACTGCAGCAAGGCCGCGATCACGTCATCCGCATGAAAATCCCTTCCAGCGGCGACTGCGAATTTGATGACCTGCTGCGCGGTACTGTCTCTATAAGCTGGTCCCAGGTCGATATGCATGTGTTAATGAAGTCTGATGGCCTGCCAACCTATCACTTCGCTAATGTGGTAGACGATCACCTGATGCAAATATCGCATGTCATCAGAGGGGAGGAATGGATCAATTCAATGCCTAAGCACTTGTTGCTGTATCAATACTTCGGCTGGCAAGCACCGGTATTTTGCCATATGCCGCTGTTGCGAAATCCAGACAAAAGCAAGCTGAGCAAGCGTAAGAATCCAACCAGCATCAATTATTATCAGGCGATGGGCTATCTGCCGGAAGCGCTTCTCAATTACTTGGGTTTAATGGGTTGGAGTCTGCCATCGGGAGAAGAAAAATTTTCCCAGCAAGAGATGACAGCCAACTTTGATCTGTCGAGAGTCTCACTGGGTGGTCCGATTTTTGATACAGAAAAGCTCGACTGGCTTAACGGCAAGTATATCCGTGAAGAGCTGACTGACGCCGAGTTTACGCAGAGATTCGCACAGTGGGCATTTGCCAGTGACAAAGTTAAGCGAATCGTGCCGCTGCTCAAACAGCGGGTTGAACGCTTTAGCGATGTAGTAGAGTTGGGCAGTTTCTTTATTAGCGGTGTACCAAGCCTCAATGCCGAAAGTTTTCAGCACCAGCAGATGGACACCCAAACATCACTCAAAGTATTGCAGTTCTCACTTTGGCGACTGGAACAGATTAGTAACTGGAACCGAGATGATATTGAGGCCGAATTGCAGGCTTTGGCGAAGGTTCTGCAATTGAAAATCAGGGATTTTCTATTCCCGTTGTTCGTGGCGATTAGCGGCAAGGCCGTTTCCACTTCTGTGTTTGATTCGATCGCTATTCTGGAGTTGGATATCTGCCGTGCCAGAATCCGACACGCTCTTGCTGTATTGGGGGGAATCTCTAAAAAGCAGGCTAAATTGCTGGAGCGAGAGTACAGAGATATCTCATAACAGCCCTACGCTCAAGATTGACAGTTCAGGTGGCTGTGCTTAGAATGCGCCTTCTTTTGAATCAGACAATAGCGCTAGCTGCTGTCTCGAGTCACTCAATATGGGGCCTTAGCTCAGCTGGGAGAGCGCAACGCTGGCAGCGTTGAGGTCAACGGTTCGATCCCGTTAGGCTCCACCAAATACCTGTCTTAATACATCCAATATAACCCGAAAAGCCCCGTACTAGCAGGGCTTTTCGTATATACTGTGTCCAACGTAGTCCATAGAAGTGCCCCCAGAACCGGGCAATTTAGGGGGCATATACGGGGGCATAAATTTAAATTTCAATCTGTCCCAGACTTTGTGCCCCCAATCTATAGCTGTGGAGGCCCTATGGCATTAACAGATCCCAAAATCAAACAGGCACAGCCCAAGGGAAAGCCCTATCGGCTAAGTGATGCGCGGGGATTGTATATAGAGGTTCAGCCGAATGGCTCTAAGTACTGGCGGCTCAAATACCGCATAGCTGGGAGAGAAAAGCGGTTAGCCATAGGCGTATACCCTAGAGTTACTCTCAAACAAGCTCGTAAAGCCTGTGGCATAGCGAAAGACCAGTTAGAGCAAGGCATTGATCCCTCGCAAGCCAAAAAAGCTCGAAAGGTTGAGCTGACACAAGCACAGGCCAATA
>CAVOFA010000032.1:0-25410 GCA_963694865.1 Gammaproteobacteria bacterium | reverse complement strand
GGTGTTAACGCCCTCTCTTTCCTGCGATATAGCGATGGCCGGTACGCCCAGATACAGCGCTTCCATTGCCGCGCCCACCGTACCCGACAGGTGCGACACGTCACCCACATTGGCGCCCCGGTTAATATCGGATACAACCAGGTCAAATGCCTGCTCCCTTCCAAGCACCAGCAAACCA
Source organism: Gammaproteobacteria bacterium (assembly GCA_963694865.1). Taxonomy (GTDB): domain Bacteria; phylum Pseudomonadota; class Gammaproteobacteria; order Pseudomonadales; family Pseudohongiellaceae; genus UBA9145. The sequence goes on along the minus strand of CAVOFA010000032.1, from coordinate 25,232 downwards.
AACCGCGTGGCATTTGCGGGTTTGCCATGAACGGCGTAGCCAAAGAAGCTACCGTCCAGATAATATCGGTCTACAACGGTTGGCCCGCCTGCAGTGGCCTGGCTACTGCCGGACTGGTTCACATTTGGCGCCCCCACCACGACCTCTACATTGGGCAGGGCTGCCAACTCCTGCTGTAAGGCTACAATCAAAGGTGATTCTATGCCGTCGTCGTTAGTGATGTGGACCCGGTAAGTCTGGGCCGCAAGCGTCGTGCTGCAGAGGTAGAGGGTTGCGAGGAGAACGAGTTGGGGCAGATTTTAATCATATAAGCTCAATATTACTCAGGCCTGTGTGATTGTGCGGCGTCAGGGGATAGATTCATTGTGATTCTGATGCAATATAGTACAGATAAGAGTTTTATTTCTATATCAAATTTAGCCAGAGGCTTCTTAAATTCCAGGAGCTAGGGCACCCAGAGGTGTCCTAGTTGGCGACTTCTTTCCACACAAACAGGCGTGTGGCGAGGATGAAAGAGATTACTAGCCATACCATAATGCCGATCAGACTCGGAGCGATGCTTAGCAGTGTCGCGCCATTGTTGGCGATCTCCCGCATGCCGGTGGAGACAAAGCTGAGGGGTAACACATAGGCGATCGGCTGGATAAATCCTGGCATCGATTCGATAGGATAAAACACACCAGAAAGAAAAATCTGTGGAAATATGACGAGGTTCCCTACCGCCATCACCGCCTGCTGGGTTTTCGCGATACTGCCTAGGCAGAAACCCAGGCACAGGAAGATGATAGTTCCCAGGATCACGATAAAATAGAAGGATGCGAAATTACCGATGATATTAACGTCGAGCATAAACACCGCGAAGGCAATAAGCACGGATAATTGAATGAGGATGATCGCCATTCTCGCCATGACAATCGACGCAATAAAATCCCGGGTTAAAATTGGCGTCACGAACAGGCGCTTGAGAATACCTTTGCGGCGATACTCAACTGCATCAGGGTGAATGCCACCAAACCGGGCAACAGGAAATCCAGGTAGCGCTGAGAGCGTGCCTGTATATCTTCTACGGCAAGAGTAAACATCGGCTCGACATTTCTAAATTCACGCTCGATAGATATCAATGTTTGTTCCAGCACCGGCATGATGAGGCCCAACTGCTGAACCTGAGCGGCATCGACCAGTAGTCTGAGTTCGGCACCATCGCTGTTGGCATCGAATGCTGCAGGCAAGACCAACACCATGGTCTGTTCGCCTTCGACCAGTTCGGACCGCAAACTTGCTTCCTCACCGCTGCTGACATTGAAAATGGGATCGTCAATCAATAGCTGTGTGAAATTGATGGCGGCACTGCTGCTGGAATTATTAACAATTCCGATGTTGATCGGCTCTTGCTCGCCACTGTTAGCAAAGCTAAACACGGTCATGAAAATAATCGGAAAGAACAGGCTGAAAAAAATTGACTGTCGATCCCGCAGAAATATTTTCAGGAGCACCCTGGCGAGGTGAAGTTGGACACTGGTAAACATAAAACCTACTTCTAATCCCTGAGCGCGTGGCCCGTTAACGTTAAAAAGACATCTTCGATGTTGCCATGCAATGGCGCGCCGGGTGGTTCGGGTGCGTGTTTAAGAATAAGACTCTGGGGTGTGTCTTCGGCAATAATTTTGCCATGATCCATGATGGCGATGCGTTGGCAAAGAGACTCTGCCTCCTCCATATTGTGCGTAGTGAGAACAATGGTCATACCAGCATTGTTCAATTCAAGTACCAGGTCCCACAAATTACGTTTCGCCTGTGGGTCCAGGCCGATAGTGGGTTCATCCAGGAATAAAACTTTTGGGTCATTTACCAGGGCGCAGGCAATAGAAAAGCGCTGTTTCTGACCGCCGGATAAATTGCCAGGTTTTGCCTTGGCTTTGTCGAGTAGATTTACCTTGCCCAATAAATCTTTGGCGTCGACATCGCGCTCATACAGAGCGGCAAATAATGTGAGTAATTCCAGCAGGGACAAATTATCGAAGTATTCATTGGCTTGCAGCTGCACGCCGATTATTTTTTTCACAGCATAGGGGTTGGCATCAACATCGATACCATCGATGTGGGCGGAGCCGCCATCGATATCAACCAGGCCTTCCAGCATTTCAAGCGTTGTGGTCTTGCCGGCGCCGTTCGGTCCCAAAATGCCAAAGATCTCGCCTTTGTCGATCTGCAGGGAGATGCCATCTACGGCGAAGAATGATTCTGAGGGATTATCCGGTAGTGGATATTTCTTACTGAGGTTCTCGACATCGATTATTGGCATTAACGAATCCTGTAGCTGTGCACAGTATAATACCTGATCCGAAAATCATTAGAAGCGATTGCTGGTTAGCGGGCACTATTTGAAGTAATGCCTGGTAACCAGGTCGCTGCAGAAAGAGGTTCCCTAATAGTAATATCGATGTCTGGGTTTAATCGGCGACAGGAAAAAGTAAAAGATCCAGGCGAACCATGACAGGCAGAGTATTGCCAATAGCCAGGCAATCTTTTCGAATCCCGTGGTCTGGTCCGAGGTGCCGATTATCCACATGGGCAGTAGCCAAATGGCGAATACCATCACCGTACCAACGAGAGCAAAGCCAACCGAGATGAGTGGAATCAGGGCCAGCAGGCCGAGTATGACGAGGAAGATGACGCTTAAGTTGCCTATTGCTTTCATATTTTTCTCCGCTGAAGCGGTGAGTTCTCTCTAGTAATTGGATGCCTGAAAGCTAATAGTAGCGAATACCGTGTCAAGTATAAAATAATAATTAAAACAATAGGATAGGATTATAAAACAAGAGGGAAGTGTCAGGAAAGATCAAAATTAGCGAATCTCACCAGCAGTTATGCGGCTTTACGCCGCCGTGAAAATCATGTCCTGAAGGTTTGTGGAACAGTAGAACCCATGTGGCTTAATCCTTGCGGCCCGTATAGCCGGGACCATAGAGAATCTTGCCTGGTCGCTTGCCGGTGTGTTGACCGTCTGCTACTACAATTTGTCCATTCACCAGCACAAATTTCATGCCCACGGCATATTGATGCGGGTCTTCGAAGGTCGCCATGTCAATTATTTCATCGGCATCGAAGACGGCAATATCGGCATAGTAATTCTCCACCAGCAAACCCCGGTCTCGGATTCCCAGGCGTTGCGCCGTCATGCTGCTCATCTTGCGAACCGCGTCTTCCAGTGTGATCACACCACGTTCCCGAACAAAATGTCCGAGCACGCGCGCGAAGGTTCCGTACTGTCTTGGATGCGGCGCGCCCTCTCCGAAAACGGAAAGGGGGCCGTCCGAACCAATAGCGGTCGCCGGGTGTTGCATGATTCGATCAACGTCCTCTGGACCTATGGCGTGATATACCGCCGTGGCACCACCGCTCTTGATAATATCCATAACGACGTCGGCAGCATTCTCGGGCGTCGGTGACAGGCCTCTCTCGACCGTGAGATCGGCAAGACTTTTTCCCTCCATGGATCGGTCCCGGGGGTTGCGCGAGATGACGACATTTTTCGGGTCGCCGTCGCCGCGATCGTAGAGAATCTTGTCAACGATGGCGGCTTTCACAGTGCCCCTGGTTTCCGGACTGTCAATTCTCTCCAGCATGCGCTCGCGGCCACCTTCCTGCGCCCATTGCGGAATCAAGGCGGTAATTCCTGTCTGTGATGCGGTGTAGGGATATTGATCGATGCTTACATCGATGCCACGCGCGCGGGCTGCATCAACCAATCGCAGGCTTTCGACGCTGGCGCCATAGTTCTCTATACCGATGACCTTGTGGTGAGTTATTTGCACCGGGATATCTGCTTCTTCGCCGATGCGTATAGTTTCCTCCACGGAGTCCAGCAGTTGCGCCGCTTCCTCGCGCATGTGCGAAATATAGATGCCGTTATACTCGGCAGCAACTTTCGATAACTCAATGACTTCCGAAGTGGGTGTAAAACTTCCGGGCACATAGAACAAACCAGTAGAGATTCCAAGCGCACCCTGTTCCATGGCTTCGGCAACCATGTCTTTCATGCGCTGCAATTCGGCGGCGCTTGCTTCCCGGTCGTCGCTACCAATGACCAGTGAACGGATCGTGCCCTGGCCAACAAAGACGGCCCAATTGGGGCTGATCTGCTTGTCTATAATACTTTGATAGTGCGCATCGATGGGAAAAGGTGAACTGCCGTCGTTGCCCTCGGTCAGAGTAGTCACGCCTTGCAGTAAGGAACTTTCCGCGGTGGGGACATCGTAGATACCGCGTATGGCATGGGTGTGGGGATCAATAAAGCCGGGAGCAACGATCAGGCCGCTGGCATCGATGACAGATTTTGCCGAGTCTGCGCTGAGATCACCGATAGCGCTAACGCGTTCGCCATTAATGCCGACATCAGCCTCGTACCAGGGGTTACCAGAACCGTCGATGATCTTGCCATTGGGAATGATAATGTCGAAGTTTTCTTGCGCTATGCAATGTCCGAATGCGAAAAAACTCAGTAGCAGCGAAACATACTTTGTTTTCATAATTGACTCCGTTTTACCAGATTCGAATGCGCTCCGCCGGGGGCAAATACAGGACATCGTCTGGCTGCACATCGAAGGCGTTATACCATTCATCGAAATTTCTCACGACGCCATTGACACGGAATTCGGCCGGAGAATGGGGGTCAGATGTTAAGCGCTGAATCAGGGCATCCTCTCGATATTTGGCCCGCCAGACCTGAGCCCATGACAGGAAAAAGCGTTGGTCGCCGCTAAGGCCATCGAGTATCGGAGCCTCTTCGCCATCGAGTGCCATGTGATAGGCGCGATAGGCCAGAGACAAACCTCCGACATCACCAATGTTCTCACCAAGCGTGAAGTTGCCGTCTATAAAATAGCCCGGTACTGGCTCAAACTCGCTGTATTGTGCAGCCAGTGCCGTGGTCAATACTTCGAAATTGGCGCGGTCTGCATCGGTCCACCAGTTACGCTGTACCCCCAGAGAGTCTGATTTCGAGCCCTGATCGTCGAAGCCATGCCCCATCTCATGCCCTATAACGGCTGCTATGCCGCCGTAGTTAACCGCGAGGTCAGCGGCAGGATCAAAAAAGGGTGCCTGCAGTATTCCTGCGGGGAAAACGATTTCGTTGAATGAAGAATTGTAATAGGCATTCACGGTTTGTGGAGTCATGCCCCACTCTTCCCGATTGGTGGGCTGTCCCAGGCGACCTATCTCGTCCTCGTAATTAAATTCTCGGACATTCTGCGCATTGGCAAACAAATCATCGCGCGTGATCTCGATGGCAGAGAGATCGCGCCATTCATCGGGGTAGGCGATCTTGGGTCGGAACGACTGCAATTTCTTTTTTGCCTCGGCCTTCGTCGCGGCGCCCATCCAGTCAAGGTCCTCGATACTTTGCGCCAGTGCCTGACGCAGGTTTTCAACCAGCACTCCCATTTGTTGTTTGGCTGATTCCGGGAAATGCCGATCGACATAAACCTGGCCTATGGCTTCTCCCAGGCTATTGAGTGAACCAACCCTGGCAACAGCCCTTTCCCACCGTTGCCGTTGCTCTGGTACTCCCCTGAGTACCGTAGAGTAAAAATGGAAAGATTCCTCGGCTATTTCTTCAGACAGGGTGCTGGCACTGTCGACTATAAAGCGATAAGTCATGTGGTTCTTCCACTCATCGACTGTCAGTTCATTGACCAGATCTATAATGGGAGACATGGCGCTAGGGTAAGACACGTTGAGAGATTCCACAGTTTCTATGCCCGCTGCCGAAAAATAGCCAGTCCAATCGAAGCCCGGATAGGCAGCTAGGAATTCATCAAAAGGCATTGGATTGTAGGTGAGGTCACGGTCTCTACGCTGGTCACGGGGCCAGGTGTGTTCGGCGATTCGGGTCTCCAGCGCGAGGATGCCCTGCGCTTTCGCGGTGGTATCCGCTATGCCTGCGAAATCGAGTATGCGCGCGATATGTACCACGTACTCTTCCCGGGCATTGGTATACTGATCCGTGCCCAGCAGATAATAGTCCCGGTCGGGTAGGCCCAGACTGCCAACGGAGATAACCAGTTGGTGTTGGTCGGGGTCGCTACGGTCGGCGCCGACATAAAACCCAAACGGGCTGGCGGTGTTATCGATCTGGGATCGACCGAAGGCTTTAGTCAATTCTTCTTTTGAGTCAATTTCCTCAAGCGCCACCAGGCCGGGCAACAGCGGGCTAATACCCAATTCATTAAGAGTTTGGGTATTCATGAAGCTCAGATAGTAGTCACTGATTTTCTGCTCCATGGATCCTGCGCTGGGCTCAATGGCGGCAAGGTCATCGATGATCGTGCGTACTCTCCGATCGGAGTTATCACTAAGCACATCGAAGGAGCCATAGCGGCTGCGATCGGCCGCCAATTCATAAGTGTCCAGCCAGACGCCGTTGGCATATTTGAAGAAGTCAGCGCCGGGGCGTGTGCTCGGATCCTGGTAGCTCAGATCGATTCCGAACTCTCCCAGCTCGGCACCGGCGGTACTGGTTTCCGACGCCGTAGTTAACTCAGCTACAGAGCTGTCGCTGGCAGGCTGACTGCTGGTTTCTTCAGAACCGCAGCTCATCATTAGTAAACTCAGTGATGCAAATAGAAATTTCAGAACTGACGACATTTATAGACCTCTAACACGCTACAACGCTTCGGTAGGATCGGGAGTATACCTGAATTCAGGTAGAGCTTAAGGTGGTCCGGCTCTTATAATTCAAAGGATATGGCTGTAAACTCCTTCAAAATCGAAAAGTCAGATCGGCTTGATTCGGGCTTCCATTCATAGCAGCAGGTCACCCATAATGGGAAAATTCAGAGCAGGACTGAAGCTACCGAGTGCGACGATTCCTTATTCTATTTGAGTCAACTATGAACCAGAATGAAAGAATCGCAACAGGCAACAGCTGGCTGGGAGTAATCGCGGTCTTGTTTGCATTGCTGTTGCTGGTAAATCAGGGCAACGAACTTCTTAAACAGATTGTAATTGCGCCTGGCAGTGCCGCGGAGTTGGGGTTGGCCGCCAACTGTCGTGCTGATGAGTTGGAGGAAGAAGGGCTGAGCCTGCAGGAATGCCAGTTGCTGGTGAGTAGCGTCCAAATCATATTGGCTTCGAGCCCGACATGGTTTCGCCCCTTGCAAATAGGCCTGTCTACGCTGGTATCTGCTGCCGCCCTGCTGTCACTGGTAGTGGGCTTTGGTCTGGTTAAAAATGCTGCGCGAATCACGCATGTAACCGTAGCCGCTTTTGCTCTGCTGGTATTTCTGGATGTTGCGGGTTTTATCGCAGCGATGGGTACCGGACCCTTATTACGTGCGCAGTATCTGTGGCCACTGTTGCTGTGGTTCTTTATACATCTGTGTCTGTTTGCGGCGGTGTTGAATATGATGATGCAAGAGAAGAAAATTGACTAAGCCAGCAGCAACGCAAGAGCGTTGGTCAGGCATCACCCTGACACTGCACTGGGTGCTGGCAGGCTCGGTTTTTTTTCTGTTTGCATCGAGTTGGTGGATGTTGTCCCTGCCCTTGCCGTCTGCGGATTTCACCTATCGGGTGCTGCCGTTTCAACTGCATAAAAATATTGGCATGACGCTGTTGTTGATTGTGGTGACGATGGTGGCAATTCGCCTGGTCAATAGCAGCGCTAATCGATCTGAGAATTTGGATCGAATGCAGAAGCTGGCGGCATTCGATCACCTGATCATGTATTTTCTGCTGACAGCCTGCTGTATAACCGGTTACCTCTCGTCATCCTACAGCGGTTGGGATACTGCTTTCTGGTGGCTATTGAATCTCCTCGCCTGGGCCGAAGAGAATGACAATCTTAATATTCTTTTTTCTGAATTGCATATGTGGAGTTGCTGGGCGTTGTTGGCAGTTATTGCCCTGCATATAGGTGCTGCGGTTTTTCACGGATTCGCCAACGATGGCCTTATAGACAAGATGTTTCCGAGGGGACACTGATAGAGTAATAACTTAAGCCTTGGCCAATCTAGTAGGAAGTACGGTCGGCGCTAGTTAAGTTATTACTCTATCAGTGTCCCCTCTTACCTCAAACTAGTAGGAAGCACAGCATGAACGAGTACCCAACTTTTGTAAGTCACCTGGAATGTAGTTATACCGGCGAGATTTATCCGGCCGATCAGTTGCATGGGCTGTCCGCAGCCGGCAAACCCCTACTGGTGAAATACGATCTCGAGGCGCTTGGCAAGGCCATTTCGAAAGACGATCTAAAATCACGCTTACCGGAGTTCTGGCGTTACCGGGAATTTTTACCAGTGAGAAAGTCGGCCAATGTAGTCAGGCTGGGAGAAGTAATGACGCCGATTCTACCGGCTGTGAAACTTCAAAGTGAATATGGCTGCGGCGAAATTTTGATAAAGGATGAGGGGCGACTGCCAACCGGATCCTTCAAGGCGCGAGGTATAGCCCTGGCAGTGGCGATGGCAAAGGAGTTGGGCATCACCACCATGTCGATGCCAACCAATGGCAATGCCGGTGCCGCTCTGGCCGCCTATTGTTCAGCAGCAGATATCGAGACCTATGTGTTCTGCCCGGAAGACACGCCGAAGGTGAACATCGAAGAAATCGCATTTCAGGGGGCGAAAACATTTTTGGTGAATGGCTATATAACCGATTGTGGTCGGATTGTCGGCGAAGGCAAACAGCGCATGGGGTGGTTCGATGCCTCAACCCTGAAGGAGCCCTATCGAATCGAAGGCAAGAAAACCATGGGGTTAGAGCTGGCAGAACAGTTAGATTGGAAGGTGCCCGACATCATTCTTTATCCGACCGGCGGCGGCACCGGCTTGATCGGCATGTGGAAAGCCTTCAACGAGCTGGAAGAAATCGGCTGGATTGACTCGAAACGCCCGCGCATGGTGGCAGTACAGGCAGAAGGATGCGCACCCATTGTGAAAGCATTTGAGGAAGGCACATGCCACGCCGAGCCCTGGGTGGGCGCCAGTACCATCGCTTCCGGTATCAGAGTGCCGGCGGCAGTAGGAGACTTTTTGATATTGGATGCAGTGCGAGAAAGTAATGGTTTTGCGGTAGCGGTCAGCGATGACAACATCAATGCCGCGCACAAGGAATGCGCACAGACGGAAGGTATCTTGTTGTGTCCGGAAGGCGCAGCGACGCTGGCTGCCCTAAAGCAGGAGCTGGCCAGCGGCAGAATCAAGCCGCATGAGCAGGTGATGCTGTTTAATTGTGCGACCGGGTTAAAATATCCCATGCAATCTGAACATCACACTATCGATCTGGGGAAGCCGATCGACTACGACTTCATTCGCGACGCCTGATTAGCTGCTGTCCCTGTGTCGCAGAATTCCGTTTTCCGAGGGGACACTATTAGTGTCCCCTCTTACCTTTTTGGGCACCAGGAACACCAGAACAAAAACTCAGCTAGTAAAGCCATAACCCTGGGCTGGCACCACCGGTCCGCGAACGATCTTCTCGGCACTTCCTTTCTTTCTCATCATTATTTCCTCTCAGGATTAACGGTGTGCTAAAAGTGTCTCTTATGCAATCAGGCGATCATGACCAACTGAAGCTGGCAGATATAGTGCAGGACAACATCGGGCTGTATCTGTCCCGTGTCAACGTGCAGCTCTGAATCAGAGACATTACAGAGGATCGAGTGTGACAAAAGTAGATAACGAAAAGAATTCCGGGCAGCAAATTATCGACCTCTACACCTGGAGTACGCCCAATGGGCGTAAGGTGTCGATCATGCTGGAAGAGCTTGGCCTTGCCTATAGAGTTTTTCCAATCGATATAACCGATGGTGAGCAACACGCTGCAGAGTTCGTAGCGATTAGCCCCAACCACAAGATTCCCGCCATAGTCGATCATGAAACCGGCATTGCATTGATGGAGTCCGGGGCCATCCTGATGTACCTGGCCCACAAGACCGGCAAGCTCATGAGTTCGGCAGGACCACAATTCTGGCAGGAAATGCAGTGGCTAATGTTTCAGATGGGACATATTGGCCCTATGCTGGGTCAGACTCACCACTTCGTCAAATTCAATCCGGGCAAGTCGCCCTACGCAGAAGAGCGCTACAGCAAGGAAAACGCGCGTCTGTACCAGGTGCTGGAAACCCGCTTGGGCGACAGGAATTACATCAGCGGTGACTACTCCATTGTAGACATCGCCACCTGGCCCTGGATTTCACGTTTTGACTATCAGCAGATGGACCTGTACAAGTTTCCAAACTTAAAACGCTGGTATCTTGAAATTGCTGCGCGGCCCGCTGTCCAGCGTGGCTATGCCGTGCCTCAGGATTTGGAAATACCGCTGCCCTAGCAAGCTGTAAAATACTTTCAGCCGCAAATCTAGTTTAATAATTAGTCAGCCAGGCTTGCGTAAATGATGTCACGGGCAACGATGCGCTTATCGGCTTCACCCGGTCGACTGGTGCCCATACTCTGAACCATTCCAATGAAAAACATGTCCTGAATTGGATCAATCCAGAACCAGGTTCCTCCCGCACCACTCCAGTAGTAGGTTCCAGCGCTCTGTGGGGAATTGGTAGCTGCCGGGTCGTAAATAACGGCGAAATCCACACCAAATCCTTCTCCGGCCGTACCTGGGTCGGTATCTGTCTGGCGGATATTCAGCTCATCACGCAGGCTGTTGGTACGCATGATGCGAACAGATTCGGGGGTAAGAATGCGTTGCCCATCCAGTTCGCCTTCATTCACAAGCATCTGTAAGAAGCGTGCATAGTCGTGAGTAGAAGAAACTAATCCGTCGCCACCGGATTCGATGCGACTGGGGTCGAAGTAACCAAAGCTGCTAGATCGTCGTGTTCGTTGTGCCAGCTTATTGCGTCCCCTGTCCCAGGAGTGTATCTGAGCAAGGCGTTCGTGATCTTCCTCCTGCACGAAAAATCGGGTATCGCTCATTGCCAGTGGCTGGAAAATTTCTTTCTGCAGAAAATCGCCAAATTTCATTCCGGCAATCTGCTGCACGATATAGCCCTGAATGTCGACGGCAATCGAGTAAAACCATTGCTCGCCAGGCTGAAACAGGAGTGGGATGTCTTTTACTTTATCAATCAGTTGATCCAGGTCGTCCGAAGCCAATACCCGGGTTTCGCGAAAGGCAGTGTTTACTGGATCTCTGCCGCTCAGACCATATCCAAAACCCGCGGAGTGATTGAGCAATTCACGCATGGTAGGTTCTCGGCCCACAGGTACTGTAGTGACCCTGCCATTGTCATCATAAGATGTCATTACGCTGAGATCAGCCAGCTCTGGCACGTACTTGCTTACTGGATCATCGAAATTCCATAGCCCTCGCTCGTGGAGAATCATCAGGGCTACGCCGGTCACGGGTTTGGTCATGGAATAGATTCGAAACAAAGAATCCAATTCCATGGGAGTTTGAGTTTCCAGGGCGTTATAACCCTGCGTATCGAATGTGGCGACTACGCCGTCTTTAGCGAGCAGCCAAACCATACCCGCAACATCGTTGTCATTTACAATTTTTTCCATGGCAGCATCGAGACGATTTATGCCCTGCTCAGTGAATCCGGCCGCTTGAGCGCCCGCCGCCTGACTGGGCCAGGTATCGTCAGCCGTTGCCGAGAAGCTCAAAGTTAAAAGAATTGTGCTCAAAACTGGCAACGCATGCTTCATGCCATTGATCAGGTGTTCTCTAATACGCATTTCCGGTAATTCCTCTTGCTCAATGCCTGGCCTCATTATGGTGCATAACTAAAATGCCACTCTATTAGCGCACCTTTATGTGGCGCGATTAGTTTCAAGTTTTCATGACTCTCCGCTACAGACCAATGACTATGGGCTATTGTAGGTATTGGCTCGTTCTTTGCTAGAACTAACGGGTAATAACTGGTAAGCAGAAAATGAAATACTTTCACTTACCAGTTGATATTGCACTATCAAATACTATTTTTGGAGGAAAACATGAACAGACTAACCCAACTAGCCGCAGGCGTCATTCTAGCATCAGGCGTGGTAGTTTCATCCACCGCCTCAGCTGATGTGTCCTATAACATTGGCTGGGCATCTGAGTACTTTTATCGCGGAGCGTTACAAAAGAATTCTTCTGGCAGCGCAGGAATCGACTATGAATTCGCCAGTCAAGATATTCTGGATGGAGAAGGAGGCTTTAGTATAGGCTCTTGGACTGCAGATGTGGGTGACGGCCTTGAGGTTGACCTCTACGGTGCGTACGGGATTGAATTGGATTCTGGTTTTACGGCCAGTATTGGTTTCACTGGTTACTATTACACCGGTGAGTTTGACGACACCTATGAAGAAGTTAATTTTAATTTCGGCTATGGCATCGCCAGTGTGGAGTACTCAGTAGGTGAATACGGTAATTTCGGCCCTTCACTGGACTATGATTACTTTGCTCTAACTCTGGATTTCGGTAGTGGGTTCTACGGCAAATTTGGTACTTTCGGCGATGAACTCGATGGCGATCATTTCGAATTTGGCTACGGCACTACCGTTGCTGATTTTGATGTAGGTGTTGCTGTAATATTCAGTAGCGATGAATTTGCCGGAGTCAATGGTGAGTTGACCTCTGCAGGCAAGCCTGACGAAAGTGAGGCAATTGTTTTTAGCATCGGCAAATCTTTCTAGATTGCTTATCTAACATTCAGATAAAAAGGCTCCTGCGGGAGCCTTTTTTATTTCACCTACAAATTCAAACGATCAAACCGCGGCACCCTTCCCTGTATTTGACAATTGGTTTGCTTCTGATACTGTATGTATATACAGTATTTCGAGTCGCTTAAATTGTCATGATGGCGAAATGTCCCACCGAAAAACCTGAAACTAACAGCAACTCAGAGCCTGCCTATGCGGAGCTGCACTGCATCTCCAATTTCACGTTTCTGCGGGGCGCGTCATTTCCGGAAGAGTTGGTGGAGCGGGCAGACAGCCTGGCTTATAGCGCTATCGCTATCACTGACGAGTGTTCACTGTCCGGCGTGGTGCGTGCACACATGGCGGCTAAAGCGCGGGCGATCAAACTGATCATCGGCAGTGAATTTATACTGGAAGATGGCTGTCACCTGGTGTTGCTTGCTCGCAATCGCAAAGCTTATGGTGAGCTCAGTCATCTCATTACTTGTGCGCGACGGCAAGCAGGCAAGGGTGAATATCAGATCAACCGCGCCATGATAGAAAAAAATCTGCCCGGCGAGTGCGTGGCTTTATGGCTTCCGGATCTGCTGCAAGCTCCGGAGTACATTGCATCACAGGCGGCGTGGTTATCCCGGGTGCTGGGGAAGTCCTTGTGGATAGGCGTCGAGTTGTTGCTGCGGGGAGATGATCGCTTAAAACTGCAACGCCTGCAGAAGTTGGGCGAGCAATTTCGACTGCCGCTATGTGCCGTCGGTGGTGTCTTTATGCACATTGCACAGCGCAAGATTCTGCAGGACACCCTGACGGCAATTCGACTGGGGCAGCAATTTGATGAACTCGGCTTTAGTAGCGAATGTAACAGCCAGCGCCACCTGCGCTCATTCGAGCAACTGGCAAAATTATTTCCGGCAGAGCTACTCGAGGCCAGCGTCACCATCGCCAACAGCTGTAATTTCTCATTGGATGAACTGCGCTATGAGTATCCCCGTGAGTTGGTGCCCCTGGACTATACAGCCAGCGGTTGGTTGCGGGAGTTAACCGAAGCCGGCGTTCGTCAGCGCTGGCCTGAGGGTGCCACGCCAAAAGTTCGTAATCTCATCGAGCATGAACTGACCCTGATTAAGGAGCTTGGCTACGAGCATTATTTTCTCACCGTGCATGACCTGGTGGCTTTTGCCCGTAGCCAACACATTCTGTGTCAGGGCCGGGGTTCGGCAGCGAACTCCGCCGTGTGCTATTGCCTGGGAATTACCGAGGTCGACCCGGCGCGTATCGAGGTTCTATTTGAGCGCTTCATCTCGAAAGAGCGTAATGAACCGCCAGACATCGACGTCGATTTTGAAAACGCTAGACGCGAAGAAGTCATCCAGTACATCTATAACAAGTATGGCCGTAATCGTGCGGCCCTGGCCGCTACCGTAATCACCTACCGTTCCCGCAGCGCAATTCGTGATGTGGGAAAAGCCCTGGGCCTGGAAGCTGAATTGCTGGAGCATCTTGCCAAATCAATCTATTGGTGGGGGTCAGACCTGGAACAACAGCTCAGCGATGCGGATGTAGACTATTCTGATCCATTAATTCAAAAACTTCTGTACCTTGCCAAGGCCCTGACTGGATTTCCTCGTCACCTGTCCCAGCACGTTGGTGGATTTATCATTAGCCAGGGCTTGTTGTCTCACCTGGTTCCAATCGAAAATGCCGCCATGGTTGATCGCACGGTCATACAATGGGAAAAGGACGACCTGGAATCCCTGGGCCTGTTAAAAATAGATGTGCTGGCCTTGGGTATGCTCACCGCAATCCAGAAATGCCTGGACCTGGTGAGTGCTTATAGTGATGAGCCCCTGACCATTCAGAAAATTCCCGCCGAAGATCCCGGAGTCTACGACATGATGGCGAGGGCGGATACGGTTGGTGTGTTTCAAATTGAATCCCGCGCCCAGATGAGCATGCTGCCGCGCCTGCGGCCCAGAAATTATTATGACCTGGTAATCCAGATAGCAATTGTGAGACCTGGCCCTATTCAGGGAGACATGGTGCATCCCTATCTTAATCGACGCAGCGGCAAGGAATTGGTGAGCTATCCCAGCGACGCGGTAAAGGCCACTCTGGAACGAACTCTGGGAGTGCCCATTTTTCAGGAGCAGGTTATGCAATTGGCGATGGTAGCGGCGGGCTTTAATGGCGGCGAGGCGGACCAGTTGCGTCGCGCCATGGCGGCGTGGAAGCGTAAGGGGGGTCTGGAGCCTTACCGGGATAAGTTAGTTAACGGTATGTTAGAGCGCGGCTACGAGCGAGATTTTGCGGAACAATTATTCCGGCAGATAAAAGGCTTTGGTGACTATGGTTTTCCCGAATCCCACTCCGCCAGCTTCGCCTTGATCGCCTATGTGTCGGCCTGGCTTAAATGCTATCACCCGGCAGCGTTTTGCTGCGCCCTCCTCAATAGTCAGCCCATGGGTTTTTACGCACCGGCACAACTGCTCAAGGATGCCCAGCGTCACGGCGTCAGAATATTAGCGGTGGATGTGAACGAGAGTGCCTATGGCTGCACCTTGGAGTTCGATAAGGGGACAAATTGGGGCCAGAGGAAAAATCCCATTAAGTCGGATGAAGGTAGAGGAAGTAGTGAAGGGAAATTTTACTCTGACCCCCATTTTGCCGAGTTGCGAATTGGTTTCAGATTAGTGAAAGGTATGTCAGAGCTTGGTGCCAATGCAGTTATGGAGGCTCGGCAAGCGGGAGTCTTCGCGAACATACAGGATTTGGTATTTCGCAGCGGTGTTAACAAGAAAGACCTGGAGGCGTTGGCAGCAGCAGATGCCTTGGAAAGTTTGAGTGGCGATCGGCATCGCGCCTTCTGGCAGGCTGCCGGTGTCGATATTGAGAAGGGGCATAGCATTAAGAGGCAGGATGACAGGCCTGAAAGATTAACGCTGGGTACCAATATGACCATGAGTTTTTACGCCGACCCCAAATTCGCAGACAGTGATTTTGGTGTAGACGTATTGTTACCGGTTGCCAGCGAAAGCCAGAATATTGCAGGGGACTATAACTCTACCGGCTTTACTCTGCGCCGCCACCCGCTGGCATTGTTTCGTCAACATTTGAATAACTATCGAGTATCCACCGCCAGCGATCTTGCCGATATCGAAAATGAAGCAAATGCCAAGGTAACGGGACTTGTTACCTGCAGGCAGCGACCGATGACGGCAGCAGGTGTCACATTTTTAACCCTGGAAGATGAAAGCGGTTTCGTCAACGTCGTAGTTTGGCCGAGCCTGGGGGAAAAGCTACGCCCCATCGTGCGACAGGCGATGCTGATTGGTGTGGTAGGGCATGTGCAGAAGAGTGATGGCGTAATTCATCTTATTGCCAGGCATCTGGTGGATCTGAGCCATTGGTTGGGCTCGATGGAACTCTCATCGCGTAATTTCACTTAACAAAAAAAGGGGTCAGAGGATAAAAGGGGTCAGAGTAAAAATTCCTTTAGCTCAAGAGAAAACATGCAGGACAGTGGCAGGAATTTTTACTCTGACCCCTTTTATCCTCTGGCTCTTTTTTTTCCGTTCCGCTAAGCAAAAAAACCATGCAGAAACCAGTGTTTGCTTGCTCCCTTCTCTCGATAAATCCACAGACGACTGCCATTCTCTTCCCTGGCGACATAGTAATCGCGACGTACCTCCGTGTCGGACCAGCCATGGGTTTCGATGCGCTCCGGGCCACTGACGATGGCGATGGCTTTGCGGTGATAGAGTCGGCCTCTTCTGATGCTGAGCTGCAGGGGTTGTTGCAACAACCAGAAAGGTCGAGGATTCAGGGCTACTTGTTTGCTCATGGCCTCCGATCCCTTCCCCGGGGTAGCAAACTCGAAATAGTCAGCTTGCTGACTGGCGTATTCGGGGCAGTGCTCTGCTACGTTGTTAATGCTCTTAACACGGTGCTCCCCTAACCTGGCTTGTAGTTGCTCTATGAGCTGGCTGGGGAAAGCGGGCCCTGGAAAAGAGGGGTCAGAGTAAAAATTCCTGGCACTGTCCTGCATGTTTTCTCTTGGGCTAAAGGAATTTTTACTCTGACCCTTTTTTTCCCTGTCACTGTCCTGCATGTTTTCTCTTGAGCTAAAGGAATTTTTACTCTGGCCCCTTTTTTCCTCACCTCCTTTTTTAAACAGAGGACCACTGAGACTAACGAAGGCATCGAATTGCTTTACCTCCAGCTTCACTGCCGTCACCGGTGCCGGAATTGATAGATTGCCGAAATGAGTTTCTAACAGCAGCATGAGATGTTCTCTTGAGCGGCTGGGTTGACGCAGGCCTATGCTGAGCTCGGTACAGCCACGTTTTTCATGCAGTAAAGAGAACAACAACTGGCTGGTACCAAGGTCGCGTTGGCGCAGGAAGTCACAGAGCTGAGCGAAGATCTCATCGGCCACCGGTAGCAAGCGCTCCAGGTTTTCCAGTTCATAAGGCAGATCATAAGAACTAAGAAAAGCAGGTGCAGGCAAATAATTACGGGTAGGCTCCGGAGCCTTACCCAGGGCCTTGTGCAATTGATTAACGAAATCGCTGCCGAATCGCCTGCGCAAACCAGCAGACGGTAAACGCCATATATCTCTTAAATGGCGCACGCCCATGTTATAGAGGCGCCGATTCTGCTCTTGGTTCAGCTGTAACACTGCTGTGGGCAATTGGCCTAGCGCCGAACGCAGATTGTCCTTCTGATAGACCAGCGTATTGTGACCAGACCTGGCCAGTAGCAGGCTGCCGGTCACAGTAGGGCTAACGGCGTAGAAGAAACAATCGGCCAGGGCCCATTGTTTTAATTGCTTCCCAAGCAATTGGCGTAGCCGGCGGTGAATAACATCGATACCGCCAAAATACTTCAGGCTGCTGCGGATTTCGCAAACCAGCGCCAGCGGCTGAAAGCTGACAGTAGAACTGACCTCTTGCACCAGAGCGGCCAGTTCGTTCAGGTATTGTCGCTGCAGTGACTGAGGTAGCTCCTCCAGTTGGGGCAGGTAAAGCGCGTACCAGAGTGTA
This sequence comes from Gammaproteobacteria bacterium, assembly GCA_963694865.1. Taxonomy (GTDB): domain Bacteria; phylum Pseudomonadota; class Gammaproteobacteria; order Pseudomonadales; family Pseudohongiellaceae; genus UBA9145. The sequence continues at coordinate 7,546 of CAVOFA010000032.1, read as the reverse complement.
GATCGGCGCCCCCTGAGAGCATGACTCGCCGCCCTGCTCGTAGTCGCGGTCTTCGCGGTGACTGCTCCTGCGCGCTGCGGCAGGCTGATGATTTTAGCAGTGGTTGCGGCTGGCATTGATCCTGCCGATGGCAGAGGGAGTTGGCTTGTGCTGTCTGGATCTTCCAAGGTCATCGCTCCAGGCAGGCTTAGATCTGCTGGTATAAGTCGACGTGGATGGTCAGGGGGCGGAAATTACCACGGGCTTTAATCACGGTCACCTCAGATTCGGGAAAACAATCTGCATGACGCCTGGAGTCCTTTATTTGAAGCCTTATTGGAGAGGGTGAGTGCTTACTATTATGATGCTTAAAGAGCACCCCCAGGGTATCACCAGTCTCTGCTGCCAGTTGCAAACGACGCAGCACCTTGCTGGGCAAGTGATTTTGCCAGGCCAGTACCAGGCCACAGTTCTCAGTCTGCAGGGCTTTTTCCATACTCCACAATGCATCCTTGCAGGAGGTGTCCAGTTTTACTACTAGCACCTGTTCGGTGTTAATTCCTGCCTGGACCAGGGCCGGGGCATACAACAGGTAGGGTGGAGAGACCCACAGAATCCATTTTCCCTGTTCAACTATTGAACGCATGAGTGGGATCAGCAGTTGTAATTCGCCCATGCCCCAGCAGGGGCTGACGATTTCGACTAAGCCACGGTCGGGCCAGCCACGACCGGGAAGGATATCGTCCAGCGTGGGGAAGCCAGTGCTACGACCGTGGCAGTCCTGGCCAGCCATATCGCAACCACGCCATAGATTGGGGTTGCCATGTAGCAGCTCATCGATGCGGTTTCCGGCTTTGCCGATCCTGCCTGGCATGGATTCAGAAGTGCTGGGGGAGGTTTCGTTCAGGCTCATTTTGAAAGGTTCTCTTATATACTGTATATACATACAGTACCATAAAGACAATTTTTCTGGAAGCAACAGCTAAAGACGAAATATCGGCCTGGGAAATGGGGCAGAGTCTGGGATATCTCCACAAAAATTCAAAGAAATCGCTGTAGGGAGTTGATGCGTGTATCGGTGCTTGGGGAAAATAGGGACGGAGGGAATAAAATCGAGGAAAGAACTCCCTCCATCCCTATTTTCCTAAAGATATCCCAGACTCTGACCCATTTTCGAAGTCATGAGATGGCTTTGCATGAAAGTTCGGTAATCAGTTGTTATTCCGGGAAATTAAAGCTTTCGAGAGAGGAGCCGCTATGGCATTTGAACGTTAAATCTGCACCGGAGACAGGAATGAGCAAAAAACCGGACATGGTCATGGTAATAATTACATTGTTTGTTGTGAGTGTATTGGCCAGCAGCGTTGCTCAGAGCGCCTTGATGTAATCGGGCCCTCAAATCTAAAATACTAATTTCAGGACAACGACAGTTTTAGGATTAATGTCGGTTCCAAGATAACACAGGGAAGAAGTTAGCCAGGGATAGGTGTGCTCAGTATTCCGCCCTATGCAGTATCGGGGCGGTATATTTTTTTGTCGGTAGCCACCGCGTCCAGCCTCACATCCCAACTCTGTATGGGAAAAGACTCCGTCACCAATTGGCTTTCATGAGCCAGGCCCACCAGCAGCGGTCGACTGCGACGATTAAAAATCTTGAAGCTGAAGGTGCGGTCGTAGCAGCCTTTACCCATGCCCAATCGAAAACACTGTGCGTTGAATCCTACCAGTGGCACGAAAACCACGTCGAAATCGGTGGGAGAGACAATTGTCTCGGACGGCGGCTCGGGAATACCCCACTGGCTTTCGATCAACGGTGTGTCGGTATCGTAGGGAGCGAAAGAGACAAACTCCGGAGTCTCTCTGGAGATGACCGGCAGAAAACAGGTCTTGCGCTCACTAAGAGCCAGATTGAGCAGCAACCGGGGATCGATCTCACCATCAATAAGTTGATAGAAAGCGATACGCTGGGCGACGCGGAAAAAATCCTGGTGGCCAATAAGGTCCAGCAGGGCCCTGGCTGCTACAAGCTGTTGCTCAGAAGAAAGTTGTTGGCGAGATTGTCTTCGAGAGGCGCGCAAAGCGCCACGGTTATCATCAGTCATGACTACAAGAAGAGGTGTCGAAAAATGGAGAGTTGAGCCCCCCGGAACACCGCTACCAAATATGCCCTGAACCCAAAGGTCCAGGTGGTGGCTCCCGCGATGCATAAGGCTTTCCGGCTAGCGGACGTGCACAACAACATCTATCGAGTTGCCTCCGGTGATAAAGATATCGGCTCAAGAACACTTTTGATTGGCAAATGTCCTAGGGAACTTCAAGGCAAGTATATATCGGGCGGTAGGATGGCACTAGGGGAAGCAGAGAAAGATTGGCTCTGCTCCCACAGCATTGGTAGTAAAGCCTAAATCTCCAGCTGACGGTTGCTGGCAAGGACCGTGTCGATCTTGTCTTCCAGGCTTTTCACCTGCTGTGCAGTGCTTTGCCGCGACTCATTAATCATGCGATTTTTGCGCAACATATCATGAGTTATATTCAGTGCGGCCATTACCGCAATCTTTTCGGCACCGTGAATATTGCCACGTCCCTTGATCTTGCGCATATTCTCATCCAGATAGCGGGCAGATTTAAGCAACGCTTCCTGATCGGAAGGAGGGCAATTGACCTGGTATTCCTTATCGAGAATTTTTACCTGTACGGCAGTACTTTGTTCACTCATGATTTTACACTCAGCTGACTAGGACTGATCCATCGCTCGCAGGCGGAGCAAAATGGCTTCCAATTTAGATTTGGCTTGTTTGTTCTTATCGATCAATTGCTTGCGTTCAGACTGCCAGGAATTTTCAGTGGCTCTTAGCTGCTGATTGTCGTGCTTCATTTCGGCGCATAAGTCGATGAGATCATCAACTTTATCGGTCAGAGACTGGAACTTGTCTTCACTCATGTGCTTTTTCTTCTAGTTATTTGTTGTCAATTTGTTGATTTCTTGACAGTTATTTATCAATAGCCGCAATGCACTATTGCTCTTAGCTTAGGATTTACATTAACAATGCCATAACTATAGAGTGGTGATGGAAATGGGTCAATAATGGATTGGGAAAAAATGGCACTTGGCTATGGAATGAGACCCCGATATGCTGCAGGTCAGAGCTGTCGAATACGCCACCGGAGCTACCCTGCACTAAAATAATGCCGTACACGATCGAGGAACTATGACTAGTAATTATCGGGAAATGAAGCGCCGTCGCAAAGAATTGATGGCACAAATGGAGGTAAACAGCATCGCTTTGCTGGCCGCCGCGCCTTCTCGCGTTCGCAATAACGACGCGGATTACCTGTATCGCCAGAATAGTGATTTCCATTACTTAACAGGATTCACCGAGGAGCAGGCGTTGCTGGCTCTCATTCCGGGGCGTAAGCAGGGAGAAGTAGTGTTGTTCTGTCAGCAGAAAGACAAGGCAAAGGAGCTCTGGCATGGAACTCTGATGGGACCAGATGGGGCCTGTAAGGAACTGGAAATCGATGACGCCTATCCCATCGACGATATGGACGAGATATTGCCTGGACTCATCGAAGGGCGGGACCGGGTTTACTATTCCATGGGAAAAGACGATCAGTTCGATGATCAGGTCATGAACTGGGTCAAGGTCATTCGCAGCAAAGCCAGGCTGGGAGCACATCCGCCTGGTGAGTTTCTGATGCTCGATCATTTGCTCCACGAATTACGCTTGATCAAGAGCAGCGCTGAAATCAAACTCATGGAGCAGGCCGCGAAAATCTCAGCGCAGGGCCACCGGCGGGCCATGGCTTACTGCAGACCCGGCATTAAAGAGTACGAGCTTGAAGCAGAACTGCTGTATGCCTTCACGCGCAATGGCAGTCGAGCTCCTGCCTACACGTCTATAGTGGCTGCCGGCGACAATGCCTGTATTTTGCATTACATCGAAAATAACGCCGAAGTGAAAACCGGCGATCTGGTTCTAATCGACGCCGGTTGTGAGTATGGTCACTATGCATCGGACATTACCCGCACATTTCCCGCGAATGGCAAGTTTTCCCCTGAGCAAAAAGCCATCTATAACCTCGTCCTTAAGGCACAGCTTGCCGCCATCGAAGTCCTCAAGCCTGGTGTACCCTGGGATGAGGCTCATACTATTTCCGTGAAGATTATTACCCAGGGTCTGGTCAAACTCGGTCTGTTAAAGGGGCGTCCAAGTCAGCTAATCAAAAGCGAAGCCTATAAAGATTTTTATATGCACAGGATAGGACATTGGATCGGTATGGACGTTCACGATGTGGGCGACTACAAAATTGATGACGACTGGCGTCTGCTGGAAGCGGGCATGGTGACGACGGTAGAGCCGGGCATATACATCGCTCCGAACAACCGGAAAGTGGCTAAAAAGTGGCGTGGAATCGGTGTGCGTATAGAAGACGATGTGTTAATTACCAGACAGGGCAATAAAATTCTCAGCGCCGGTATTCCCAAGACAGTTGAGGAAATTGAAGCATTCATGGCAGAGACTGTTCACTAGGAACCCCTCTCATGCGTATTCAACAGCCAAAGCAAACCTATGATGTGGTAGTCGTTGGCGGCGGCATGGTTGGCGCCAGCTTCGCCTGTGCCCTGAGTCGCGAATTGAGCAAAGCCAGCAAGGAAATTTCCATACTGGTTGTCGAAGCCGTTGGTCTGGAAACAAGCTCAGATTCTACCGACGCATCTCAACCAAGTTTCGATGCCAGATCTACTGCCCTGTCCTATGGTTCCCGCCAGATTTTTGAGGCTATGGGGGTGTGGTCACAACTACAGCACACGGTATCCGCCATCACGCAAATTCACGTCTCCGATCGTGGGCGAATAGGCTCGACCCGCATAGACCATAAAGATTATAAGGTCGACGCGCTTGGATATGTAGTTGAGAACAGAGAACTCGGCATGGTTCTCAATAGCTCTATGTCGGCAGATTCTGGCATTGATCTTTTCTGCCCCGCCTCCATCGTCGCAATCAAGCCAACGGCAGAGGGGATGGATCTGATCGTGAAATGCGGTTCAATGGAGCATCCGGTATCTGCATCCCTGGTGGTGCTCGCCGATGGGGGTAGGTCTCCCATTTGCGAACAACTGGGCATTGGACAGAATGTGCAGGATTACAATCAGCACGCGTTAATTGCGAATATTGGCATCGAAAAAGCACATGAAAATATCGCCTACGAAAGATTTACGGATACCGGGCCGCTTGCGGTATTGCCACTGAAATCAATAGGGGCGCAGCACCGGGCCTCGCTGGTTTGGACTTTAAGCGCGCAGCAATCTGCAGAATACATGGCCATGGCTACAGATGAATTGCTGGAAAAACTGCAGCAACGTTTCGGCAACAGGCTTGGCAAATTACAACAACTCGGCGAGAAATTTTCATATCCACTGCGACTGTCGGTAGCGCGGGAACAGCTACGGCCGGGACTGGTGCTGTTGGGCAACGTGGCGCATGCGCTGCACCCGGTCGCGGGCCAGGGTTTAAACCTGGCCCTGCGGGATACCGCAAAGCTGGTGGAAACTTTGTGTGCGGCGGCAGCAGCGGGTGCTGGCCTGGGCTCGATGGATGTACTGCAACAATACCTTTGCAAACAAGAGCGGGATCAAGAGCGGACAATAATGTTCACGGACACGATTACCCGCCTGTTTTCCAGTAACAAGCCGGGCAATATCCTGGCGAGAAAATTTGGCTTGATCGCTCTCGAGTTACTGCCGTCAATCAAACGCGGGTTTACAGAACGGGCAATGGGGATTACCAGCAAATAAATCGGGCTTCTCTTATTTCTATTGCTTCTCTTACTTGTCTTGTTTCTCTTACTTCACTGCTTCGCGCAGAGCTTCTATGCGATTTCGATTGGCGCCGAGGTCGCTGTAACCCAGCCTGGATGCCGAGCGCACATGGGTTAATCCGCTCGCCTGGTTATGCAGAAATTCCACATCGTCCACGTAACCCATGATGCTGCTGGTGAATTCGGCATACAGATAATCATCGTTAGCATTGACGATATTGGCTTGATCCAGTTGTAGCAGAGATTGTTCAATCTTCTCAAGGCTGGCAGCGATTGGGTCTATCGAATGCTCTGCATCAGATGCATAGCTGGACACGCAATTCGGCGACTCGGGGCAGGGCGTCAGCCTGCCATTTACAACACCAATATTTTGGGGCGGTTCACCGGCGCAGGCGGCGAGAAATGGAAGGATAGAGAGCAGGGACCTATTCATAAAAGTTTCTCATTCATAAACGTATCTCAAAATAGTTGCTTGTGGCGAGGATCAGGCTATCGCTTCAAGCGACAACGGTCATTACCAGCCACTGCGCTATGAGTGCGGGCTTGGTTTTGCCGTCAATGTCGATGGTGACATTATGCTTCATTAAATAGTGATTTGGTTTCTTTTCCTCGGCGCTGACAAGTTCGAACCTGGCCCGTATTTTATCGCCGACTTTGACCGGATTTAGGAATCGCACTTTATCCAGACCGTAGTTGATGCCCATGACGGCATTCTCCAGTTTAATACTGCCGTTCATGGAGCTAAGCATACTCATCAGGGAAAGGGTAAGAAATCCGTGTGCGATAGTTGTACCGAAGGCTGTTTCCGCAGCACGCTCCGGGTCCACATGAATGTATTGGTGATCGCCGGTGGCGTCGGCGAATTTGTTAATGCGATCCTGGTCGATTTCGATCCATTCGGTGACACCCACTTCCTGACCAATATAATTTTCTAATTGCTCAGCGCTAACAGTATTAGTCATCTTTCACTCCTCTTCGAATCAGGCGCTGGCGTTTTGGCCATGGCAGCACTCGAATGTTTTGTTATGCCCTCATCGCCTGCCAAATCCCGGCTGAACGATGGGCTCATTTTGCGCAGGAGTCTAGCAGTTTATTTAAGTCCAGGACTGGCAGGACGTTGAAAAAATCTTAGCCGGCACTATGACGGCGTTAAAATCCGGCGCAAAATGCGCATTTACAGTTTGTAAACTCCACGTTTTCGCTAAATTTTGCCTTCTCTAGCACTCGCCCGAAAGCTTCTCAACAAGCTGCTAGGGATATAAAGATACTGCACTTATAATGACAAGCCATGGCAGCAGCGGACTCTATAGATTTCGATGTCATCATTGTTGGTGGTGGAATGGTGGGGGCGAGCGTTGCCTGTTTATTAGAGAACACTCCGTTACGGGCTGCCCTGGTAGACCAGGCCGCTTTCGATGCGCACGCCATACCGTTTCTGCAACGGCAAACAGCTGCTGCCGACCTCAAGACAGACCAGCCAAACTTTGACCCTCGCGTGAGCGCAATCACCGCAGCTTCAAAAAACCTGTTTACCCAGATGGGCATCTGGGCTGAGATTGAACACAGGCGCTGCTGTGGATATCAGCACATGGAAGTTTGGGACGCGGATGGCACCGGTCTGGTGCATTTTTCAGCTGCTGACATCAACCAGGCAGAACTGGGAACGATCGTCGAAAATTCACTGATATTAGCAGCGCTCTACGATAAGCTCGCGAATTCACCCAATATAGAAATCCTGGCTCCGCTG